>NZ_PREV01000026.1:782500-1143333 GCF_002959965.1 Microbulbifer pacificus
TTAAAACGTAATTCATTGACATGAGTTACTTGCTTCCGATAAATCTTTTTCTAGCCGAAGCTAGATGTTCGATCCATCACTCCGCAAGCACCCACACATATTGCTTGATCGAATTTTTAAACAACGCAGCGTGACGCTCGGTCATCACTGGGGACGCGTATTCTACACATCCAATCTGCTGAAGCAAGTGCTTTTTGGCAGACTTTTTTGGCTTCGAAACCGTTGAACTTTCTACTGAACTTCAACGCTTTCGAGCACCTCGACCACCGCTTCCGGTGACCTTCGAAGTGGCGCGCATTATAGCGACCTCTTCGACCTTGGCAAGCGCTTTCTGAAATTCTTTTTCCGGGAAAACCCTTTGAAGATCAACAGCTTACTTCGCCTTAACGCCGCGCTTTGAGTTGCCTCGTCAGCGGCGAGGGCGCGAACTATACGAACCTGACCTCGCCGGTGCAAGCACTTTTCAAAAAAAAATTTACGCGCGTCCAGATTGGCGACAAGAAAACCCCGTGGCCACACGGGTAGCCCTGCCGTTTCTCGAGGTGGATTTCTTAAGAGTAGTCTGGCGGGGAGAATCTGCCAAAAAACGGGAGGGAAGTCCGGCCAACATCAAGCGATACCGGCCGGACAGAATCAGAAATGGCCCGGTCTCAATCCGAGCATGAGTGATCAGCTGCTTGGCTCATCATCACTTTTCGGCGACACACCTCCAGCAGCCCCCTCCTGTTGAGCCCTGCGACGCTCACGTAGCGCCTTCAAAGCCCACATAGCCGGCCCGGAGAAGGTATAGATAACCGCGATCACCAACAGGACCCTGGGGGGATCAATAGTCACCAGACTGAACACAAGGATAATGACCAACAACATGACGAAGGGGACGCGCCCCTTGAAATCGAGCTTTTTGAAACTGGTGTAGTGGAAATTGGAAACCATAAGCATCCCCGCCACCACAGTAACCAGTGCCGCCACAACGGCCAGACCGGTGCCAACATCTGCGTCGTGTCCCGCCCACACCATGCTGGCGACAATAGCCGCTGCGGTTGGGCTGGCAAGGCCGATAAACACCCCCTTGTCGACGGTGTCCACCTGGGTATTGAAGCGGGCAAGGCGCAGCGCCGCGCACGCCGCATACAGAAAGGCCGCCGCCCAACCCAGCTTACCGAGAGGGCCAAGCCCCCAGCTGAACACGACCAGAGCCGGCGCCAACCCGAAGGAAACCATATCGGAAAGGGAGTCGTACTGGACGCCGAATGCGCTCTGGGTGTCTGTCAGACGGGCAACCCGTCCATCCAGTCCATCCAGAATCATGGCCGCAAAAATGGCAATAGCGGCAGCTTCAAAGTTACCCCCCATCCCCGCGACAATTGCATAGAAACCACTAAACAGGGCACCCGTAGTGATCAGATTCGGCAGTAAGTAAATGCCTTTCGCACGCACTCTCTTACCGCTGGCTGAAACTTCCTCCTCGATATGCTCATCGACGGGAAGACGGATCTCCTCTTCCGCAGGAGAGCCTGCTGATCCCCGAGCTTCCGGTTTATCGCTCATACAACTTCCTTCCAAATCCAGTCAGGTTGATATGCCTGCGAGTGTACAGTGGCGAGCCGACAAAAAAAAAGCGGCGAGACCATCTGGTCTCGCCGCTTTTTTGCCAAAGTGCAGAGATCAGCTGTTGCCTTCGGTCTTGTCGATAATCTTGTTGGCCTTGATCCAGGGCATCATCGCACGCAGCTTGGCACCAACCTCTTCGATCTGATGCTCACTGCCGATGCGGCGCTCGGCTTTCAGGCGGGGCTGGCCTGCGAGGGACTCCAGCATAAAGTCTTTGGCGAACTTACCAGTCTGAATATCCTTCAGAACACGCTTCATTTCCGCCTTGGTTTCTTCGGTCACAATACGTGGGCCGGTTACATAGTCGCCATACTCCGCCGTATTGGAGATAGAGTAGCGCATATCCGCGATGCCACCCTGATACATCAGGTCAACAATCAGCTTCAGCTCGTGCAGACACTCGAAGTAGGCCATTTCCGGCGCGTAACCGGCTTCGGTCAGGGTTTCGAAACCGGCCTGTACCAGTGCAGAAACACCACCACAGAGCACCGCCTGCTCACCGAACAGATCGGTTTCCGTCTCTTCGCGGAAATTGGTTTCAATGATACCGGAGCGACCACCACCGTTTGCAGATGCATAAGACAGCGCCAGTTCCTTCGCATTGCCGGATGCATTTTGATATACCGCGATCAGGGTCGGAACGCCGCCCCCCTCCATGTAGGTGGAGCGCACGGTGTGGCCGGGGCCTTTTGGCGCGATCATGATCACGTCCACATCTTTCGGCGGCTGAATCAATTCGAAGTGGATATTGAAACCGTGCGCAAATGCCAATGCGGAACCGGCCTTCAGGTTTGGCTCAACCTGCTCGCGATAAACCGCAGCCTGGTATTCGTCCGGAGTCAGGATCATCACCACGTCGGCATCTTTGACCGCATCGGCCACTTCAGCAACACGCAGACCGGCTTTTTCAGCCTTGGCCCAGGATGCAGAACCTTTGCGCAGACCGACAACCACATTGCTCACACCGGAGTCTTTCAGGTTGTTGGCGTGGGCGTGGCCCTGAGAGCCGTAGCCAACGATGGCAACGGTTTTGGACTTGATCAAAGAAAGGTCACAGTCTTTATCGTAATAAACTTGCATAACTTACTTCCTGCTTTAAGTACTTTAAAAAGTCATTCCACGCTGAAAACTCAGCGTTGAAGAATTTGTTGACGGTTCGACGCTCAAATACTGAGGACCTTTTCACCACGGGCGATCCCCGAAACACCGGTGCGCACAACCTCCATAATGGTGTGCTCCCCCAGTGCCTGTAAAAAAGCGTCCAATTTCTCACTGGTACCGGTCACCTGTACCGTGTACATGTTGCTGGTGACATCAACAATCTGACCACGAAAGATGTCCACACTGCGCTTGACTTCATCCCGCTGGGCCCCGGTTGCACGCACCTTGACCAGCAGCAACTCACGCTCGATATGTGACCCCTCGGTGAGGTCCACCAGTTTCACCACATCGATCAGCTTGTTCAGATTCTTGGTGATCTGTTCAATTTTGTGGTCATCCCCGATGGTAGTCAGCGTCAGGCGCGACAGGGTCGCATCCTCGGTAGGCGCTACAGTAAGACTCTCAATGTTGTAGCCTCGCTGAGAAAACAGGCCAACCACACGCGACAACGCACCGGGTTCGTTCTCCATCAGAACTGAAATGATTCTGCGCATTCTGTCTACCTCCCTTTACGTCCGTTCCGTCTTGCTGAGCCACATATCCCGCATGGAGCCATTCGGCATCACCTGCATGGGGTAGACATGCTCGGACGGATCGACGTAAACGTCGATAAACACGGTACGATCCTTCATCGCAAATGCCTCGGCCAGTTTGCCGTGCAACTCATCGCGATGCTCGATCTTTATGCCCAGATGGCCGTAGGCCTCCGCCAGCTTGATGAAGTCCGGCAGAGACTCCTCATACACGCTGTTGGAGAGGCGACCTTCGTACTGCATTTCCTGCCACTGCTTCACCATCCCGAGAGCCTGGTTGTTCAGGCACAGGATCTTCACCGGCAGGTGATACTGGGTTGCGGTTGACAGCTCCTGGATACACATCTGGATACTGCCTTCACCGGTCACGCACACCACTTCCGAATCCGGGAATGCCATTTTCACGCCCAGCGCCGCCGGCAGGCCGAAGCCCATGGTGCCCAGACCACCGGAGTTGATCCAACGGCGGGGTTTGTCGAACAGATAATACTGGGCGGCAAACATCTGGTGCTGACCAACGTCAGAGGTTACGTAGGCATCGCCTTTGGTAATCTCGTGCACTGCGCGAATCACTTCCTGCGGCATAATCATGTCGCCATCTGTGCGGTAACGGGGAGCGGTATACAGCCCATGACGCTCTCGCCAGTCATCGATCTGACGCCACCAATCGACTATTGCTGACTGGTCCGGCATCTCTTTCGATGCTTTAAGCATTTCCAGCATTTCCCTCAAAACCGACTGCACCGTTCCCACGATTGGCACATCGGCAGTGATGGTTTTGGAAATGGAGGCCGGATCCACGTCGATATGAATAACTTTGGCTCCGGGGCAGAACTTGCCCGGGGTGTTGGTAACCCGGTCATCAAAGCGTGCGCCCACCGCCAGGATCACATCCGCATGATGCATGGCCGTATTGGCCTCGAAGGTACCGTGCATTCCAAGCATGCCGAGGAAGCGCTTGTCGGTACCCGGATAGGCTCCGAGCCCCATCAGGGTGTTGGTCACCGGGAAATTCAGATACTGGGCCAGCTCCGTCAGCAGGTCTGAACCGTCGCCCTGAACCACACCACCACCGGCGTAGATAACCGGGCGACGGGCAGACAACAGCAGAGCGACCGCTTTGCGGATCTGGCCAGTGTGCCCCTTGCCCGCGGGGGTGTAGGAACGCATGCGGAGCTTTTCCGGATACTGATACGGGAAACGATCTACCGGGTTGGTGACATCTTTGGGGATATCAATCACCACCGGACCGGGGCGGCCAGTGGAAGCGATATAGAACGCCTTTTTTACGACTTCAGGGATATCTCCCGCATTCTTCACCAGGAAGCTGTGCTTCACGATCGGCCGCGAACAGCCGACCATATCGGTTTCCTGGAAGGCATCCTCGCCAATCTTGTCGGACGGCACCTGACCGGAAATCACCACCATGGGAATGGAGTCCATATAGGCTGTGGCGATACCAGTGATGGCATTGGTGGCCCCCGGGCCGGAGGTTACCAATACAACCCCGGTCTTGCCGGTAGCGCGGGCATAGCCGTCCGCGGCGTGCGTGGCGCCCTGCTCATGGCGTACCAGCACATGCTTGATGCCCTTCTGACGGAAGATGGCGTCGTAAATATGCAGTGCCGAACCGCCGGGGTAACCAAATATCAGGTCCACCCCTTCATCCTGCAGCGCGCGAACCAACATATCGCCGCCGGAGAGTAATTCCACTTGAGCCCCCTCAAAATTTCCCAATTCTTAGGACCTGCATCATCCACAGGCCACAGAAAACCGCTTAGCGCGAAAGCCAGACGGCGATTCTAAAGGAAAAGCGTGATAAATATCAGCCTTAAACGCAGATTTAGCCCGTTTTTTAGGATAGCTTCACGGCAATGCCAAAACTGCGCGGAATCCACCCGCCGTAAAACCGGACCGGGGACTCCAAGGCCTCCAGATGGGGAGGACCTCCTCGACAGGAGGTGGTGGGCGCTTAACCCACCGGAGAGCGTATGCGGACCACAGGGTGTTGTGGTGACATCTACTTCGCCGAGTGAACCGCAAATTGTCCAGCTTGAGCCCCGGGTGTCAATAGAATGAAGCTGTTTTGCTCCATTGTGGGGCGACGTTTGGAGCACAGTTCATCCCCATAGCCCTTCTCCATGGAACAAATTGTTAACCCCGTCGCGAGTTATCCCTGCCAGCCCGCTAAAATCGAGCCTTACAAGCTGTCCGCAATGCGGTAGTGTTAACCACTGCGGGCACCACACTACGACAACAACACAAGGCAGTTCCTCCATGCGCAACTTCATCGCCTCCCTGGTACTCGGTATGGGATTGATGACATCGGTCCAGGCAGACGGCATCTACAAATGGGTCGATGAAGACGGCGTGGTGCATTTTGGTTCTCAACCGCCAAAGAAAGAGCAGGTTGAAGTCGTAAAGGCGCCGAAATCCGACCGCCTCAAACAGTGGCAGCAGGAGCAGAATGCCCTGGAGGCACAACGCCAGTTGGCCACAGCCGCCGACATCAATTCGGAAAAGGCGCCGGAGCCTCAAACAGAACAAGAACAGCAGCCCGAACAGGCCGACAGCAGCGCCGCGGAAATGGTCGCTCGCGCGCAGCGTTGCCGAAGTGCCCAGGCGCGACTGCAGGAACTCCAGTCCAGACCGCGTGTGCGCGAAGTGGATGCCAACGGCAACTACCGGGTACTGCCGGAAGAGGAGCGCCAGCAACGTATCCAGCAGGCCAAAAGCATATTGCAGAACAACTGCTGATCTTCGCTTACTCGGATGCCGGCGGGCCGCCCATGCCCGCCGCATGATCCTCCACACGCGCTTCCCGCGCCGATCCCCCCGCATAGTCCCGCCCCAGCAACAAATACATCGCCGGTACAACGAACAGAGTAAATACCGTGCCGATCGTCATCCCCGAAGCCACCACCAGCCCCATGGCGAAGCGCGCCCCGCCACCGGGTCCGGCCGCAATCAACAGCGGCACCATGGCCAGCACCAGAGAAGCTGTCGTCATGAGGATGGGGCGCAAGCGGATACTGGAGGCTTCTTCAATGGCCTCACGCTTGCTCCTGCCCTGTAACTGCAGCTGGTTGGCGAATTCCACAATCAGAATTCCGTGTTTGGAAATAACGCCAATAAGCGTCACCAGGCCTACCTGCGTATAGATATTCAGGGTCGTCAGCCCCAGGCTGACAAAAATCATTGCGCCACACACGCTCATGGGCACCGTAACCAGCATGATCAGCGGGTCGCGCCAGGATTCAAACTGAGCCGCCAGTACCAGGTAGATCACAACCAGCGCAAAGAAAAAGGTCACCAGCAGATCGGAGCCCTCATTTTTGAACTGGCGCGACTGACCGGAATAGTCCGTGGAATATTCTCGCGGCAGGACTTCCCGGGCCGCGCTTTCGAGGATACCCAGAGCCTCTCCGAGCGGCACACCGGGACGCGGTACGCCGGAAATGGTCACCGCGTTCAGCTGCTGAAAACGTTTTAACTGCTGGGGTTCCACGCTCTCTTCAATACGCACCAGGGTGGATAATGGCACCATGCTGCCGTCACCGGCGCGAATGTAGTACTGCTTTAATTGATCGCCGGTAAGCCGCTCAGTACGCACCACCTGTGGAATCACCTTGTAGCTGCGATTGTCTAGTGAAAAGCGGTTGGTATACCCCCCAGACATCATCGACCCCAGCTCACGCGCCAGATCTGCCATGTCCACACCGATGGACGCGGCTTTGTCACGGTCTATCACCACCGTCAACCTCGGCTTGTCGAGTTTCAGGTCCGCATCGAGAAAAATAAATCGCTTGCTGGCAAGCGCACGCCCCATTATTTCGTCCGAAAAACTCGCGAGCGTAGAGATCGGCTCGGTAGTGCCGATCACGAATTCCACCGGCAGGGTACCGCCCGCGGTGGGCAGGCTAGGGGGGACAAAGGTGGCGATTTTGAGACCCGCGATCTGCGAGACTTCACCATTGATCACCTCCTGCATTTCATGGGTGCTTTTATTGCGTTTGTTCCAGGAAGACAGCACAAACCCGGCAATGGCACTGTTAGAACTGTTGCCCGCGCCACCCACGCCGTTCAGCAGAAACAGGTTTTCCACTTCCGGATGTCGGTCCCGCACACGGTTGATTTCGCCGGTGTACTGCTCCATATAATCCAGAGTGGCGAAGGAGTCGCCACTGGCGATCCCCAGAACAAATCCGCGATCCTCTTTCGGCTCCAGTTCACTGGGCGATGTAATGAATAGAAAATAACAGCTCGCCAGAACAATCAGTCCGAATACCAGGATAACCAGTCGCTCATCCAGAGCGCGATGCAGGCGGCGCCGGTAACCCTCTTCCAAACGCCGCAGTCGGCGTTCAAGCCAGGCTTCAAAGCAATTGCCACGCTCACCGTCCTCTGCCTTCAGTACTTTCGCCGCCATCATCGGCGACAAGGTCAGCGCCACCACCCCGGAGAGCAGAACGGCCCCCGCCAGCGAGAAGGCAAACTCCACAAACAGCGTTCCGGTGAGGCCACCAAGAAACCCGATCGGCAGGTACACCGCAATCAACGTGGTCGTCATGGCAACAATGGGCCAGGCCAGCTCTCGCGCGCCTTTCAAGGCCGCATCCTGTGGTGTCATTCCCTCCTCGATATGCCGGTGCACGTTTTCCAGCACAATGATCGCATCGTCTACCACGATACCGATGGCAAGCACCATGGCGAGCAGTGTGAGCAGGTTGATGGAAAATCCCATCAGTAACATCAGAAACAGAGCACCGACCATCGACAGCGGAACAGCCACCGCCGGGATAATCACACTGCGCAGAGAACCGAGAAACAGATAGATAACCACAATGACAATCAGCACCGCCTCGGCGATGGTTTTTATCACCTCGTTTATGGAATCCTGAATATACTCGGTGCTGTCGTAAGGAATTTCCCCCAACATGCCCTCCGGCAGTTGCGGGAAGATTTCACCGTGCAGCTTGTCGCGCACATCCGCAATCACATCCAGCGCATTCGCGTCAGGCGCCACCTCCACCGCCACAAAGGTTGCCGACCGCCCATTGAACGTAACCGACGTGTCGTACGACTCAGACCCCAGTTCGACTTCCGCCACATCTTCCAGGCGCACCAGCTGATCGCCATCGGCACGCACCACCAGCTTGCGAAAGGCGTGCTCGGAGGCGATATCCGTATCCGCCCGAATATCCATAGCCACCCGGGTACCCTTGGTACGACCTACCGCGGCCAGTACATTGTTCTGCCGCAGCGCACTTGTGATATCCCCGGCCGTAACCCCCTGTGCCGCCATCTCCGCCGGTTTCAGCCATATACGCATCGCGAAAGTACGGTTGCCCAACAACTGCGCCCGCTGCACTCCGGGCACGGTGGATAACTTCGGTTGCACCACGCGGGTGATGTAATCGGTAATCTGGTTGTTATCGAGAATTTCCGAAGAAAAAGACAGGTACATGGCGGCAATGGTTTCTCCCACCGCCAGATCCACCGTGGAATCCTCGGACTCCAGCGGCAGCTCGTTACGCAGTTTATTGACCTTGGCAACCACCTGAGTGAGCACTTCATTGGGGTCATAGTCCAGGCGCACATAAGCCTGTATTACGGAAATACCTTGAATACTGGTGGAGACGATGTAGTCGAGGCCGTCGGCGCTGGCAATTTCCTGCTCCAGCGGCGTAGTGATAAACCCCTGGACCAAATCTGCATCCGCCCCCACATACACCGTGCTCACGGTGATAACCGCGTTTTCCAGTTCAGGATATTGGCGTACATTGAGTTCAGAGGTAGAGCGCAACCCCAGCAGGAAAATAAACAGGCTTACAACACAGGCCAGTACCGGTTTGCGAATGAAGATATCGGTAAAATTCACGCGGCGTCCCTGCCTGCGATGTTCATGCACTAACTATTGTCAGGTTTTGGCGCCAACTGATCTGGCGGGGGGTTCTCGTTGTTGATAATAACTCCGCCGTCATTGCGCAGTTTCAGCAAGCCACTTGTTGCCACTTGCTCGCCGGCTTCGACACCTTCGACGATTTCAATCAGATCGCCGCGCTCCTCACCGGTCTTGACGAAGCGCTTGACTGCCACCCACTCAGGAGGCGCGACTTCCCCCATCGGACTTTTCTGCACAGGCTTGCCCGATGTCTCTATTTTTGCCTTGCGAATCACGAACACCGCATTGCCATAGGGGGCAAAGCTGATGGAGGTCCGGGGCACCACCAGCACATCGCGAAACTTTTCCACTTTCACCGCGACATCCGCAAACATGCCGGGACGCAATTTACGCTCCGCATTTTCCAGCGTGGCCTGCAGCAGGAAGGTGCGGTTACGGGGATCAATTTCCGAATCAATGGCGGTAATACGCCCCGAGAAGACCTGTCCGGGAATGGCCGCGGCAGTGAGTTCAATACCCTGCCCCTCCCGCACCCGGGAAAAATCCCGTTCGGACAGGGAGAAATCCACAAAGATGGGATGGAGCTGTTGAAGGGACACCACCGCATCCCCGGGGGACACATTCTGCCCAAGATCCACCTGGCGAATACCCAGCTGCCCGGAAAATGGTGCGGTAATGGTACGCTCGCGGATAGTGGCGCGCTGCACGCTCAGAGAGGCAAGCACCTGATCGAGAGTCGCCTGGGCCTGGTCCAGTTCGCGCAGTGTGGCAACGCCTTTTTTATACAGTTCGGAAATCCGCTTGTAGTCTCGCTCCGCCAGCCGGCGCTCGGCTTCCAGCACCTCAATTTGAGCGGTTTCCGGTGCGGCGGTCAGCTCGGCCAGCACAGCGCCCTTGTCGACGGACTGGCCGGATTCAAAGTAGATGGCTTTAACCTCCCCCTGAGCCTGGGTAGTGACATTGACGCCATTAACTGCACGCAGGCTGCCAACGGCACTCAGACGGGTCTGCCAACGCTGCTGTGCGACACGGGTGGTGGTGACGGTGGCGGGCGGCAGCGACATGTTGTCCATAAACTGGTTCATCATGTACAGGCCAAAAAACTTGAAGCCGAAGATACCGCCGAACACAACAAGGCAGCCCAGCAGCATCCACAACATGCGCCGGCTAAACAGCTGCCTTACCAGTGACATACATCAGGTCCATTGATAATTGCCCTTCCACGGGCGACCGGTACTACTTATTGAAGACCGCTCTGTCTCCTTCAAGTGTCGCGTGAATGGTGTCACCGGGCGCGAACTTGCCGGAGAGCACGTCCTGCGCAAGTGGGTTTTCCAGCCACATCTGGATCGCACGCTTCAGCGGGCGAGCCCCGTACACAGGGTCGAAGCCCACGTCCGCCAGTTTGTTCAGCAGTGCTTCGGAAACATCCAGTTTCAGGTCGCGATCCGCCAGGCGCTTGCGCAGGTTTTGCAGCTGGATCTCGGCAATGGAGCGCACTTCCGCGCGATCCAGCGGGTGGAATACCACCACTTCGTCGATACGGTTGATAAACTCCGGCCGGAAGTGTTCGCCCACGACATCCATTACCGCCGCTTTCATCTGTCGGTAGTGAATTTCACTGTCGATTTCGTCGTCATCTCGGGCGCTCGCGTACTTCTGGATCAGATCAGATCCAAGGTTAGACGTCATCACCACCACGGTATTGCGGAAATCGACGGTGCGACCCTGGCCATCGGTGAGGCGACCGTCTTCCAACACCTGCAGCAGGATATTGAAGACATCCGGGTGCGCCTTTTCCACTTCATCCAACAGCAGTACGGAATAGGGTTTGCGCCGCACGGCCTCAGTGAGATACCCACCCTCTTCATAACCGACGTAACCGGGCGGCGCACCGATCAGGCGGGCGACGGAGTGCTTCTCCATAAATTCCGACATGTCGATGCGCACCATGGCGTCTTCGGTGTCGAACAGGAAACCCGCCAATGCTTTACAAAGTTCGGTCTTGCCCACGCCCGTGGGACCGAGGAACAGGAAGGAGCCGTTGGGGCGATTGGGATCGGAGAGACCGGCGCGGGAGCGGCGCACGGCATTGGATACCGCCTCCACCGCTTCCTCCTGTCCGATGACGCGCCGGTGCAGTTCGTCTTCCATGCGCAGCAGTTTTTCCCGCTCACCTTCGAGCATTTTTGACACCGGAATACCGGTCCAACGGGAGACGACTTCCGCCACTTCCTCATCGGTGACGCGGTTGCGCAGCAATTGGTTTTCGCTGGTATCTGAAGTGTCCGAGGCAATCTTTAGCTGCTTTTCCAACTGGGGAATCACACCGTACTGAATCTCCGACATGCGGGTGAGATCGCCGGCTCGGCGCGCGGCGTCCATGTCCAGCTTGGCCTGTTCCAGTTTGTTCTTGATATCGGCACTGCCGGCGAGCTTGGCCTTCTCCGCCTTCCAGATTTCTTCTAGGTCCGCGTATTCCTTTTCGATCTTGTCGATATCGTCTTCGAGTTTCTCCAGGCGCTTCTTCGCTGCCTCGTCATCCTTGTCTTTTTTCACGGCCTCGCGTTCGATCTTGAGCTGGATCAGGCGGCGCTCAAGCTTGTCCATTTCCTCCGGTTTGGAGTCAATTTCCATGCGAATCCGGCTCGCCGCCTCATCGATGAGATCGATGGCTTTATCCGGCAGCTGGCGATCAGTAATGTAACGCTGAGACAGTTTGGTGGCGGCGATAATCGCGGAATCGGTAATGTCGACGCCGTGGTGCACCTCGTAGCGTTCTTTCAGGCCACGCAGAATGGCGATGGTGTCTTCTTCCGTCGGTTCATCGACCAGTACTTTCTGGAAGCGACGCTCCAGCGCCGCGTCTTTTTCGATGTATTGGCGATATTCATTCAAGGTGGTGGCGCCGACGCAGTGCAGTTCGCCGCGGGCGAGCGCGGGTTTCAGCATATTCCCCGCATCCATGGCGCCTTCGGCTTTGCCGGCACCGACCATGGTATGCAGTTCATCGATAAACAGGATGACGCGCCCTTCCTGCTTCGACAGTTCATTCAGAACCGCTTTCAGACGCTCTTCGAATTCTCCGCGAAATTTCGCGCCTGCCAACAGCGCACCGAGGTCCAGTGACAGCAAGCGTTTGTCTTTCAGCCCCTCAGGAACTTCGCCATTGACGATACGTTGGGCGAGGCCTTCGACGATGGCAGTTTTACCGACACCGGGTTCACCGATCAGTACCGGGTTGTTTTTGGTGCGGCGCTGCAGGACCTGGATGGTTCGCCGGATTTCGTCGTCGCGGCCGATCACTGGGTCGAGTTTACCGGCTTCGGCGCGGGCGGTGAGGTCCATGGTGTATTTATCGAGCGCCTGGCGCGCTTCTTCCGCCTGCGGGTCGTTGACCTTCTCGCTGCCTCGCACTTTGGTGATAGCGTCCTGCAGGTGTTTTAGGTCGCCGTGGGCGTTCAGAATTTTCGATACTTCGCCGGCGGCGGGATCGAACGCTGCAAGCAATACGGTTTCGCTGGCGATATAACTGTCGCCATTTTTCTGGGCTTTTTTATCCGCCAGATTGAACAGGCGCATCAGTTCCTGCGACATGCCGACATCGCCGGTGGGTGTGCTGACGGTGGGCAGGTTGTCGAGGCGTTTGGCGAGGTCGTTGCGCAGGCCGTTGATATTGAAGCCGGCCTGGTTCAAAAATGCCGTGGTGCTGCCATTGGATTGATCCAGCAGGGCCTGCAATAAATGTTCGGGATAAATCTGGTTGTGGTCGCGGCCGACGGCAATAGATTGTGCGTCGGCAATGGCGGCCTGCAGCGGGTTGGTCATCCGGTCGATGCGCATTGTGCTTTTACCCTCTCCTAATCATTGGCGCGCCGGACAGGAAGTCAGACGACACGCGGTAACGCAATGACGAATACAGTCTAGTGCTGATCAGTAATTTGCGGGCTCGCGGCGGGTTTTCAAGCTTCTGTGCTTCGTAGCTTTGACTTCGTTCTGAAGCTGGTTGGGTGGCGGGTTCTTTAGCTGGTCCTGTGGCGGAGAGGCACTGGGTAGCTGTTTTCGAAACCGCTGTGAATACATCCCTGTACGCTGCGTCGGCGACGTCCCTGTCGCCGACGCTTTCGAAAACAGCTACCCAGCACCTCTCCTTGCGCCCGAACTAATTCACTCCGTAAGCTAGAAATTGAAAAATAGTTGCGCAGAGGCAAAAGAAGTAGCGAGTAAGATAGCTACGGAGTAAATAGGGAGAAGCGAAGGCAAAGTGCAGGGGACGGGGTTTCAGGATCGTCGGCAACAGGGATGTTGCCGACGAAGCGTACAGGGACGTATTCACAGCGGTCCTGAAACCCCGTCCCCTGTGCTTTGCCGCCACAAGACCTGCTTAAATAGAAAACCCGAATCTCACTCGAACCAGATTAAGGATGCCAAGCGCCCGGTCTCTTTATCCCGGCGATAAGAAAAGAATTCCGATTCCTCAGAAATGGTACAGCGGTCGCCACCAAAAACCTCAGTCACCCCCAACTCCGCAAGCTCAGCACGCCCCAACGCATAGATATCCGCCAGAAAATGCAGCGGTTTCTTCGAATGAGGCACAAAGCACTTGGCAATGGCTTCCGCATGCGACTCACTCATGGAAGACTCAAACGCCGCCTCCAGTACCTCCACCCCACATTCGAAAGCCTCAGGCCCAATGGCGGGCCCGAGCCACACCAGTAACTCTTCCGGCGCGCTCGCCATGGCATTGATCGTCTCGCGGATCACGCCGCCGGTCAGCCCTCGCCAGCCTGCGTGGATCGCCGCCACCTCAGAACCGTTGCGATTGCACACCAGCAGCGGCAGGCAGTCTGCGGTGAGCACCGCACAGACGATACCCGCTTCCGCCGTATAACTCGCATCTGCCGTGCGCACCATGCCATCGTTGTGGGCAACCACCGCCTTGTCACTGTGAATCTGCTCCAGCCACTGCGGTTCACCAGGCAGATTCAACTCCCTTTTCAGCTGGGCGCGGTTGGCCTCCACCGCGTCTGGTGCATCGCCCACATGGTCCGCCAGGTTGAACGCCGCATAGCTTCCCTTGCTGTGACCGCCGTACCGCAGAGAGGCGAAGGCGTGCACATTGGCCGGGGCGGGCCAGTCTGGCTTTAGGTAGTGGTCGGCAGCCATGGGATGTCCTGTGCTAAAAGCAATGTGAATAGATGTTTAATCGGGCGCTCAGCGGCTGTCCGCGCGCAACAGCGCGAGCAATTGCAGCATATCTTCCGGCATCGGCACCACCCAGTGCATGGGCTCGCCCGTTTCCGGGTGGAACAGAGCCAGTTCCGCCGCATGCAGGGCCTGGCGTGGGAATTTCTGCAGGGCCGTAATAAGCTCCGGGTCCGCACCCGGGGGCAGCTTGCCGCGGGTGCAATATAGCGTGTCCCCCACCAGCGGGTGCCGAATATGGGCCATATGTACGCGGATCTGGTGGGTGCGGCCGGTCTCCAGCTGGCAGCGCAGAAGGCTGTGGGCGCGGAATCGTTCCTGCAAACGATAGTGAGTGATGGCTTCCTTACCGCCATTGGGTACAACCGCCATCTTCAAACGATTGGTGCGGTGCCGTCCCATGGGCGCATCCACCTTGCCGCCACCACTCAACGTGCCCTGCGCAATCGCATCGTACAGGCGTGTGACCGTGCGCTCCTTCAGCTGGTCCACCAGGTCGGCCTGGGCCTGCAGGGTCTTGGCGACCACCATCAAGCCGCTGGTGTCCTTGTCCAGGCGGTGCACGATCCCGGCGCGGGGGATGTTCTGCTGCTCCGGGCAGTGGGCCAACAGGCCATTCAGCAGTGTGCCATCGGGATTGCCTGCGGCGGGATGGACCACCAGCCCTGCAGGCTTGTTGATGACCAGGATCGCATCGTCTTCGTACACGATATCCAGCGCCATATCCTGCGCCAGCCATTCCCCCTGGGGCTCCAGCTCGGCACGCAGAGAGAGCTGTTCGCCCCCGAACAGCTTGTCTTTGGGCTTCGCGCTGCGACCATCCACGGTGAGTTGGCCGCCTTTAATCCAGGCTTGCAGTCGCGCGCGGGAATAATCGGGGATCAAATCCGCCGCGATCTGGTCAAACCTCTGCCCGGCGTACTCCGCGGGCACTTCGACATTGAGATGTATTTGATTGCTCATCTAAGACGGTCTAATACTTTGGGCTCGCGGGGCGCTGTGGTTAAATAGCTGCCCTTCAGCCCCAGTGAATTTTGGGCGGCTAGTTTAATAAGGTTGAGACAAATAATGATAGAGCGAGGGGCAATGCAGTCCTGGAATAGGCAGTCATGGGCAGTGCAATGGAAAGCACTATTGCTGGCATTGCTGGCGGTTTTAGTGGCTTCCTGCGCCAGCACGGACGAAGAGGAAGAGGGGCTTCCCTCCGGCAACCGCACTGAACAGGCCTTCTATGAAGCAGCGCAGCGCCAGCTCAGATCCAGCCAGTGGGAGCTGGCGATCAAGAACCTGCGGGCGCTGGAAGACAACTTCCCCTTCGGCAACTACGCCGAACAGGCCCAGCTGGAGCTGATCTACGCCTATTACCGCGACTACCAGAACGATGCGGCCATCTCCGCGGCGGATCGCTTTATACGCCTACACCCGCAGCACCGCAACGTGGACTACGCCTATTACATGAAAGGACTGGCCTCCTTCACCGAAGGCAGCGGCCTGTTCGAGCGCTTCCTGCCCACCGACATGACCCGGCGCGACCCGGGTTCCGCCCGTGAGTCCTTCGCCTACTTCGCCCAGCTGATGGCGCGCTACCCGGACAGCCGCTACGCCCCGGATGCGCAGAAGCGCATGATTCACCTGCGCAACCTGCTGGCACGCTATGAAATTCACGTGGCCAACTACTATTTCAAACGCGGTGCCTATCTGGCCTCTGCCAATCGCGGCCGTTTTGTGGTGGAAAACTTCCAGCAGACCCCGGCGGTGCCCGATGCGCTGGCGGTAATGGTGCAGTCCTACCATCTGCTTGACATGTCACAGCTGGAAAACACCTCGCTCGAAGTACTGCGTACCAACTACCCGGACCACCCGGCATTCAATAAGGACGGCAGTTTCAACTACAAGTACTACGCCGGTGCCAAGGGCCGGAGCCTGGCCCACCGTATGACCCTCGGTCTGTTCGAAAAATCCGACCCACGTGGATTCGACAGCCGCGAGATTTATAACGCCGAGTACCGGCCGGAAAATGCGCCGCTGCCACCAGAACTGTAAGCGGCTGCATACGCTCGAAAAAAAGGCCCCGCGGCGAAAGCTGCGGGGCCTTTTTTAATTGGCGCAGAGTGAATTGCTACTCGCCAGCTTTCCAGCCGTTGGTGATCGGATAGCGGCGATCGCGGCCAAACCCGCGCTCGGAAATCCGCACCCCCACCGCGGCTTGGCGGCGCTTGTACTCGTTGCGGTCCACCAGGCGCACCACCCGCATCACGGTTTCCTCGTCAAACCCCATGGCGATGATGTCTGCGGCGCTGTGATCGAGATCGATGTACTGCCGCAGGATCTCGTCGAGAATCTCGTAGGGTGGCAAGCTGTCGGAATCGACCTGGTCCGGGGCCAGCTCAGCGCTGGGCTCACGGGTAATCACTGTTTCGGGGATGACTTCGGAAACGGTATTGCGATAGCGGGACAATGCGTATACGAGCACCTTGGGTACATCCTTCAGCGCATTGTAGCCACCCACCATATCCCCATAGAGCGTTGCGTAGCCCACGGACATTTCGCTCTTGTTGCCAGTAGTCAGCACCATAAAGCCCTTCTTGTTGGAAATGGCCATCAGCAACATACCGCGGGCACGCGCCTGCAGGTTTTCCTCGGTGGTATCGCGCTCGCTCCCGGCAAACTCGCTCTCGAGCGCTTTCATCGCCGCATCGAAAATCCCCTCGATGCCGATAACCCGGTAGTGCACCCCCATGCGCTTCGCCTGATCCGCGGCGTCATTTCTGGACAGGTCCGATGTATAGCGAAACGGCATCATTACCGCCTCCACCCGATCGGGGCCGAGTGCATCCACGGCAACCGCCAGGGTCAGAGCCGAGTCAATACCACCGGAAAGACCAAGCACCACGCCTTTGAAGCCATTCTTGTTGACGTAATCCCGCACGCCGAGCACCAGTGCCTGATACACAGAAGCAAGCACATCCAGCGGCGCCGCATCATTGCCTCGAGCCAGCGAGACATCATCACCGTCGAGTTCCACAGTGACGGGCAGCAGGCTCTCCACAAACTCCGGCGCACGCGCGCGCAGCTCACCAGTCTTGTCTACCGCAAAGGAACCGCCGTCGAACACCAGCTCATCCTGCCCCCCCACAGTATTGACGTACACGATCGGCATATTTCCAGCCTGCGCCTGCCGGCTCAGCAGCGCCAGGCGCTCTTGCGCTTTGCCGCGATGGAAAGGAGAGGCGTTGATGTTGAGCATCAGTTTTGCCCCGGCGCGTTCCGCCTGGGCAACGGGTTCCGGATGCCAGATATCTTCACAGATGGTAACCGCGGTAGGGATGCCCTTGATGTCGACCACGCAGGGCTTGTCACCGGGCACGAAGTAGCGCAGCTCGTCGAATACCTGGTAATTGGGCAACTTCTGCTTGGCGTACTCAGCTACCAGTTCACCACCCTGGATCAGGCCGGCCATATTGAGCACGGTGCCCGCAATCACCCGGGGATACCCGATGAGCACGGCACAGGGCAGATTCGCCTGCTTGAGTTTTTCCAGTGCGGCATCGATGCGTTTTTGCATGCTGGGGCGAAACAGAAGGTCCTCCGGCGGATACCCACACAGGGTCAGCTCCGGGAACAGCACCAGATCGGCATTGTGCTCGCGGTGGGCGCGACGGGTTACCTCGACCACTTGGTCGGCATTGCCGTGAATATCCCCCACTAGCAGATTGATTTGCGCCAGCACTAGCTGCAAAGTAGACATCTTTTTACCCCGTTGGACTGAGGCGGCTATTGTAGCCACGCCACCCGGGGGCACAACATCTGCAAGAAATCAGTCCCACTCACAGCAATTGAGAATAAAAAGTGAGCAGCTCCTCTTCCGCCAGCGCGGTGCCGCAGGAGGTGGCAGCGCATGACGCCGATCCGTCACAGCGTCCCACCGCCCCCGGTATCAGCAGTCTCCGCATGCGCCAGCGCGACCTGCTGCGCGTCTATGCATGGTATCGGGTTGCCATAGCACTTGTTCTACTCGGGCTGTTTGCCTCCGGAATCAGCCGTGGCGCGGTGGGCACCCTGCACCCCGCACTGTATCTCAACACCGCCATTACTTATGCGGTCCTCAATATCGCCTGGCTGCTGTTCCTGTACCCGAGCCGCTTCCAGACAACCCCTCTGCGCATCGGCAGTATTCTCGGCGGGGATCTGATTGCGTTTCTGTTGCTGATTCAGGCCAGCGGCGGTCTCGATTCGGGTGTCGGCTACCTGATGCTTACGACCTGTGCCGTCGGCTCGCTGCTGTTGGATCGGCGTATGGGCGCGTTTCTTGCCGCCATCGCCAGCATCGCGGTCATTGCCCAACAGCTGTTCGGCATACTCACCGGGCGCGCCGATACGCAAGATATCGTCTCCGCGGGGAGCCTGGGCATTCTGCTGTTTACCTGTGTAACCGCCCTGCAATACCTTTCTACGCATATACGGCTCGCCAATCAGAAGGCGGAACAGGAGCGTCGACAGGCCCAACATCTGCAGCGGCTTACCCAGCAGATCGTCGCGCAGATGCGCACGGGTGTTCTGGTCGTGGACGGCAGCGGTCGCCCCGAGCTGATTAACCGCGCCGCCCAGCAGCTACTGGGGATGCCGGCGGATGCCTCCAGTGCATTAAGCCCGGAGCTGCAGAAGATGCTGGACACACTGAAAACGCAGCCTGACAAAAGCAGTCGCGTCATCCAGGGCGCCGGCCACGGAGAGCTGCGCGTAAGCTTCACCGCCCTTTCCAATGATAATCGCGTCAGCTCACTGGTATTCCTTGACGACAACCGCAAGCTGGCACAACAGGCTCAGCAGCTGAAACTCGCCTCCCTTGGACGCCTCACTGGCTCCATTGCCCATGAAATTCGCAATCCTCTGTCTGCCATCAGCCACGCCGCGGAACTGCTTGGGGAATCAGCGGACTTATCCTCCGAAGACCGACAGCTGACCGATATCATCTGCCGCCACAGCCAGCGAGTGAATCAGATTGTCGAAAATGTGATGCAGCTTTCGCGACGCCGCACGACGGAACCACAAAGGCTGGACCTGAGAAAGTGGGCGGAGGAGTTTTTACAGGATTATCAAGTCGGCAATCCGCGATGCGACATCGTCCTCACGCAACCCGCAGAACCCGTATATGCGCGTTTCGATCCGCAACAGATCGCGCAAGTTGTCACAAATCTCTGCAACAATGCCCTGCGTCACTCCGAGCTCGCCACCGGGCGCGCCATCGCCGAGCTCGCCGTAAGTGTCAATCCTGAGCGCGAATGCGCGCAACTTGAGGTACTCGACACCGGTTCCGGAATTCCCGACGAACACAGAGAGCAGATTTTCGAACCCTTTTTCACCACGGAAACCTCGGGCGCCGGCCTCGGCCTGTACATTGCCCGAGAACTGTGTGAATCGAATCGGGCAACGATTTATTACTGTCGCGCTCAAGACAGCCGGAGCTGCTTCAGAGTAGAATTCGCCAACGCCGAACAGATTTTCTGACAGTCACAACACCAATAAGCTCGGTAACAATAAACTCGATCGCCATGGCCGACCGACACCCCATAGCCTTGGTAGTGGATGACGAGCCCGACATCTGCAACCTGATTTCAATGACCCTGCAGCGCATGGACGTGCGCGCGGATATCGCCATGTCCGTGGCCGAGGCGAATCGCCGCCTCGCGGAGAAACGATACGACTTCTGCCTCACCGACATGCGCCTGCCCGATGGTGATGGCCTGCAGATCGTAGAAGCCATTCAGGAGCTGCCAGCCGATCGCATGCTTCCCGTCGCTGTCATCACCGCCCACGGCAATATGGACACCGCCATCGCCGCACTCAAGCTCGGGGCGTTCGATTTTGTCAGTAAGCCCGTGAATCTTGAACGTCTGCGCAATCTCGTGCACTTGGCCCTGCGCCTGAACGAAGGTCGCTTCCTCGAGAGTCAGGAATTTCCGCCGCTATTCCAGGGGCAGTCAGAAGCCATCAGGACCCTCCGTGCGCGGATTGAAAAAATTGCGCGCAGTGATGCGCCGGTACATATTGTCGGTGAGGCGGGCTCGGGAAAGGAGCTGGCGGCGAGATGTATCCACGATCAGGGGCCTCGCGGCAACCGGGCATTTTTCCCCGTGCACTGTGCAACCATCCCATCAGCGCAACTGGAAGAGACCCTGTTCGGCGGATCAACATCATCGGAAAAGAGTCTCGGGCTACTGCAGGCCGCTAACGGCGGCACACTCTACTTCGATGAAGTCAGCGAGTTGCCGCAGGATATTCAGGTCAGATTACTGAAAGCCATTGAGGAAAAAGGTTTTCAGGATGCGGCGACGGGCGAAAACATTAAGTTGGACATTCGCATACTGACAGGATCGCGCAAATCACTCGCCGACGAAGTCCGAATCGGAAAATTTCGCAGTGATCTGTATTACCGCATCAATGTCATCCAACTAGAGATGCCACCTCTGCGTCAGCGACGGGAAGATATTCCACTGCTCGCACGCAATCTTTTGAGGCATATCAGCAATCCGTCCCGGGGCGCCACACCCAAGGCGTCCCAGGAAGCCATCGTCGCGCTGCAGACCTACGGGTTCCCGGGCAACCTGAGAGAACTGGAAAATATCCTGGAGCGCGCCGTTACCCTTGGGGAAAGCAGCACTCTCTATGCGCGGGACTTGCTTCTGCCGGAGACCTCCCCTACGCCAAGCGTTCAGGAACCGGAAAATCCCACCCTCCGGTACGCCCCCCTTCATTCACC
Source organism: Microbulbifer pacificus (assembly GCF_002959965.1). NCBI lineage: Bacteria > Pseudomonadati > Pseudomonadota > Gammaproteobacteria > Cellvibrionales > Microbulbiferaceae > Microbulbifer > Microbulbifer pacificus. The sequence continues at coordinate 803,676 of NZ_PREV01000026.1, forward strand.
CTCCGCCATGGAGGATCAAGGCGCCAACTACCCGGGCCAGTTTGACGCCTCTGACTTTGAAACACTGGATGACTTCCTTCAGTCCATTGAGAGGGAAGCGATTGAGAGCGCGCTGAATGAGACAGGGTGGAACCGAACCGCGGCGGCAGAGAAGCTGGGAATTAGTTTTCGTTCGCTGCGGTATCGGTTGAAAAAACTCAATATGGATGAGTAAGTAAGGCGGCCTGTTCATGGTTGTTTACATGGCTACTTTTACCCCCTGATTATCTCGCGCCCAGACTAGTACCATCGTACTGTAATGGCTTGTGATTGGCTTTCCAGGAATCCTTGTTATTCTGCGTATCCTCACGGATGAGGAACCCAAGCCATGCAACGCCAACCCGGATTTACCCTGATTGAACTGATCATCACCCTGGCAATTCTTACCATTGTCCTTTCACTGGCCGCACCGGGCATGTCCGAGCTTGTACGCCGCTACCAGTCGGAGGCAAAGGCGCGGGAGCTTTTCGATCTTCTGCAGTTAATGCGCAGCCGCGCCTACAGCGAACGGCAAAAATACTCACTATGTCCCAGCAGTGACGGCGTGAGCTGCGGAACCGACTGGTCTTCAGGTGCGCTGCTATTTGCTGACAGCAATGGCGATGGCGAGAAAAACAATGGCGAGGTAATAGAAAAAATATTTTCCGGAGCGGAAGCTGGCGGATCTTTGCGCTGGCGCGCATTCAATAATCGAGGCTATATCCTCTTTCGTCCCGATGGAACCACACCAGCACAAAGCGGTAACTTTTCTTACTGCCCTCCGGATGGCGAGGCCAAAAATGGCTGGGTCATTGTGATGAACGCCATAGGGCGTCCCTATTTAGGCAAAGATAACGACGGTGACGGCGTGAGGGAAACAGGCAGCGGGGAGAACCTCAGCTGCCCGATGGCAGACTGATCAACTGCAGGTTTTATTCCAACACATGTCTCCAGCACCGAATGCACCATCATTGCCGCGATCCCATGCTTTTTCCCCTGTAGATTTGAACTGAAGATCACCGTCATCAGCCTGGGCATTTTTTGCCTGAGCCTGAAGTGTATAGGAACTGCCATCCGCCGCCGTCACTCGGAGATTATAAAACTTGGTACCGCCGTCCAACGGGGCCTCGCCAGCGAATATCGACGGAACACCATTGCCATCAGCCGCACCCGTATAGGTTCCATTTGCGGTAAAGTGCTGCTCCATTGCCTGAGCCAGTCCCAGAAGTGCGCCCTGGGCATCCGCCCGGCGCGATGTCTTGACATGCTCCTGGTACGACGGCCAGGCAACGCCGGCAAGTATTCCAATGATAGCCACGGCGATCATCAGCTCAATCAAGCTGAACCCAAATTGTTTTTTCATTGCCAAATCCACTCACTTGCTAATTTTTTAAACCCGGCTTCTCGCTAGGCATGTTGGGCAATCAGTTGGGAATCATTTCTTCCCAGGCCAGTCGTCCCTCGCGGTCACCCCCGCCCACATTGATATCCCGGTCATTGATAGTGCCGGCACTGGTAGAGGTGTACTGTCTCTTGCCTCCCAGGAAGCCCGGCTTATTCGGGATCCCCTCATTCACCATTTCACCGACTACGCCCATATCCGCACTATCGATAACACCATCATTGTTCGCGTCGTACACCGCATACTCTGAAGGTGCGAGCCCGGTCCGTACATCGACCGACATCAACCACCCGTATCCGCCAGCGGAACACACCTGCCCGGTAGGAATGAGAGTGTTAAAGAAAAGTACATTACGCAGCAAATCCGGACGCGTGGTAACCCGCTCTCCGCCATCCGGGGAAACACCAGACAGCAGGGAGATATACCAACCGGATTTATTGCTCCAGTTCAACGCCGTTCCACTGAGCGTGCGATGCTGAACTGTCCCTCCACTGCTCTGCGTGACGTCCTTCGTTCCAATAGACCGGGGCTCCAGATTATTTTTGTCCAGGTTATACGTTCCGTTATCCGACACTGCATAAAAACCTCCCGCAGCGGTATTCGCAGTATCGGCATCCGTCAGATACTGGCCGCTACCGAATGTCACCAGCAGATTGGGAGAGGCTCCGTTTTCATTCGCAGTATTTCTCGCCACCAGTGGAGCACCGGTGATTGGCTCGCCGGCAGCGGTGAACAGTTTATTCACCGTGCCAGTAGCAACCCCTGACGTCCATTTCGCATTGGTTTCCACGTCAAAAGCCCACATATTGCCACGCAGATCGCCGGCATAAACGCGGTCGATCGTGCCATCGAGATCGGTATCGATAATTGCCGGGGTCGAAAGGCCGTTCTTATCTGCCTGGCTACCTGTACTGGTAGACAGGTAAACATGTCCACTGCCATCCAGATAGACGATAAACAACCCGGCGTCACCGGTAAGACTGTTATAGCCATTACCAAAAACTGCCGCCCACTTGCCATTTGACATGCGACCAATCTGTGGACGGCTGTAAGAGTAACCAAGATTACTGTTACTGCTGTCAGTAAACTCCCACAGTACTAGAGAGCCAGCGTTAGCGGCAGTAAATGAGGCGGGGTTGGTGATGTCGAGCGCAAAGTACCCCTTGCCACCGCCCCCCAGTCCACCGACAAGAACGGTTTTCCAGGCGCTATTGATATACGCATCTCCAACCGTTGGAGTACCGTCCACATAGTATTTGTGAAGGTAGTTCTGCGATGTCAATGCGTGTAAACCGAGCTCAGTTTCAGTACTGGAAAGCACAGAAGGGAGGTAGCCAATCAGTTCTTTACCGGCATCCGTACCTGTTGTTGAGGCATTGAAACCATGCAGGAAGCCATCATTCGCGCCCACATATACCATCGGTGTGCGACTTGCCTTGCCGCTCTTGAATGCAGCGTAACTGCTCGCTTCCGCGAACTCCGCATTCTCCCACTTACCGACTGGCTCACCTACATACACCGGCGTCGAATTGACAATATCGCCGAGACGGCTGCTACGCTGACGGAACTCATTGCTCCCGTTGCCTTCCTTGGTACGATCACCACGCAGATAGTCAACGCGCTCCGACGCGCGATTATCTGCCACGGATACGCCGGTCGACGTATTGATATTCAAGTCCAGCTCGGTATCTCCATCACTACCGGTAAAATCTAGTCCGGCAGCAGTAAATGCGACGCCACCAGTGCCAGGCTTATAGGTGAGCAGTGTCCGTGTACTCGGCGCGGTTTGGTCGAGTATGGTTCCGGCTTCCCAAGAAGCAGTTGTGGAAATATTGCCCGCGCTGTCGATAGCCAGAGCGGACAGTTCACCGCTCCAGTCGCCGCTGTCGAACTTGGCCGCGTAGATAGCGGAGTCCGCTTCCAGCGAGGTTGAGTTAAAGGCTACGGAGCTGGAACTTCCGACAATTGCATGGACCTTGCTGATGATCTGATTGAAGGTGACTTTCAGCTCGGCCGCGTTGTCCGCAGTGTAAACCCCACCGCCACCAAGCTTGCCGGCATTTTTCATTACATCGGTTTCTGTTAGGCCATCATTGGCGAATCCGATGATATAACTGATGATATTGTGTTTTACCGGGGTACCGTCTGGTTCTTTCAAATCCGGGCGAAGATCAATGTCATATAACGCTTTGATGACATCATCCATTTCACTGCTGGTGCACCCTCCAGGATTACCCGAACAGTTGTAGTCATATCCCTTTAGATGATCACTAATGCTGTCATCACTGGTGGGCTCACCATCGGTGAGTGCCACCATGAAGCTTTTTTGGCAATAAAACTGTATTGCGGCCCCTTCAGTGCTACTGGTTGGCTTAGCGACATTCGGGGTGACATCATCCCAGTCTGGAGAAAAATTGAAAATATTTTTACCCGCGGTCGTCACCGTGCCGCCATCACTACCTTTGTACGAAAGATCTTTATTCTCGAACCCCGTAATAAAATAGCGTCCGACACCAGTGAAGCTCTCTGCCAAGGGAGTGCTTCCATCCGCTGTAATACCCTTAATCACATTCAGATAATCGGTGCGATTATCGTCAGTAACACTTTCGAGCCCACGTAATGCTCGTGCACCATCACTACCATCAAATTGCATCAATCCTATACGAACATCCTCTAGATCCGACACCAACTCAATTGCTGATGTTTTCATGACATCGGTTCGTGTGACCGCAACTTTTGAGCGTGCCGCATCTCCGTCGAACTCAAGAAATTTGGCTGCTTCGTATGTCCCAGCTTCATTTCTAGACGAGAAAAACCAATTCAACAGATGCCCACTGGCCGACTCATCTCTGTAATCTCCAAACTGAGGATCGCTACCAGTATAGTAGTAATCATTAGACGTATTGTACGCATGTATCCAGGCACGATAATCAGCATCATCATCAAAGCAGTCGTTTGTAGAATCCCATTCCCTCCAGTTTTCCTCCGTTTTCCCACCAGAATCCATCTTGAATTTTACGCTGCCGTCATCAATATCCACTTGAAATTGAACTTCATAATTCCCTGTTCGCCATTTTCCGTTACTCCAATAGCGGTATGTCGAAGATATAGGGTTCGCGCAGCTCGCATATGTTGCATTTTCATCATATTCACTTGGAGGCCAAATCTCTCCCTGCATTGATCCTGAAGAATCCAGCACAAACATAATATTTGGCTCCGCGGATCCACGGGTATATAGCGGGACATCGGAGAGATCACCCGGAGCCGCTGAAACGCTGGTGGCCAGTGACAATAGAAAAGCCGCACTGAGGGAACGGAGAGACAATCGCTGTTTGATCTTGTTATTCCATTTCATGGTTAGTTCTCAATTCAAATGGTTGCCGCCGCAGGCATTACATTGCCTTACCGTAGAGAGTCACGATAATACGTTCCGTACCACCGATCCCCGTCCCCCGCGTGACGATCTTGAAGACACGGGTATCATCGAACTCAAGACCGGTATTACCGGTACTCAAATCCACATCGGCAGCATTGGAATCGTCGGAGGCCAGTCCCGCCAGCTCAATAAAAATACGTCCTTTCAGTTTCGTGTTGCCATCGGCTCCCTTCATACCCACGTCCCACTCCTCGGAATTGGTATCCGTCCAGGTAGCATCGGCAAACAGGTCATCGGGGCCGTCACCTTCGCTGCGCAACCAGCCGGTTGTGCCAAAGCCGCTGATATCGCTCAGACCATCGATATAGGCCTCTCCCTGCCTCGCCATGGACTCGGCGACTTCCAGAGCGATCTTGGCATCACGGGAGGCGAAGGTCATGCGTTCGCCCATCATTACACCACGCGCTCCTGCGATACCGATCATGGTCAGCACCAGCAGTAAAACGAGGCTGACGATCAACACGGCTCCCCGCTGACGATTTACACTCTTCATCACATACTCCCGCGATTGCGCACTTTGACAGTAGCAACATAAAGTTTGCGTAACTGCCCGTCGGTATATGTCGTTTCGGTGCCGTCCAGCTCGGTTACCTTCTGGCTGGTAACTCCAGCACCATCCTCACTGGCGACCAACAATTGCACTTTGATCGCGGTGGCCTGCGCCATGTTATCCAGGTTGCTCTCCGCCGATTGCCAGATATCAACCACACCGTCCCCGGATGTGTCACGTCCATAGGTAATCTGCATATCCTCAATGCCGGGAACCAGTTCCTGGGTGTTGTCATTTTCATCGCGCATAAAGAGGGAAGTACCGCCCGCCGCACTCTCCGCAATAAAATACGTTCGCTGGTATGGTTTCAGAATTTTGGCGTCGGCACCGTAGGCTTCCTGCAATGTCGCACCGTGGGAAATTACACGATTCCCGGCTCCAAGGTCACCGGTTACCCCCGTGATACTGAATACGTCACCAGCTCGACAGTTCGCAACCAGCACAATGTCTCCCGTCGCAATGGGACAATTGGCGCTCACCTCCGGCAACAGTGGATTTGCTGGATTGACCATTCGGCCGGCTCCGCCACAAGCGTCGACGGTACTTCCTATAATCAATACATCAGTACCGGCGACGACGTCTTTTCCTCCGACTTTTTCTCCCGCGGCGGCGTCATTCAGGCCCTGTATGCCATCCGCACCCACGGACGAAAAAAATGCGCTCGGAGAAGCCAGGCTATTAGAAATGCTGTCCGGTCCCGGAGCACACCCCCAATAATCCGCCGCTCTTATTTCCTTACTCAGTAAGTCAATGGCAAAGCGACCACTTTCCTGTATACGGGAAAGGGCAGTCTGGGATCGGGAGGTGCTGGTATTGCTCTGGAATACCTGCAGCACACCAAGTAATAACAACGAGCTCAACAAAAGCCCGATCATGAGCTCAATCAAAGACAGCCCACCCTGCTTGGTCAGCGATGACATATCAAAGCTCCACGATCATGGTAAAGTTGGCATCTTCCGCTCCGCCATTGGAGCTCCCGTAGTTTTTGCCGGTGTGCTGCTGCTTCCATGCAATGGTCACAGTTACCTCGCCGGCATTTCGGCCAATCGTACCTGTCGCGGACGGCAGGTTTGTCTGGATCAGACGTCCCCATTCGTACAAATCGAGACTGGCCAATTCAGTAACACTGCACGCAGTAGCGCAGGTTTGCTGCGTCTCACTGCCGTTCACCGTGCCATCATAACTGCCCTGCTCAAGGCCGCTCGGGTTTGCACGCATACGCTCGACAATATCCTGGGCAGCCAATGCCGCCATGTAACGCTGATTGGCTCCGTTGCCATTTTTAAGGCTGAGCGTCTGGGTTGCTGCAACTCCCAGGAGGCCAACGGCCAGCACAAGCACCGAGATCAGAACCTCAATCAAGGTCGCGCCCTGTTGTTGTTTCATATTCTTTTCCCTTATCCGGTACACGCGGTATTTTTTAACAGGCGTACAGATCCAGAAACCAGCATCTCCAGCTGGCGACCGTGGTTGCCGGTGCGTTCGTCACACAAACCCAGGGTCAACGTATCGGCAAGCCCTGTTTCTCCACGCGCGTTGAAAACAAGCTGCAGGTTGGCGGTACCAGTAGCACCAACCTCCGCAGTCAAAGCAAGGTTGGCACTCTCCACATTGAAAACGCGTAGCTCTTCACCACTGTCGTAGCTGTTATTGCCATTTTCATCTACCCAGACTCTGAGGCCATTGGCTACATCGCTTCCAACGCCTCCCACCCTGACGCCACCGCCGAGACGAACGGCCTCCGCCCTGGCGAATTGCAAGGTGCTGTTGATTTCATCCGTAGTGGTGACGATCCGGTAGTCCTGAATCACCGATCGAAACGACGGGACCGCTACGGCGGCAATAATGCCAAGGACTGCGATGACGACCATTAACTCGACCAGCGTGAAGCCGAGCTGGTTAAGGGGCTTATTCATGATCAAATTACTCTAGAGCCAGGGGCGAACGGACTTCCGCATCGCCAGATTGCGCACGAAAGCTTTATATCAATTGGGCAAAAAGAAGGAAGTAATCCCGTCACAACACCAGGACGAGACCGACAGACGGTAGCGGTGATACGACAGGCGGATAGAGGGCTCCGCCTGAACCCGATCTCAGGGAATGGCGTTAGCGCAGCTCTTTGGGAAGGCTGAAACTGATATTTTCCGGGATTCCCGCCACTTCATCCGGCGCCTTGGCACCGAGATCGCGCAGCTTCTGAATCACCCGCTCCACCAACACCTCCGGTGCCGAAGCGCCGGCGGTGATACCGATGATTTTTTTACCATTCAGCCAGGTGGAATCCACACAATCGGGACCATCGATCAGATACGCATCGGTACCACAGCGCTCGGCCAGTTCCCGCAGACGGTTGGAGTTGGAACTGTTGGGGCTACCCACCACCAGCACCAGATCGCACTCCAGTGCCAGCTGGCGCACGGCGTCCTGGCGGTTCTGGGTGGCGTAGCAGATATCGTCTTTGCGCGGGCCACGGATATTGGGGAATTTGGCCCTCAGAGCATCGATCACCCGGGAGGTGTCGTCGACGGAAAGCGTGGTCTGGGTGACGAACGTAAGATTGTCCGGGTCTTTGACGTCGAGTTTCGCCACATCCTGTTCATCTTCCACCAGATAGATGGCACCGCCATTACGGGTGTCGTACTGGCCCATGGTTCCTTCCACTTCCGGGTGGCCTTCGTGGCCGATGAGAATGCACTCGGCTCCGTCACTGCTGAACTTACTCACTTCCATATGCACTTTGGTGACCAGCGGACAGGTGGCATCGAACACCTTGAGACCGCGGCTGGCGGCTTCATCCTGCACCGCTTTGGACACGCCGTGAGCACTGAAGATGACGATCACATCGTCCGGCACCTCATCCAGCTCATCGACAAATACCGCACCGCGTTCGCGCAGGGTGTCAACCACGAATTTGTTGTGTACCACTTCATGACGCACATAGATGGGTGCACCGAACACATCGAGCGCGCGGTTAACGATGTCAATCGCGCGATCGACGCCGGCACAGAAACCGCGGGGATTGGCGAGGCGAATCTGCATGCTGCTCCGTCCTTTGACCTAGTTGACCGAGGCCACTTCGAGAATTTTTACATGGAAGAACACCGTCTGCCCCGCGAGTGGATGATTGAAATCTACCTCCACTTCGTCTTCACCGATCTCGCGAATAATCCCCGGAAGCTCTCCGCTGCCGTTATCAAAGGAGACCACGAGCCCCTCCTCCAGCTGCATATCGGGTGAGAATGTATCCCGACGCACGGTCTGGATATTGGCGGGATTACGCTGACCGAAAGCCGCTTCCGGCGGAATCTCGATTTCCGCTTCATCACCGGTTTTCAGCCCGAACAGAGCCTGCTCAAAGCCTGGCAGCAGGTTGCCATCGCCGACAATAAAGGTGGCGGGGTCGCCGTCGAAATTGGAATCAATCTCTGCGCCGTCATCCAGCTTGAGACTGAAGTGCAGGGTGACGCGGCTGTGCTCGCCGATAACATTGTTGCTCATACTACTGCTCTAAAAGGTACTGCCCTAGTTGGTACCGCTCTGAAACCTTACACTTCCGCGCCATTCTTGCCGGTTTTTTCTTCGCCTTTGTCTTTGAAAAACAACAGTTCGATGACCAGCATGGCGGCGCCGACGGAGATGGCCATGTCGGCCACATTAAATACGGGAAAATGCCAACTGCCGTAATACACGGAAATAAAATCGCGCACATAACCGAGCAGCATGCGATCCCACAGATTACCCAGCGCACCACCGAGAATCAGCGCCAGTGCGGTGGGCTCCCAGCGTTTTGTGGCCGGCAACCGCTTGATCCACATCACCACTACGGTGCTGAAAATCAGCGCGATGGCGCCGAAAAACCAGCGCTGCCAGCCGCCGGCATCAGCGAGGAAGCTGAACGCGGCACCGTAATTTTCCGCATAGGTAAACTGCAACAAACCGGGAATGATCTGCAGGGCGGGACCGTACATGAAACGTTCCACTGCCCACACTTTGGTGGCGATATCCACCAGAATCACCAGCAGCGCCAGCAGGTACCAGCGCCACGGGTGCTGTATTGCCTTGAGCCCAACAAAATTAGGCATAGTGGCGCACCTCGCCATCACCGCTCACGTTATCCACGCAGCGACCGCAAAGCTCCGGGTGCTCGCGGTTGTGGCCCACATCCTCGCGGTAGTGCCAGCAGCGGCCGCACTTGGGCGCATCTACCTTGTGCACCGCCACTCGCAATCCGGCGAGTTCGGTTTTCTCGGCGCCGGCGGCGTCGGTGAGAGGCTGCACAGACGTCGAAGAGCAGATCAGGACGAAGCGCAGTTCGTCTTTAAGTGCTTCCAGTTTCTGTTGCAGTGTTTCATCCGCAAACAGGGTGACGGAGGCCTGCAGTGAACCACCGATGTTGCCGGCCGCGCGCTGCTCTTCGAGCACCTTGTTCACCGCTGTTTTCACATCGGCAATGGCATCCCAGAATTCCGCATCCATGACGACGTCCCGGGGCAGCTCGGGGAATTCATGCCATTCGGCCAGCATCACACTGTCTTCACGGTTGCCGGGGATAAACTGCCACAGCTCTTCCGCGGTGAAGCTCAGAATCGGAGCAACCCAGCGCACGAACGCCTGCACGATATGGTACAGCGCGGTTTGCGCTGAGCGGCGGGCGACGCTGTCGGCCTGGGTGGTGTACTGGCGATCCTTGATGATATCGAGATAAAAACCACCCATTTCCACCACGCAGAAGTTGTGCAGTTTCTGGTAGATCTGATGGAACTGGTAGCGATCGTAGGCCGCGATGATTTCAGCCTGCAGTTTCGCCGCCTGCTCGATAGCCCAGCGGTCCAGCGCCAGCAGTTCGTCCACCGGCAGCAGATCTTTCGCGGGATCAAAACCGGCGAGGTTGGACAGGAAGAAGCGCGCGGTATTGCGCAGGCGGCGATAGGAGTCCGCGGTGCGCTTCAGGATTTCGTCGGATACCCCCATCTCGCCGCTGAAGTCGGTAGCGGCCACCCATAAACGCAGCACGTCCGCGCCCAGCTTGTTGATCACATCCTGCGGCGCCACTACGTTGCCGATGGACTTAGACATCTTTCGGCCCTGGGCATCTACGGTAAAGCCATGGGTCAATACCTGCCGGTAGGGTGCACAGTCATTAATGGCGATGGAGGTCTTCAGCGAGGACTGGAACCAGCCGCGGTGCTGGTCGGAGCCTTCCAGATACAGATCCGCCGGGAAACGCAGAGCCTCGCGACGTTTCAGCACCGCATGATGGGTCACACCGGAATCGAACCATACGTCGAGAGTATCGGTAACTTTCTGGTAGTTGTCCGCGTCGTCCCCCAACAGCTCTTTGGCATCCAGCTCAAACCACACATCCATGCCCGCCTTTTCCACCTGCTGCGCGACTTTTTCCATCAGCGCCGGGGTGTCGGGATGAATTTCCTGGGTCTCTTTGTGCACAAACAATGCAATGGGCACACCCCAGGTGCGCTGACGGGAAATGCACCAGTCAGGGCTCGCATTCAGCATCGAGTCAATGCGCGCCTTGCCCCAGCCGGGAACCCACTGCACCTCATCCGCCGCTTTCTGCGCATGATCCAACAGGTCATTTTGCTGCATGCTGATAAACCACTGCGGGGTAGCGCGGTAGATCAGCGGGGTTTTGGTGCGCCAGCAGTGTGGATAGCTGTGTACCAGCTTGCTCTGGTGTAGCAGCGCGCCTTTCTCTTTCAGCAGATCGACAATCTTTTCGTCCACCTTGTACACATGTTCGCCGGCAACCAGCGGTGCAGTGTCACGGTACACGCCGTTGTCATCGACATAATTCAGTGTATCGATGCCGTAACGCTTACCCACATTGAAGTCGTCCGGGCCGTGGTCTGGCGCGGTGTGCACGCAGCCGGTACCGGCGTCGGTGGTAACGTGGTCGCCGAGGATGATCGGCAACTCTTTATCGTAGAAAGGATGCTTGATTTTCAGGTGCTCCAGCGCCGCGCCGCGGATGCGGCCGACCACGGAACCTTCAAGGCCCGCCTGCGCCAGTACGGCCTCTTTCAGCGCTTCCGCCAGCAACAGGCGCTTGCCGCCTACCTGTACCACCACGTATTCCAGTTCACCATTGACGGAAACCGCCTGTGAAGATGGCAGGGTCCAGGGAGTAGTAGTCCAGATCACTACGGAGAGAGGACCTTCACCGGCGTGACCGCCAGCGGCGTCGGCAATAGCGAGCGCGGTTTCTTCGGTCGCCGGGTAATTCACATAGATGGAATAGGAGGTTTTATCCTGGTACTCCACTTCTGCTTCCGCCAGTGCGGAACCGCCCACCACACTCCAGTACACGGGTTTGAAGCCACGGGAGAGGTGACCGTTCTTCACGACGCCAGCGAGGGCGCGGATGATGTCGGCTTCAAACTCGAAGTCCATGGTGCGATAGGGATTTTCCCAGTCGCCGAACACACCGAGACGGATGAAATCTTTCTTCTGCCCGTCCACCTGTTTCGCGGCGTATTCGCGGCACTTCTGGCGGAAGGTTTTGTGGTCCACCTTGGTGCCGGCCTTGCCGACTTTCTGCTCCACTTTGTGTTCGATGGGCAGGCCGTGGCAGTCCCAGCCGGGCACGTAGGGGGCATCCAGACCGCTCAGGGTTTTGGATTTGACGATGATGTCTTTGAGAATTTTATTGACCGAATGACCGATATGAATATCGCCGTTGGCGTAGGGAGGGCCATCGTGCAGGATAAACTGTTCGCGACCAGCGCGGGCCTCGCGAATTTTTTCGTAGAGCTTGCCTTCTTGCCATTGCTTCAGAATTTCCGGTTCCCGGCTCGGCAGATTGCCGCGCATGGGGAAGTCGGTTTCGGGCAGATTCAGGGTCGCTTTGTAGTCGGTCATTGGTTATCTACTTCGGTTGTAGCGCTAAAACAATTCATCGGTCGTTCACTGAACTTCGAAACCCACGGGCTTACGAAGCGCAGAACTAAAAATCTAAGCCGGAGTGCTGGGGATCAGGTTTCAAAACCGTCGGCGACATGGACGTCGCCGACGGAGCTTACAGGGATGTACTTGCAGCGTTTTTGAAACCTGATCCCCAGTGCTCCGGCGCCACCGGACTAACTACAGAGCTCTGATCTCAGGCTCCGGGGTACCTGCTCGGCCAGTTCGGTGGCGGCAGAGCACCGGGTACGGGTTTTCAGGACCGCTGTGAATACGTCCCTGTACGCTGCGTCGGCAACATCCCTGTTGCCGACGCTCCTGAAAACCCGTACCCGGTGCTCTGCCTTCGCATCTGGGATTTGTGCCATTCGGATGCGAAGGAGTAATTTTTTAACTGGGTTTGCCGTTGGCAAACCACGCTTTCGCGTTTTCTATGTCTTCAGCGATTTTTTGTTTGAGGATATCCAGGGACTCAAATTTTACTTCATCGCGCAACTTGTGGTGGAAAGTGACGGCGATTTCGCGGCCGTACAGGTCGCCGCTGAAATCGAACAGGTGCACTTCCAATAATGGCTTTGCACCCTCGCCTTCCACCGTCGGGCGGAAGCCCACATTGGCCACGCCGGCCACTTCCATGCAACTGCCGCTCATCGGGCTGCCGTTGGTGCGCTTCGCGCTGACGGTGTACACGCCCACTAACGGTGAGCGGTAGCGATGCAAACGCACATTCGCCGTGGGCGCGCCCAGCTGACGCCCGAGAGCGCGGCCGCGGGCCACCAGGCCGGTGATTCTGTAGGGTTTGCCCAGCAACTGTTCCGCCAGCGCAAAGTCCGCGTTCTGCAGGGCCTCGCGGATGCGGGTGCTACTCACGCGTTCACCGGCGATTTCCAGTGTCGCCGTGTCTTCGACGCTGAAGCCCGCATTTTCACCGGACGTTTGCAACAGCGCATAGTCGCCGCTGCGGTCGCAGCCGAAACGGAAATCATCACCGACAACCAGGTGGCGTACGCCGAGGCCATCCACCAGTACCTGCTGGATGAACGCTTCCGCACTCAGATGGCGCAACCGCTCGTTGAACTGCAGGCACAACACGCGGTCCACACCGGCAGCGAACAGCGCCAGCACTTTCTCCTTGAAACGCATCAGCCGCGCCGGTGCTTTTTCACCGGAGAAGTACTCATGGGGCTGAGGCTCAAAGATGATGGCCACAGAGGGCAGATTGCGCTCCGCCGCACGCGCCCGCAGCTGGGTAATGATGGCCTGGTGGCCCAGGTGCACGCCATCGAATGAACCGATGGTCGCCACACATTCCCGGTGTCGCGGCCGCAGGTTGTGCAACCCGCGAATCAGTTCCCGTTGCTCGGTCACAGTGCTTCACCCACCCTTCTGCTTACCCTGGCTCGCCCTTGCAAAATCAAGCGGCGCAGTATAACGGATTTGCCCGCCTTCTGGGGATTTCGGTCAATCATGAGGTCGCGCGGAAATGTCGCGGGCGCAGGCCACTGGCCAGTAACACCAGGCCGTAGGTGGCGCCACCAGCGGCTACCACTACCCCCATACGCCAGGCGCGCTCCCACCAGGGCCACAAGTGCCACTCTGGCCAATAGTGGAGGATGCCCAGCAACACCGCGGCCATGGCGAGATTGGCCATCAGCAGGCGGGTTAGGAATCCGCGCCAACCGGCTTCCGGCGCATAAACACCGCCCTCGCGGAGGCCCCGGTAGAGTAGAAAGGCATTGATGGCCGCCTGGCCGGCGGTGGCCGCGGCGAGCCCCATATGGCCGAGCTTGAAGTAAATATGCAGGGGAATCACGAACAGCAGGCTCAGCACCATCTTCGAGGCAATGGCGATCAGGCCAAACTTCACCGGCGTTACCGTGTCCTGGCGCGCGAAGTAGCCGGGTGCCAGCACCTTGATCAGCATGAAAAACAGCAATCCGAAGGTATAGGCACGCAGTGACCAGGCCGCCATATCCATATCCCGCGGGGTCATATTGCCACGCTGGAACAGTACCGTAAGCAGCGGCTCCGCCAGTACGAAAAGCGCCACCGCCGCGGGCACGGCGATCAAACTGACGCAGCGCAGGGCCCAGTCGATGGTGTGGCGGAACTTTTTCGGATCGCCCCCCGCATGCTGCCGGGACAGATTTGGCAATATCACGGTAGCGACCGCCACCCCAAATACCCCCAGGGGCAACTCGACCAGGCGGTCAGAGAAATAGAGCCAAGTAACGGAGCCGGTGGGCAGGAAGGAGGCCAGAACTGTATCCAACACCAGGCTGATCTGGGTGACCGAGACGCCAAATATCGCCGGCGCCATCAGCCGCAGAATCTTGCGCACCCCCGGGTACTGCCAGTCCCATTTGGGGCGCGGCAGCAACCCCTCCCGCATCAAAAACGGAATCTGGAACAGTAACTGCGCCACACCCGCGGCGAGCACACCCCAGGCAAGTGCCATCACCTGAGGTTCGAACCAGCCCGCAGCGATGGTGGCAGCTGCAATCAACACCAGATTCAGCAGGATTGGCGTCAGCGCGGGTATCGCGAAGCGGTCAAAACTGTTCAGCATCGCCCCGGCAAAACCGGTCAGCGAGATCAGCATCAGATACGGAAAAGTAATGCGCAGCATCTCGGTGGCCAGGGCAAACTTTGCCGGCTCACTGCCGCCCCACCACCAACCAAAGGCGAAGACCCCGGCGACAAGCGGGGCGCACAGAACGCCAAACAGAGTCACCAGCAATAAGGTGCCACCGAGGGCGCCGGCTACCCGGTCATTCAGTTCGCGCACCGCGGCGATGCCACCTTTTGTACGATATTCCGCCAACACCGGCACAAAAGCCTGCGAGAAAGCGCCCTCGGCAAATAGCCGGCGGAAGAAATTGGGGATTTTAAATGCCACAAAAAATGCGTCCGCGGCATCACTGGCGCCGGTGAGCCCTGCCAATACGATATCCCGCGCCAACCCCATGACCCGTGACAACAGTGTGGCGCCCCCCACCACCGACGTACCGCGCAGCAACCCCCGATGGGAGCTACCTTTCTTTGCCTGTGAATCGGGAGTTTGTGAATCGGAGACCGCGCCCTCGGGAGCATGGCGCTCCTGGGAAGTCGACCTGGACTGTTCCTGCTCGGGCGAAGGTGCTGCCACGTCCCTGATTCCTGATGATCGCCGCCAAATACGGCCTGTAGATTGAAACTAGATGGAAAATAATGGGCGGCAAGTCTACCTCAAACCAGTACTGCGGCGACATGCTCCTTGCGCGCCCTACGATTGGCGCGATACGGAACTATACTCAGTTTAAGCCGTTGCCGAGCCGCAGGGAGTGGCGGCCACAGAGGAGAGACGGAATGACCATAAACGCACTGATTATCGCGCTGATCCTGGCGGTACTGCTGTATGCGGTTGTCGCCATGGGGCCGCGCCCCCAGCGGGTACGGGTACGTATCGACCAGACCCGCGACAGCCGCTACCGGCGACGGATGGAATGACTACCCGGCAATCTTTGCGGAGACTGAACTGAATCACAGGGCAAACGGCCACAATTCGCCATAATTGCTGCGCTATTTGCCCCACTGGCGCCACGCCAGTGCCTCCTTGCGGGGTTTAAATGACACTCAACCGAGACGGAAACACCAACCCGATCGGCACCGAAGAGCAGTCATCAAAAACCCGAAATCGCAAGGAACACGATCATGAAAAAGATGTTGTTGGCAGTAACCCTGAGCAGTCTGGCCCTGAACAGCTTCGCCGCGCCCGAGGCCGCCAAAAACACCGAGAAGAAATTTCAGGGCTCAGCCCTGACCCCGGCCAAACAGGCCACTGTATTTACCGGCGCCGCAGTTGCGGGCGCTGCCGTAGGTGGCCCGGTCGGTTTCATTGCCGGCGCCCTCGGCGGAGCCTGGCTGGGCGAACAGATCAAGCAAGCAGAAGAGGCCGACATGCTCGCAACACAACTGACTGCACAACTGACTGAAAGCCGCGCGGAGCTGGGCAACCTGGCACAGCAACTGGACGCGGCACAGCTGTCCGCCAACGATGCCCGCCAGCTGGCACTGGAAAGTCTGGAGTTCCAGATGCTGTTCACTACTGGCGACGACCAACTGCAGGAAGCGCAGGAACAACAGGTTGCCGCGATGGCCGACTTCCTCAACCGCCACCCGCAGCTGCAGGTTTTGCTCGAAGGCCACTCCGATCCCCGCGGCAGCGACGGTTACAACAACGTACTCTCCGATCAGCGCGCTCTCAGCGTGCAGCGCGCCCTGGAAGCCTATGGCGTGGCGCCTGAGCGCATCGAGCGCCGCGCTCTCGGCGCCAGCCGCTCCAAGGCACTGAAGGGCGATCTCGACGCCTACGCCCTCGAGCGCCGTGTGGATATCCACTTTGGCGCGCCGGAATCCACGGCCGGCACCTTCTGACGCACGTCCCATCGGTCGCCGTTCCACAAAAGCGGCGGCCGGCTGGCTTCCACCGGTGAGTGAAAACCGGTCAGTTTCCTCGCGGCCTCGCCGCAATGCTCCGTAAGCAACCCTGTAAGACGTAACCTTGCGCGCGGCCAAAACGCCGCGCGCTTTTTTATATCCCGTATTGTTTTGCCAGTAACCCCATTGTTCGGGCATGATTTTCCGCCACATTCCAACAAAGAACCGGTGCCGGAGTCTTGCGAGAAGCCCTATGAACAGCCCTACCATCGCCATCGTCGAAGATGAAATCGCCATCGCCGAGAACTATCGCGATGCCCTGCGCCGCACCGGTTACCAGGTTCAGCTCTACCACACCCGCCCGGAGGCGCTGGCTGCATTCCAGCAGCGACTGCCGGACCTGGCGGTCATCGATGTGGGCCTTGGCGCTGAGATCGAGGGGGGATTTGACCTGTGCCGGGAGCTGCGCGCCATGGCTCCCACCCTGCCGATCCTGTTCCTGACCGCGCGGGACTCGGAACTGGACATCATTTCCGGCCTGCGCCTCGGCGCGGATGACTATCTCACCAAGGACATATCCCTGCCGCATATGCAGGCACGCATCAGCGCCCTGCTGCGCCGGGTGAGTATTCTGCAGTCCAAAAGCGACGATAGCGAAGTTCTCACCCAGGGCGACCTGGCACTGGACGTTTCGCGCCTGCACTGCCACTGGAAAGGGGAAATGGTGGATCTTACGGTGACCGAGTTCTGGATCGTACACGCGCTCGCCAAGCGCCCCGGGCACGTGAAGAGCCGGACCCAGCTGATGGAAGCCGCGCGGGTAGTGCTGGACGACAACACCATCACGTCCCACGTGAAACGCATCCGCCGCAAGTTCCAGGCGATCGACCCCAGCTTCGACGCCATTGGCACCGCCTACGGCATGGGCTACCGCTGGCAGGCAGCGGCATAAGAGAAAGCACATGAACCTGCGTCGCCAACTGGTCCTGCTGAGTCTCTGCACCCTGGCCCTGCCCTGGGCCAGCTGCCAGTACCTGCGCCAGGTGGATCAGGCTCTCGCCCAGGGGCAGATACAGACGCTGGAGGCCACCGGCAACGCCATCGCCGCGCGCCTCGCCAGCGTGCCGGAATTGATTGCACCGGACGCCCGCCGCAACGGCCGCCCGCCCGGTGCCCAGCTCTACCTGAACCCACTGCCACAAGCCCCGATTCTGGATGGCTATGGTGAAGAGTGGCGGGCACTGCGCCTGCAACCCCGCCAGTTGCTCGACCAGGATGGCGCCCCCTTCGCGCAGGTCACCCTCGGTCGCCATGGCAGCCAGCTCTATCTGCTGCTCACCGCCAGCGACCGCAGCCCCAACTACCACGACCCGCGCCACAGCGGCGTCTCCAGCGGCGACACGGTGGAGATATACACCGCCCGCCAGCAATACTCGCTGCCAGTAGCGAGCCAGGGCCCGGTACAGGCCATGTGGTACAACCCTCGCCGCGGACAGTATGAGCGTGAGCTCCGCATCCGCGGCCGCTGGACCGCCTCCCCGCACGGCTACCAGCTGGAACTGACTCTTCCCGCGTCACTAGGCGACGGCGAACTCGCCATCCGCGTGCTGGACCGGACAGACAGCAACGGCGGCACTCCGGCGCGGCTCACCAGCACGCTGCCGAGTGACGGCCGCCCAGGCGTACTGGTGGAGCCATTGCCACAACTGCAGCGGGAACTGGAACATTTCGCGCGCCCGGAGCTGCAACTGACGGTGGTGGACCAGGAGGGGTTCCTGCTCGCTCGCACCGGCCGCAACGGGTATGACGATCATATCCAGGAGGCCCCCTCCACCAGCTCGGTGCAACCCTGGTTGCGGGAGTGGTTCTACCGCAAGGTGCTCGCCACCGACTCGCTGCCACGACTCCCCGAGGACCAGCTTCCCGTCAGCCTCACCCGCAACCGGGAAACCGCCAGCCAGTGGTTCAGCGCCCCGGAAGAAAGCGCCCGCGCACCGGGCGACGAGCGCATCGGCGCAGTCAGCGTACCCGTGGTGACCCGCGCCGATGACATCATTGAGCGCCCACTGCTGGGGCGAGTCATCGCTACCCAGTCCGCCAGCGCGCTACAGTCCCTCACGGAATCGGCCGCCCGGCGCCTGTGGCTCACCACCGCCGGCGCCGCCGGCCTGGTCCTGCTGTTACTGCTGGGCTACGCCAGCTGGCTGTCCTGGCGCATCCGCCAGTTACACCGGGCCGCGAGCAATGCGGTGGATGCCAGCGGACGACTGCGTGGGGATTTTCCGCGGCCCTTCGTCAACGACGAGCTCGGCGCGCTCAACCGTGCCTTCGCCAGCCTGCTGGCGGAACTGGACCACTACCACCAGTACCTGCGCAGCCTCGCGAGCAAACTCTCTCACGAGCTGCGCACACCGCTGGCCGTGGTCCGCTCCTCCCTCGACAATCTCGCTGCCGGCGACCTCGATAGCGACAGCCGGCGTTACGCCGAGCGGGCGGCGGATGGCGGCGCGCGCCTGTCGTCGATCCTCAATGCACTCTCGGCGGCGAATCACCTGGAGGCGAGCATCAGCCAGGCCGACCGCGAGGATTTCGATCTCGCGGACCTGATACAGGTACTCAGCCAGAGCTACGCGGACGCCCACCCCGGCCACCGTTTTGAACTGCAGGGCCCGGACACCCCCCAACCCTTCCACGGTGCGCCGGAGCTGCTGGCACAATTGCTGGACAAGCTGGTGGATAATGCCGTGAGCTTCGCGCCAGAGGGCAGCGCTATCCAGATGACACTGACGGCCGAACGCAAGAATTACCTCCTGAGCGTCAGTAACACTGGACCGCTGCTACCACAGGGATTCGGTCAGAAGCTGTTCGACTCTCTGGTCTCAGTTCGCGACGACGGCGGCAAAGCCGGCCACCTGGGCCTGGGACTGCATATTGCCCGCCTGATTGCCGACTTCCATCACGGCGAGCTCAGCGCCGCCAACCGCGAAGACGGCAGTGGAGTCACCTTCACCCTGCGCCTGCCCCGCTGAATCCCGGCCGATTCGGGCGTCGGCAAGCCGGCCACAAACTCAGCGTGCGAGCGGTTGACAAACAAACAATGCTGGGGATAATGTCGCGTCCCAAACGGGCCCCCGGCCCGATTGTTCGAGTTATCAAGATCCAGACAGGAGCAACCGGTGGCCAACTCACCTCAAGCGAAGAAACGCGCGCGCCAGAACGACAAGCGCCGCAATCACAACGCCAGTCTGCGCTCCATGGTGCGCACCTACATCAAAAAGGTAGTTGCAGCCATCGATGCAGGTGACGCTGAAAAAGCCAAAACCGCTTACGCGGCTGCTGTGCCGGTCATCGACCGCATGGCCGACAAAGGCATCATTCACAAGAACAAGGCTGCTCGTCACAAGAGCCGCCTGAACGCCCAGATCAAGAAACTGGCCGCCTGAGCCGATTTCTGACTGAGCACAAAAAACCCCGCAATTGCGGGGTTTTTTATTGCCTGGAATAACGTGCGGATTCGCCAATGAAGGTACCGACATCGGTACCGCCATCCGGCCTTTCGATTACCCACCAAATCACAACAGGATCAGGTTGTCGCGATGAATCAGCTCGTCGTCATCGCGATACCCCAGCAACGCCACAATCCGCTCAGACGACTGACCGCAAATCTTGACCGCCTCGCTGCTGTCGTAGTTCACCAACCCTCGCGCGACCTCCTCGCCATCGGCATTGACACAACTCACCAGTTCGCCGCGATGAAAGCGGCCCTCGATACCCACCACGCCCACCGGCAACAGGCTCTTGCCCTGATTGCGCAGCGCGCGCTCGGCCCCGGCGTCCAGGTAGAGCTTGCCTCGCACCTGTAGCTGCCCCGCCAGCCAGCGCTTACGCGCCGTCAGCGGGTCCGCCTCAGGCATTAGCAAGGTACCGATATCTTCCCCCGCCGCCACACGCTCGATCACCGACTCGATGGAGCCACCAACGATCACCGTGCGCGCCCCGGAGCGCGCCGCCAGCTGGGCCGCACGCACCTTGGTGGACATACCGCCGCGCCCCAGGCCACTGCGGGAACCTCCCGCCATTGCCACCAGCCGAGGATCGGTGGCCACCGCCTCGCGCACCAGCTCCGCCTCGGGGTTATCGCGCGGATCCTCCGTGAACAGGCCATCCGCGTCAGTGAGAATCAAGAGCACATCCGCCTCCACCAGGTTGGCCACAAGGGCCCCCAGGGTGTCGTTGTCGCCGAAGCGGATCTCGTCAGTGACCACCGTGTCATTTTCATTGATGATCGGTACCGCCCCCAGCGACAGCAGGGTGCGCAGGGTGCTGCGGGCATTGAGATAGCGGGTGCGATTGGAAAGATCATCGTGGTCCAGCAGGATCTGCGCAGTACGGCAGTCATACTGACCGAACGCGTGCTCGTACACCTGTACCAGATGGCTCTGGCCGACGGCGGCGGCCGCCTGCAATTGATGGATGGACTCCGGGCGCTTGCGCCAACCCAGGCGATCCATACCCGCAGCCACGGCGCCAGAGGAAACCAGCAGCACTTCAATGCCCTGTCGGCGCAGGGCACTGATCTGACCGGCCCAGTTGTGGATCGCGGCGCGGTTGACGCCGCGCCCATTGTCGGTGAGCAATGCGCTGCCGATCTTGATCACCCAGCGCTTGCTGGCGGAAAGTTGCTGACGCGACGCAATGGAGTCCATTTCTTCCTCATATCAGGACACGCCCCTGCGGGTCGTACCTGTATCAGGACAATCCTCTGAATGGGCGGAAATCTTAGCGACGATATTCTACATCCACGTCGTACTCATCGTCGTCCCAATCTTCATCGTCCTCGTCACTTTCTTCAGCACCCAGGCGCCTGGCACGCTGAGCCAGACGCACTTCCTCGATGCGCTCGCGCGCCTCCTGCTGCATCTGACGCTGCGCTTCCTGCTCCGCCTCGAACAGATCGCCATCCAGCTCTTCCCGCTGCTTCACGTCTTCGAGGTAATCCATCAACTGACCGGAGAGCACATCGGTCCCCTCACCGCGAATGGCGGCGACGCGGAACACCGGCCCCTGCCAGCCGAGGGCGCTGACGATTGACTGGCAGCGCTCCTCGAGCTCAGCCGCCGGCACCAGGTCGGTCTTGTTCAATACCAGCCAGCGCTCGCGACCGGCCAGGGTCGGGCTAAAGGATTTCAGCTCGCGCTCGATGGCGAGCGCATTCTGCACCGGGTCGGAGCCGTCGAACGGCGCCAGGTCCACCAGGTGCAGCAGCACGCGGCAGCGGGTCAGATGCTTGAGGAAACGGATACCCAGCCCCGCCCCCTCAGAGGCACCCTCGATCAGACCGGGGATATCGGCGATCACAAAGCTGCGGTATTTCTGCACCTTCACCACGCCCAGGTTTGGCACCAGGGTGGTGAACGGATAATTCGCCACTTTCGGCTTGGCCGCGGACACGGCGCGGATAAAGGTGGACTTGCCCGCATTCGGCAGGCCGAGCATGCCCACATCCGCCAGCACCTTGAGCTCCAGCTTTAGATGGCGGAACTCACCGGGGTAGCCCGGCGTGGTCTGGCGCGGCGCGCGGTTGGTACTGGACTTGAAACGGGTGTTACCGATGCCGTGGAAGCCGCCCTGGGCCACCAGCAGTTTCTGCCCGGGCTCCAGCAGGTCACCGAGAGTCTCACCGGTATCCACGTCGATCGCAGTGGTACCCACCGGCACTTTCAGCACCAGATCCTCACCCTTGGCACCGGTACAGTTGCGACCGCGCCCAGGCTCGCCGTTCTCAGCCTGATGGTTGGGCTGAAAGCGGTAGTCCACCAGGGTATTCAGGGAATCGTCGGCCAACAGATACACGGAGCCGCCGTCGCCGCCGTCACCGCCATCGGGACCACCCTTGGCGATGAATTTCTCGCGCCAGAAGCTGCAACACCCTTTACCGCCGTTGCCGGCCTGCACCTTGATCGGTGCCTCATCTACAAATTTCATGACTCTACTTACCGGTTACCCGGTCTTCAGTGTAATTTGCCCGGAAACAATCCAGAAACAATACAAAAATGCGGGCAAGATACAAAAAAGCCCCGCGATTGCGGGGCTTTTTATCGGACGCTGCGACCGCTTAGGCCGTTTCGATAGAAACGAACTTGCGGTTGTTGGCGCCTTTCACCTCAAACTTCACCACGCCATCGGCGGTAGCGAACAGGGTGTGATCTTTGCCCATACCAACGTTCACACCCGCGTGGAACTTGGTACCGCGCTGACGCACGATGATGCTGCCTGCGGAGACAGCCTGACCACCAAAGCGCTTCACGCCCAGGCGTTTACTTTCGGAATCGCGACCGTTGCGCGTACTACCGCCAGCTTTCTTGTGTGCCATGAGTCGTTACTCCTCTGCTTATGCCTTGATGCCAGTGATTTTAACTTCGGTGTACCACTGACGATGACCTTGACGCTTCATGGAGTGCTTACGACGACGGAACTTGATGATTTTCACCTTGTCGCCGCGGCCGTGGCTCAGCACTTCTGCAGTCACCTTGGCACCTTCCACTACGGGCGCACCAATATTGATGGTGTCGCCGTTCACTACCATCAGAACCTTGTCGAAATCGACGGATTCACCGGTAGCGGCTTCAATTTTTTCCAGGCGCAGAACTTCGCCTTCTACAACACGGTGTTGTTTGCCACCGCTTTCAATAACAGCGTACATATTTCTATGCTCCACAAAATGGACGACACGAAGCAGCGGCAGGGTCGAATCACCATCATCCGGTGACTGACAAGCCAGCATTTTGGGAGCTTGCGCCGTTTGGTTAAAACGTCTTCCCGACTCTGGACCACCCCATGGACTAACATGGCAAACGGGCCCGGTTCGAGCGGGGCGCAGATTCTAATCAATTCAGCCGCCCGGCACAATAGCGCGTTTTTCAGACAGCCAAACCCTTGCGCTTCCCTCCCCGGCCTTTCCGCCCGGGGCCAAAACCGCTAGTCTTGCCGCCGATAGAACACCAAAGTGCTGTATTAAGGAACCCTGCATGCTGCCTTTCCACCAGGTAGCCGCCGACGATTTTGCGGCGGTCAATCAGACCATCATCGACCAACTGCACTCAGACGTTCCCCTGGTGGAGAACATTGGCCACTATCTGGTCGAGGCCGGCGGCAAGCGCCTGCGCCCGCTGCTGGTACTGCTGTGCGCCCGCGCCGCCGGCTACCGGGGCGAGGATCATATTCCGCTGGCGGCGATCATCGAATTCATCCATACCGCGACGCTGCTGCACGACGATGTGGTGGACACCTCGGATATGCGCCGCGGCCGCATCACCGCCAATGCCCAGTGGGGCAATGCGCCGGCGGTGCTTGTGGGCGACTTCCTCTATTCCCGCGCCTTCCAGATGATGGTGGCCCTGAAGGATATGGACATCATGGCGATCCTGTCCGATACCACCAACACCATTGCCGAGGGTGAGGTGCAGCAGCTGGTGAATGCGGGCGATCCTGCGGTCACTGAAGCCAATTACCTGAGCGTTATCCATAAGAAAACCGGCGCGCTGTTCGAAGCGGCCTGTGAAACCGCAGCGGTTCTGGCCGGCTGCAGCGCGGACGAACGCGAATCCCTGAAACTCTATGGTCGCCATCTGGGTTCCGCGTTCCAGCTGGTGGACGATGCGCTGGATTACCGCGGCAATTCCGAAGAGCTGGGCAAGAATGTGGGCGACGACCTGGCCGAGGGCAAGCCCACCCTGCCACTGATTTATGCGATGGCGAATGGCACGGAAGAACAGGCCGCGCTGGTGCGCGAGGCGATCGAGCAGAAATCCGCGGACAAACTAAATGAGATTGTTGCGGTCATCGACGCTTGCGGTGCGCTGGATTACACCTTTGACCGCGCCCGGAAGGAAGTGGAACTCGCTCTGGAGAAACTTGAGTTTTTGTCGGATGGGGAGCACAAGACTGCACTTCGACAGTTAGCGGAATTTTCGATTCAGCGGACGACCTAATAAAAAGCCCCGGAAATCCCGGGGCTTTTTGTTTGTGGTTCTGAAGCGGGTCCTGTGGCGGCGGGGCACCGGGTGCGGGTCTTCAGGACCGCTGTGAATACGTCCCTGTACGCTGCGTCGGCAACATCCCTGTTGCCGACGCTCCTGAAAACCCGCACCCGGCACCCCGCCTTCGCATCGAAATTTTTTACTTCGGCCCAAGAGGTAAGTACGAAGTACAAAAATTCAATGCGAAGGCCCTGATATCGGGTACAGCTTTGCGAGACCTTCCGCGAGAGGGACCTCGCGGAAGAGCCCCCATGGATGGGTTGAGGGGGGGCGCCTAGCTCGTGTCTCGCAAGGCAGAACCCGATAGCAGGGGCGCCACCTGACTACTCTACGGAGCCCCTCTCAAAAACCACTTATCCCCGAATCAGAGCCAACAACTCCTCAGTCTTGGCCTTCATCAACGCCTCATCCCCACGGGACTCGACATTCAAACGCACAACCGGCTCGGTGTTGGACATTCGCAGGTTGAAACGCCAATCGTCAAAGGCAACGCTCAGACCATCCACATGCTCGACGCTGTTGGCACCGGCCGCGTACTTCTCTTCCGCCGCCTGCAATAGGGCTTTCGGGTCGACAACCTTGGAATTGATTTCACCACTGCACGGGAAGGCTTTCATGCGCTCACCTACCAGTTGCGACAAAGGTTTGCCGCTGCGGCTCACCAGCTCCGCCACCAGCAGCCAGGGGATCATGCCGCTGTCGCAGTAAGCGAAATCGCGGAAGTAGTGGTGAGCGCTCATCTCGCCGCCGTAAATCGCGTCTTCCTTGCGCATACGCTCCTTGATAAACGCGTGGCCGGTTTTGCTCTGTACCGGCTCGCCGCCCGCGGCTTTCACGATATCTTCGGTGTTCCAGGTCAGGCGTGGGTCGTGTACCACTTTGGCCCCCGGGTGCTTGGCGAGGAAGGCTTCCGCCAGCAGGCCGACGACGTAGTAGCCCTCGATAAACTCACCACTCTCATCAAAGAAGAAACAGCGGTCGAAGTCACCGTCCCAGGCGATACCGAAATCCGCGCCGCTCTCGCGTACCGCAACCGCGGTGGACTCGCGATTTTCAGGCAGAATCGGGTTGGGGATGCCGTTGGGGAAGCTGCCATCGGGTTCATGGTGCACACGCACGAATTCAAACGGCAGGTGGGGAGCAAGAGCGTCCACTACGGAACCGGCGCCGCCATTACCGGCATTGACCACAAGCTTCAGCGGTTTCAGTGCGGAAACATCCACGTAACCCAGCAGGTGTTTTACGAAATCACTGCGATGCCCGAACGTGTGCAGTGCGCCGCGGTGTTCTACCGCAGTGAAATTATTGTCTTCCGCCAGTTTCTTGATATCCAGCAAACCGGTGTCACCACTGATCGGCTGAGAGCCGGCGCGCACGAACTTCATGCCGTTGTAGTCCATGGGGTTGTGACTTGCGGTCACACAGATACCGCCGTCGAAGTCGCCATGAAAGGTGGAGAAATAGATCTCTTCAGTACCGCATTCCCCAATGTGGAATACATCCGCGCCGGCATCGCGCAGACCATCGGCCAGGGCATCGGTCAGCTCGCCGCTGGTGAGGCGAATATCGTGGCCCACCACAACACGGCGCGCACCCAGAAACTGGGCAAAAGCGCGGCCCACGCGATAGGCCACATCGGTGTTCAGTTCATCCGGCACGCGGCCGCGCAGATCGTACGCTTTAAAACAGGTCAACTCAGACATCTCAGCCCTTTTCCCCCGGTAAATACATTGTTTTGTAGACGTGATTGGTCGCTTCGATAAAACCGTCGACTGAACCGCAGTCGAAGCGGCGCCCCTTGAATTGATACGCGAGCACGCAACCGCGCTGTGCCTGTGTCAGCAGCGCGTCGGTGATCTGCACCTCACCGTTCTTCCCCGCAGGCGTTTCGCGAATCAATTCAAAAATATCCGGTGTGAGAATGTAACGACCAATGATGGCCATATTGCTCGGCGCATCTTCCGCCGCCGGCTTCTCCACCATATTGGTAACCTGATACAGGCCCGGCTTGATTTCATTGCCGGCAATAACGCCGAACTTGTGGATCTGATCCTGCGGCACTTCTTCCACCGCAACGATGCTGCAGCGAAACTGTTTGTACAGCTGCACCATCTGTCCGAGTACGCCGAGGCCGTCGTTGAGACACAGATCATCGGCGAGCACCACCGCAAAGGCTTCGTCGCCAATAAGCCGCTGCCCTTGCAGGATGGCATCGCCAAGACCACGCATTTCACCCTGGCGGGTATAGGAAAAGCTGGCGCTGTCGATCACCTTGCGTACGCAGTCGAGGTAGCGCTCTTTGCCGGTACCAGCAATCTGGTGTTCCAGCTCAAAGTTGGTGTCGAAATGGTCTTCGATGGCGCGCTTGCCGCGCCCGGTGACAAAACCAATCTCGGTCAATCCGGCCTCGATGGCCTCCTCTACGCCGTATTGCACCAGCGGCTTGTTGACCAGCGGCAGCATTTCCTTGGGCATGGCCTTGGTCGCGGGCAGGAAACGGGTACCGTAGCCCGCCACCGGAAAAAGACACTTTTTGAGCATGACACGCCTCACTAACATTCTTCCTCAGCGCCACCCCGCGCCGGTTGGCCGCAAGTTATCACAAAACCATGACAATGATCAGGCAAGATTCGGACCGCTCCGGAAGCCGGGGCAAACTGGCAAGATGTCCGGAGTTTCGCGCCACAGAGGGTGGGTCAAGGGCTATTTGAGACAGTTCCAGTCACAAAAAGGGTTATGACTGACTGGACAAGCTATCCTTAGCCCTTAGAATGCCGGCTCGTGTAAAGAATGCCCAAAATCGGGGACCCAATGAGTAATTTCGTTCAAAAAAGCAGCTACACCCGCGAAGAACTCCTGGCCTGTGGCCGTGGAGAAATGTTCGGCCCGGGCAACGCCCAGCTGCCAGCCCCCAATATGCTGATGCTGGACCGCATCACTCACATTGCCAAAGACGGTGGCGAGTTCGGCAAAGGCGAGCTGATCGCCGAGCTGGATATCACTCCGGACCTGTGGTTTTTTGACTGCCACTTCCCCGGCGACCCGGTAATGCCTGGCTGTCTCGGCCTAGACGCTATGTGGCAGCTGTTGGGTTACTTCCTCGCCTGGAAAGGAAACCCCGGCCGCGGTCGCGCCCTGGGCTGTGGCGAGGTGAAGTTCACCGGCCAGATCCTACCGACCAACAAAAAGGTTACTTACCATATCCAGATGAGCCGCCTGGTAGAGCGCAAGCTGGTGATGGGCATCGGCAACGGTTCCGTGTCCGTCGACGGCCGCGAAATCTACACCGCCAAGGATTTGCGTGTAGGCCTGTTTACCCGTACCGACAACTTTTGATCCGGCAACGGGTCAAACCAGCGTCTGTCACATAAAAAAATAACAATTCACACAACAAGTTTTACTGGAGATCACTATGCGCCGGGTAGTCATTACCGGAATGGGCATCACTTCCTGCATCGGTAACAATACGCAGGAAGTGCTGGCCTCCCTGAAGGCCGGCCGCAGCGGCATCCGCTTTATGGACGAATACGCCGAGCTGGGCCTGCGCAGCCAGGTCGCTGGCGTTGTCGATATCGATTTCAAGGAACACATCGACCGCAAGCACCTGCGCTTTATGGGCGACTCCGCTGCCTACGCGTACATTGCCATGGCTGAAGCCATCGCCATGGCGGGCCTGGAAGAGTCCGACATTTCCAATGTCCGCACCGGTCTGGTGATGGGCTCCGGCGGTACCTCCACCGCAGCCATCATCGAGTCCGCCGAGATCACCAAGACCCGAGGTGTGCGCAAGGTCGGCGCCTTCCGCGTGCCCCAGGTCATGGGCAGCACCGTGTCCGCGTGTCTCGCCACCCCGTTCAAGATCAAGGGCGTGAACTACTCCATTTCTTCCGCCTGTGCCACGTCCGCGCACTGTATCGGCAACGGCGCAGAGCTGATCCAGATGGGCAAGCAGGACATCGTGTTTGCCGGTGGCGGTGAAGAGCTGGCCTGGAGTCTGACCCACCTGTTCGACGCCATGGGCGCGCTGTCGTCCAAGTACAACGACACCCCCACCAAGGCCTCCCGCCCCTACGACGCCAACCGCGACGGTTTCGTGATTGCCGGCGGCGGCGGCTGTGTGGTGCTGGAAGAGTATGAACACGCCAAGGCCCGCGGCGCCAACATCATTGCCGAACTGGTGGGCTACGGTGCCACTTCCGACGGCTACGACATGGTGGCGCCCAGCGGTGAAGGCGCAGCGCGCTGTATGCAGCAGGCGCTGGCCGGCATGGATGGCAAGGGTCTGGAAGGCAACGTGGACTACATCAACACCCACGGCACCTCCACTCCGGTGGGCGACGTGGCCGAGCTGCGCGCGATGAAAGAAGTGTTTGGGGACAAGGTGCCAGCTTTCGCTTCCACCAAGTCTCTCACCGGTCATTCGCTGGGCGCCGCCGGCGTACAGGAAGCCATCTACACCCTGCTGATGATGCAGAACGGCTTTATCGCCGCTTCTGCCAATGTGGAGACGGTAGACGAAGCCGCCGAGGGCCTCGACCTGGTCACCGAGCTGCGCGAGACGGAGATCCGCCGTGCGCTCTCCAACAGCTTCGGCTTCGGTGGCACCAACGCCAGCCTGATCTTCGACAAGATCTGATCCCCGGCACACCGCAAAAACAAAAGGGCGAGCCGCATTGCGACTCGCCCTTTTTTTTGGCCCGCCCGACTGGCAGCGACCTCAGTTCTCCGCCTTCTGCAACCGCTCCAGCCACAGCTCTACCTGGCGCGTCAGTCCCTGCCGCCAGCTGCGCTGCTGGATGCCGAACACATCCCGCAAGCGCTCGCAGCTCAACACCGAGGAGCGATCCTCAGGCACGGGTTCGACAGCCCGCAGGTCCGCGGCATAATCTTCTCCGTACAGAGAGCGCACGCGATCAACCACCTCGCAACCAAACTCCATGGCACTGCAGTTGTCCGCCGAACCGTAATGATAAATACCGGATTTCGGCGCGCCACTGGCCAGCTGCTGGGTCACGGCAACCACCACCCTCACCAGATCGGCCACAGTCACCGGATTACCACGGCTCACATCGTCGAGGGTAACTGGCTTGCCGTTCAGCAAACTGCGGATGACCCGCGCCAGAAGGGCGCGCTCGCTGCGGTCCACCTGCCACCCGAGGCGCAGAATACTGACATTGCGTTCCTCAAGGCTGTCACCCGCCAGAATCTGCTCGCAAGCCAGCCAGTGCCGCCCGATCTCCGAACTGGGCTCGGGTACGGTTTCCTCGTCAATTTTCTTGCTGCGGGCACGCCCAAACACCCCGTAGGAAGAGAGGTGCAGCAGCGCAGCGTATGGCTGGTCCCGCAGAGCCTCACACACGGCACGGGCTTCGCTCATGTAGGCGCTACCCGCGCAGGCAGCAGCATTGATCACAATGACACCCGCTCGACTGGCAATGGGGGCCGCCGCGAGCTGCTCGAGCCCCAGCAACTGCACCCGGAAACCGACCTTCTGCAGCCCCTTCTGCAAGGGGCCGTCAATGGCGTTACCGGCGCCGATCAGCGCGATGGTATCCGGCTGATATCCCGTGTGATGCATGGAAGAACCCGCTCTGATCAGAAGGGGATATCGTCGTCGAAGCTGTTATCGAATCCACCCATCGGCGCCGGATTATTGGCGGGGCGATTCTGCGGCTGATTCTGGGATTGATTGGACGGCGCCATCGGAGAGGGCGCGGAGCGGCCCTGGGCGTATTCATCCTGGTAACCGCCCTGGTTGTAATCGTTCTGCTGTGAATAGCCGCCACCCTGGCCGCCCTGCGGATAACCGCCTCCCTGTTCACCTCGGCCGTCCAGCATCTGCATTTCGCTGGCGACGATCTCGGTGGTATAGCGATCCTGGCCACTCTGCTTGTCCTGCCACTTGCGGGTGCGCAGGGAGCCTTCCAGATAGACTTTGCTGCCCTTGCGCAGGTACTCACCGGCGATTTCCGCCAGGCGGTTGAAGAACACTACACGGTGCCACTCGGTGCGCTCCTGCTGCTGGCCGGTCTGCTTGTCTTTCCAGGTCTCGGACGTCGCCAGGGTCACATTGGTGACGGCGCCGCCACTGGGCATGTAGCGGGTTTCCGGGTCGCCGCCCAGGTTGCCAATAAGAATTACTTTGTTAACGCCCCTGGCCATAAGCCTCTCCTCTCGATGGGCCCGCCTGCGGGCCCCTATCATTGTTCAAAGGTTCAGAGTTAAAAATTCAGTTTCGCGAAATCACTGGCACGACCGGTCATTCACCGGTAGCCAGCCTCTTCAACGGTGTATTTTTATCCAGCAGCATACAACACTCGGGAGGGAGCCGTCACCGCTGCGCCAAGCCACTCAGCCACCGGTGGAAAATGATCCCACTCAGCGGCTCGCAAGCGGTACGCGGGCACCACGCATCTGCCACCAGGCAATGGACCACACCACCAGAATACCGAGGGCGAGGGTCGCCACAGCACCCGCGCCACCGAGGCCGTACATCACACCGCCGAGACTGCCACCGGCAAACGCGCCGAGAAATTGCAGAGTCGCATAGAGGCCGGTGGCGGCGCCGCGACACTCCGCCGGCGCCACCCGAGTCAGCTGGGCCGGCAATAGTGCCTCCAGCAGGTTGAAGGCGAGGAAGAACACACCCAGGCATACCACAATCCAACGCCCGTGGACCTGGGGCATCAACGCAACGCCGCCGAAGACCAGTCCCAACAGTGCCAGCCGCATGGCCGCGGGCACCTGCCGGCGCTTCTCCGCCGCGCGCATCAGCGGCACCATCAGCACAAAGGCACCCAGCATCAGTGGGCCATAGAGTTTCCAGTGCTGGTCACTGGCCATATGGAGCTGGCCCACCAGCAGGTGCGGTAATGGCACGAACATCATGGTAAGTAGCAGGTGCAGAAAAAACACGCCGCTCACCAGCCGCCACACATCCCCCTGCCCCAGCAGGCGCGAGAAGTCCCCCTGCCCGGGGCCGCGCCGCACCGAGTGCTGAGGGTTTGGCACCAGCCGCCATACCAGAAGAATGCCCACCAGCGCCAGCAGCGCGGTGAGCCAGAAGATGGCCGACAGCCCGCCGAGACCCGCCACCAGCGGCCCCAGTACCACCGCGAGCACGAACGCTACACCGATGGAGGCACCGATCACCGCCATCGCCTTGCCACGATTCTCGTCCCGGGTCAGGTCCGCCGCCAGCGCCATGGTGGCAGCGGCGATGGCACCGGCGCCCTGCAAGATGCGTCCGGCAATCAGGCCGTACACCGAGTCTGTCAGCGCCGCCACCACGCTGCCGATGGCGAATACCGACAACCCGAGAAAGATCACCGGCTTGCGTCCCCAGCGGTCGCTCAGCATCCCCAGAGGGATCTGCAGCAGCGCCTGACTCAGGCCGTACGCACCCAGCGCCAAACCCAGCAGCGCCGGGGTACTGCCGCGGTAATCCGCGCCGTACAGGGACAGCACCGGCAGCACCATAAACAGGCCCAGCATGCGGAAGACATAGAGGGAGGCGAGACCGGCGAGCGCGCGTCGTTCAGTGGCATTCATGCAGGAGAATCCGGAGACAGCGAAAAACGGGGCGCATTGTAACAGCCACGGCGGCAGAGATTGATCCCCCGCCACCTAACGGCTACATGGCGTCACTTTATCGACAAACCCATGTCGATTCTGTCCGTCAATTACGCCCGTATTTGTCCTCGAAGCGGACGATATCGTCCTCACCGAGATAACTGCCGGACTGCACCTCGATCAGCTCCAGCGGGATGGCACCCGGGTTCTCAAGGCGGTGCACCACACCCAGGGGAATGAAAGTGGACTCGTTCTCGGTCAGCAGCAGCTGGTCGTCCCCGCGGGTCACCTTCGCGGTGCCGCGCACCACAATCCAGTGCTCGGCGCGGTGGTGGTGCATCTGCAGGGACAGCTGGCAGCCGGGCTTGACCACGATGCGTTTCACCTGGAAGCGCGGGCCGGCATCAATGGAGTCGTAGTAACCCCAGGGGCGGAACACCTTGCGGTGGGTTTCCGCCTCACTGCGCTCGCTCTGCTTGAGGCGCTGCACCAGTTTCTTTACATCCTGCACGCGACTCTTGTGGGCGACCATCAACGCATCGTCGGTATCGACCACCACCAGGTCCTGCACCCCGAGAATACCCACAAGGCGATCACCGCCGTGCACCAGGCAGCCGCTGGCGTCCTCCGCCAGCACGTCACCGCGCAGCAGGTTGTCGTTCTCATCCCGATCCGCCAGCTCCCACAGCGCGGACCAGGAGCCTACATCACTCCAGCCCGCCTGCATCGGTATCACGGCGGCAGATTCGGTTTTTTCCATCACCGCGTAGTCCACGGAATCCGCCGGGCAGCGGCCGAAGGCTTCGGCATCGATACGGGTGAAATCCAGATCGCGGGCGGCACCGCTCAGCGCGGCGCGGCAGGCATCGAGCATCGCCGGATGGTGCTGTGCCAGCTCTTCCAGATAGCGTGAGGCGCGGAACAGGAACATACCGCTGTTCCAGTTGTACTCGCCACTGGCCAGATACTGCTCGGCAGTGGCGAGATCGGGCTTTTCCACAAACTCCGCCACCTTCCAGCCGCCCTCCAGCGCATCGCCGCTGCGAATATAGCCGTAACCGGTCTCGGCGCACGTCGGTACGATACCGAAGGTGACCAGCAGGCCATCCTCCGCCAGTTTCTTCGCCGAGTTCACCGCCTGCTGGAAGGCCGCGGTGTCCGCCACCACATGATCCGCTGGCAGCACCAGCAGCAGTGGGTCCTGCCCGTTCTCTACCGCGCTCAGTGCCGCCAGCGCAATGGCCGGGGCGGTATTGCGGGCGCACGGTTCCAGCAGGATGGACTGGGCCGCGCGCCCCACTTCCTGCAACTGTTCAGCGGCGGCAAAGCGGTGGGCCTCATTGCACACCAGGATCGGCGCTTCCACATGCGGCAGGCCGTCCAGCCTCAGGGCCGTGGCCTGTAACATGGTCTGGTTGCCGGCGAGGGAGAGGAACTGCTTGGGATAGGCTTCGCGGGACAGCGGCCACAGGCGCGACCCGGTACCACCGCAGAGAATGACGGGGATCATGATTTCCGTATCCACACTGGGTTATTCACTGGAAATGGGATTGGCTGGCATTTTGGCACAATCGCCCCTCGGATTATACTTGACCGTTTTCTCCCGCCGGGTCCCTGAACCGGGCACTTTCACCGCAAAAAACGCACACGAAACCAGACAGCAAAACAGGACACCGAGTGGACACGATTTACGTCAGAGGTGCGCGCACCCACAACCTGAAGAATATCGATCTGGATATTCCCCGCGACAAGCTGATCGTGATTACCGGGCTGTCCGGCTCCGGTAAGTCCTCACTCGCGTTCGACACCCTCTACGCCGAGGGCCAGCGCCGCTATGTGGAGTCCCTCTCTACCTACGCGCGTCAGTTCCTGTCGATGATGGAAAAGCCGGATGTGGACACGGTGGAGGGGCTGTCGCCGGCCATCTCCATCGAGCAAAAATCCACCTCCCACAACCCCCGCTCCACCGTGGGCACCATCACCGAGATTTACGACTACCTGCGCCTGCTGTTCGCCCGCGTGGGTGAGCCGCGCTGCCCGGACCACCACGAGCCGCTGCAGGCGCAGACCGTCAGCCAGATGGTGGATCAGGTGCTGGCGCTGCCCGAGGGCACCAGGATCATGCTGCTGGCACCGGTGGTGCGCGACCGCAAGGGCGAGCACTTGCATGTGTTCGAACAGCTGCGCCGCGATGGCTTTGTGCGCGCGCGTATCGACGGCACCGTGTGCGACCTCGACGACACCCCGAAGCTCGACAAGCGCAAGAAGCACACGGTGGAAGTGGTGGTGGACCGCTTCAAGGTGCGCGACGACCTGCAGCTGCGTTTGGCGGAGTCCTTTGAGACAGCGCTCAACCTGACCGACGGTATCGCCTCCATCAGTTTTATGGATGGGGAAAAGGAAGACCACCTGTTTTCCGCCCGCCACGCCTGCCCGGTATGTGATTACTCACTGGACGAACTGGAGCCTCGCCTGTTCTCGTTCAACAATCCGGCGGGGGCCTGTCCCGGTTGCGACGGTCTCGGAGTGAAGCAGTTCTTCGACGAAGACAAGGTCATCCTCGACCCGGAGAGCAGTATCTCCGAGGGCGCCATCCGCGGCTGGGACCGGCGCAACATCTACTACTACCACATGCTTACCTCCCTGGCGGAGCACTACGGTTTCGATATCGACAAACCGTGGCAGAAGCTGGCGAAAAAATACCGCGAAGTCATTCTGCACGGCAGCGGCGATACCCCCGTCGATTTCAGCTATGTGAACGACCGCGGCGACGTCACCATTCGCCGGCACACCTTCGAGGGCATCATCCCCAATTTCCAGCGCCGCTACCGCGACACCGAGTCCCAGAGCGTGCGCGAGGAACTGGCCAAGTATCTGAGCACCCAGAAATGTCCCGAATGTGAGGGCACCCGCCTGCGCCGCGAGGCGCGCAACGTATTTGTGGACGACCGCACCCTGGCGCAGATCACCGAACTGCCGGTGGGCGATGCATTTGACTACTTCGCCAACCAGCTGCAATTCCAGGGCGCGCAGAAAGAGATTGCCGACAAGATCCTCAAGGAGCTGCGCGACCGTTTCCGCTTCCTGGTAGATGTCGGGCTCAACTACCTGACCCTGAACCGCAGCGCCGAAACCCTGTCTGGCGGCGAGGCCCAGCGCATTCGTCTGGCCAGCCAGATCGGCGCCGGTCTCGTGGGTGTGATGTATATTCTCGACGAGCCCTCCATCGGACTGCACCAGCGCGACAACGAGCGCCTGCTGAACACCCTCACCCACCTGCGGGATATCGGCAACACCGTGATCGTGGTGGAGCACGATGAGGATGCGATCCGTGCGGCGGACTTCCTGATTGACATCGGCCCCGGCGCTGGCGTACACGGTGGTGAAGTGGTCGCCGCCGGCACCCACGAGCAGGTGGCCGGTTGCGAGCGCTCACTTACCGGCCAGTACCTGTCCGGCAAGAAGCAGATAGCTATACCGGAAAAACGTATCAAGGCCGGCGACAAGTATCTGCGCATCGAGGGCGCCACTGGCAACAACCTGAAAGACGTCACGCTGGAAATCCCGGTGGGACTCTTTACCTGTGTCACCGGTGTATCCGGCTCCGGTAAATCCACTCTGATCAACACCACCCTGTATCCGCTCGCCGCCACCGCGCTGAACAAGGCCACCACGCTGAAGGCATCGCCGCACAAGGCCATCAAGGGGCTCGAACATTTCGACAAGTGTGTCGACATCGACCAGAGCCCCATCGGCCGCACCCCGCGCTCCAACCCCGCCACCTACACCGGTATTTTTACGCCGATCCGCGAACTGTTTTCCGGCACCCAGGAAGCCCGCTCCCGCGGCTACAAACCGGGCCGCTTCAGCTTCAACGTGAAGGGCGGCCGCTGTGAGGCCTGTCAGGGCGACGGCGTGATCAAGGTGGAAATGCATTTCCTGCCGGACATTTACGTGCCCTGCGACACCTGCAAGGGCAAGCGCTACAACCGCGAAACCCTCGAGGTGCAGTACAAAGGCAAGAGCATCCACGAGGTACTGGAAATGACCGTGGAAGATGCGCGGGAGTTTTTTGATCCGGTGCCGGCCATTGCCAAGAAGCTGCAGACGCTGATGGATGTGGGCCTCTCCTACATCAAGCTCGGTCAGGCGGCGACGACCCTCTCCGGTGGTGAAGCCCAGCGGGTGAAGCTGTCCCGCGAGCTGTCCAAGCGGGATACCGGCCAGACCCTGTACATTCTCGACGAGCCCACCACCGGGCTGCACTTTGCCGACATCCAGTTGCTGCTGGATGTGCTGCACCGCCTGCGCGACCACGGCAATACCATCGTGGTGATCGAGCACAATCTGGACGTGATCAAAACCGCCGACTGGATCGTGGATCTCGGTCCCGAAGGCGGCTCCGGCGGCGGCGAGATCATCGCCAGCGGAACCCCGGAACAGGTGGCAAAAATCAAAGCCTCCCACACCGGGCGCTTCCTGAAGTCGATGCTGAAGAAGTAGCGGCGCGAAGCCCGGCGCCGGCCCCCTTCGAAAAGAAACCTCAGCGGCGGGAACCATGACAAAAACAAGACATTCCCTGAGTATCGGCCCCGCTGCCATGGTGGCAGCGGCATTCATCGGCCCCGGCACCGTAATCACCGCCGGTCTTGCGGGCGCCAATTACGGTTATACCCTGCTGTGGGCGCTGCTGTTTGCCACGGCTGCCAGCATCATCCTTCAGGAAATGGCAGCGCGCCTCGGGATCGTCACCGGCCGCGGGCTGGGTGAAAATATTCGCCAGTCCCTGCACAACCCGCTGACGCGCTGGCCGGCCATGCTGCTGGTGATCGGCGCCATTGTGGTTGGCAATGCCGCCTACGAGGGAGGCAACCTCGCGGGGGCCAGCGCCGGATTGAAACTGCTCACCGGCGGAACCGCCGCTGCGGTGGAGGGTGGCCGCACCTTCTGGCCCATCGCGGTCGGCCTGCTTGCCGCGGCGTTGCTATGGAGCGGTAACTACAAAGTCATCGAGCGGGTGCTGATCGGGCTGGTGGCACTAATGAGCCTCGCCTTTCTCCTCACCTTTGTCATCACCCGTCCGGATCTGGGCGCACTCACACAGGGACTCCTGATGCCCTCGGTACCGAGTGGTGCAACCCTCACGGTGATTGCGCTGATCGGGACCACCGTGGTGCCTTACAATTTGTTCCTGCACAGTTCCAGCGTCAGCCAGAAGTGGCGCACGCCGGATCAGTTACCACTCGCACGCCGGGACATACTGATCTCCATTCCCGTGGGCGGGCTGATCTCCATTGCCATTGCCTCCACCGCTGCCGCGGCGTTTTTCAGCCATCAACTGAAGTTGAACAACGCTGCAGAAATGGCGCGTGCACTGGAGCCTCTGTTTGGAAAGAGCGCGCGCTGGTGTATGGGAGTAGGGCTGTTTGCCGCAGGAATTTCTTCCGCACTGACGGCCCCCCTGGCATCCGCCTACGCCCTTTGCGGAATACTCGACAAGTCCACAGATCTCAAGGCACCGCCGATACGCGCTATCTGGCTCAGTATCATTGTCATCGGCGCGATTATGGCTACCCAGGGAATTCGCCCGATACAGCTTATCTGGTTTGCCCAGATCGCAAATGGTCTGTTGCTGCCGATAGTTACCGGCTTTCTGCTGTGGGCCATGAATAGCCGGCGACTGGGAGCCCACCGCAATTCCCGCACACAGAATGCCCTGGGGCTGCTGGTGCTGCTGACGACGGTTCTGCTGGGCGGGCGCAGTCTGGCAACAGCATTGGGCTGGATCGGATGACCAGCAACATGGAAGAGCGAACGTGAACACACCACATATCGACATCAACTGTGATCTCGGCGAAGGCAAATCCGTCGCTGACTGCGAGCGAGACGCAACGATGATGCCGTTCATTTCCCGCTGCAATATTGCCTGCGGCGGCCACGCCGGCAACAACACCACGATGCGACTGTCCGTTGGC
This sequence comes from Microbulbifer pacificus, assembly GCF_002959965.1. Taxonomy (NCBI): domain Bacteria; kingdom Pseudomonadati; phylum Pseudomonadota; class Gammaproteobacteria; order Cellvibrionales; family Microbulbiferaceae; genus Microbulbifer; species Microbulbifer pacificus. The sequence continues at coordinate 842,008 of NZ_PREV01000026.1, forward strand.
CATGCAAAACGGAACCGCCTCGCCATTGGCGCCCACCCGGGCTACCCGGATCGGGAGAATTTCGGCCGCATCTCACTGGCGATGGAGCGCACCGCGCTGCTTGCGAGCATAAGAGAGCAGATCAGAGCGCTAGCGGGGATCGCCGCGGAGCAACAAATCGAGCTCACCCATATCAAATTGCACGGCGCGCTCTACAACGACGCGGAAGCCGATACACAGCTGGCGGAAGATCTCGTCGCGCTGATTGTACGAGAATTTCCCAGTCTCCAGATTCTCGGCCTCGCCAATGCCGCCATGGAGCGTGCGGCTCAGAAATTCCGCCAGCCTTTTTTGCGTGAAGGATTTATGGACCGACGCTACCTCAATGATCATCAGCTGTCGCCGCGCACACAACCTGGCGCACTCATCGATGATTTTGATCAGTGTCTGGATCAGGTGATGGCGCTGATTCACGGTTCTCCATTTCGCTCCATAGACGACGAACTCCTGCTGTTTCATGTCGACAGTATCTGCTTGCACGGCGACACACCGGGAGCCCATTCCATTGCGCGCAACCTGCACCAGCACCTGCAACTTTCCGGCATTCAGATTCGCGCATGAACGATCGTGTTGAGTTACAGCCGAATGGCGATAGTGCACTGGACATTCGCTTTCACGAGCTGGTCTCCGCAACACTGAGCGAATTCATTATCGCTCTGGCGCAGGTAATTGAAGACGCGTCACTTGTTGCCGTCACTGAGCTGGTACCCGCCTACCAGTGCCTCACAGTCTGCTTCGACCCGTTGCGGCTTACCTGCGATGCACACGGGGCACCAGACCTGCCCGCTTTCCAGGAAACACTGAGAAAGCTGGTTGAAGAAACGCAGATACAACCCTCTTCTGCCCAGAGAGCGCGAATGCTCATCAGGATACCGGTCTGTTACGACATGGAGTTTGCAACGGACATGGATACTCTGTGCACTTATAGCGGTCTCACTGCAGCAGAGATCATCGCTCGACACACGGCACCCCGGTACCTGGTGCATATGCTTGGCTTTACACCGGGATTTCTGTATCTCGGTGGGCTGGACCCGATGCTTCACTGCCCCCGCAAACAACGTCCGGAGTTGCGGGTACCCGCCGGCTCAGTGGGAATCGGCGGTAGCCAGACGGGCATATATCCGCAGGCCACACCGGGAGGCTGGCACATCATCGGCCGTACACCACTGGCGCTGTTCCGCCCACATCAAAAACCTTCGTTCATCGCGCGGCCATTGGACGGTATCCAGTTTACCCCTATTTCCAGAGAGCAGTTTGCGGCGATAGATCCTCTCAGCCCACCGGAACAAATATTGCTGAATGCCCGCGATGCGAAGGAACTCCGACGGTGAACCTGCATTTCATTCAGCCCGGATTGCAGACCAGCATTCAGGATGGCGGGCGCCCGGGCATGCTGCGCTGGGGTGTGCCCCGCGGCGGCGCCGCGGACACCTTTGCGATGGCACTCGCCAATCTGCTCCTCACCAATGCGCCAACGCATCCCTGCATAGAAGTCGCACTAACCGGCCCGGAAATAGAATTTTCCGGCGATCTCTCGATTGCCATCACCGGCGCTCACTTCGATCTCCGGCACAATGGTGACCTGGTACCAAACAACGTGGTACTTCAGATGAAAGCCGGTGATCGACTGCAGTTTGGCGTTTTGCATTCCGGTGCACGCGCCTACATTGCCCTGGCAGCAGAGATGGAGCTGCCCACGGTTCTCGACAGCCACGCCACCCATCTCGTCTCGGCTTTCGGCGGTTACTGTGGACGCGCCATACGCGCCGGTGACCGCATTACACTGCAACGCTGCCGGCGAGAGCCAAAGCGGGAGCTGCCGCCGGGGTATCGCCTGAACTATCGTGCGCGACCACTGCTCCGCGTAGTGCCGGGTTGCGAAGTCAGGTATTTTCCTGCGGCGGCGATTAATGCCTTTCAGCGCGGAGATTTCAGAGTTTCATCCCAGAGTGATCGCATGGGGATACGCCTCACCGGCGAGCCCCTATCAAGCAAGGATGTATGTCAGGTAATCTCGTCCGGTCTATGCCCCGGCACCGTGCAGGTTCCCCCCAACGGTTTGCCCATTATCAGTTTTGTGGAGGGACAGACCATTGGCGGTTATCCGCGTATTGCTCATATCATCAGTGCTGATCTGCACCGACTGGGACAACTTCAGGCCAACAGTCCATTAAATTTTGAGATGGTCGACCTGGGGAGTGCACATAAAGTTCTGCAAAAGAAATCCCAACTGTTAGTGCGACTGAAAGATTTACTGCAACGCCGCCGATAAAAATACAGACGGCTCCTTACTCGCTAAAAATAAGTCACAAAACAAATTCCACTCAGGTCTCTGAATCACGAAGAGAAAAATGCCAGAAAATTAAATACACGCCTGACTGGTACGTCTATGTTGACCATGGAGTTTTGCTCAGGAAATTTTGTAGACTGGCACGATCGTAACAACTAATCTGTTCCGCGCATTTGCAAAAACGCAGGACATCGTCCCGCAGTATTGTCGATAGGGCAGCAGTGCAGTTCTTGATCCTGAATTACGACAGTGACGTCGTCCTGTAATTTCCAACTCTGGATACAGGGGATTCACAATGATAAGAAGTATCCGCACTTGCTTTATCGCGATGATGTTTGCTGCAGCAGGCAGCGCTCATGCCGAACCTGGTGACTACGGTTTTTGGACGACCCTCGGTAATCTGATTTCACCACCGAGTGCCAACAATCCAGTGACCGCAGGTCAGACCCAGGGAATGTACCCACTCACTCCCGACAATCCCTCATTCAATGACGGATTTGATCCGGGAGACTACAACAGCTGGCAAAAGGTCGACGTCCCCATCAGCAGTGGCGCCATGTGTGGCAACGGCTCACCCTTCAAATTTTTTGTGTACCGGGTACCCGATACCAGCAATACACTGTTTTACTTTGAAGGCGGCGGTGCCTGCTGGGATTACGAAAGCTGTTCCGGGCAGGCGGGGATTCGCGGAGCGCGCAACCCAAATGGCATTCCGGATAATTATGTCCAGAACATCAACCTACTGGATTTCCAGAATTCCTCCAATCTCGCCACCGCAGCCGTATCACCGCTGATTTATACCCACCACCCCTACAACCAATTCAAAACCGGTGAATGGAATCTCGTCTATGTGCCCTACTGCACGGGCGATATCTACGTCGGTGACAAGACCGAAATTTACGAAGATCCAACCGGCCAGAACCCGGACCTGGTCTGGCATCACAACGGGTTGCGTAATGTACAGTCCGTGGTTTCCTGGGTGAAAAACAATTTGCAGAAACCCAAACAGATGGTGGCGGCCGGCTGCAGTGCCGGCAGTATCGGCGCGTTGCTGAACTATTCGAAACTGCGTCAGGATATGGCCGTGGATTACGGTTATCTCATCGACGATTCCGGTCCACTGTATAAGGCGCCCCTCAACAGTAACGATATAGACAGCTATCCATCGGCACCGCTGCACAATGAAGTGCTGAGCTCCTGGACGAGCTTCACACCCGGCGATACGACGGCCGTCAACCCCATCAACATGCTGGCGAGTATTACGCCCGGATTCGACCGCAATGAACTGGCCAGCCTGTACTCGGGGCTTTCCGCGAAATTTCCAGGGGACCGGCTGGGGATGACGCATTTCCTCGCCGATGGCAATTTCTCATCCTATTCCTATGAGCGCTTTCATCCAGACATTTACAACGATCCGGACGCGGACTCCCGTCTCAACAAGCTGAGACAGAAATGGCAACACGATACCCATAACAACCTGATTCCATTGCTGGAGCAGACACCGAACTGGAGTTACTACTTCCCGATGTATCGAAATTTCAATGAAAGCCACTGCACCACCATACTCGATCTCGAATATGGTGAAATCGCCGAGCACGGCCTTGTACTGAGGGATTTCCTGAATAATGTCGTCAATTATCAGGGCGGCGCCCCCATGCGCGCCTATGAGTCAGACCAGGTTTCCGATTTTGAAAACAACAACAACTGGTTCTACGACCTGGTAGGTGGCCTGCTGTAACGCGACTCCATAAATAAAAAGCCCCCGGGGTTACGGGGGCTTTTTTTTGGCGTAGCGGAATTCAGGAGCCGTAGGCCTGCTCTCTCGCCTCCTGCAGACGCTTGCGCAGGTACTCGTCACGGCTCATACCATCGGGAAAGCGATCCAACGCACGGACTTCCGCAACAATCTTCCGCTCCAGTGCCTTGTATTCCGCGAAGCCGGGTACGTCCTGATAGGGATCATATGCGTCCACGCTGTGCTGTGTACGCTGCCGGTACTCATCCAGAAGGCTCTCCGCGGCAGCGTTGAATGTCGCTTTGTCCACACTGGTTTGCTCAAGCCACCTCAGTTTCAGCGCCAACACCTCATAGGCCAGCATACCGCCGTCGCGCTCAATCTCGTCGATCAGCTTCCACGCGGCTTCCGCATTGTCGTAACTTTCCAGATCAGAGAAATACGCCTGCAGCGATTCCTTGCGCGCTTCGCGCTCCAGGTATCGTCGCACGTTCGGATGTGACATCACCGCATCCAGCGACGGAGTTTGGTTGTCGCCAGCATCTGGAGTATGGGGATCCGTATGAGATTCAGTTGCAGTAGTATCAGGATACTGAGCGCCGGGTAAGACATCAGATTTCTGGTCTGGGTGCAGATAAGTGGCAATCGCGGCACCGAGAACAAGACATGTGGCGACCGCGGACGGCAGCAGTTTTTTCATTGTGCCTCCATTATTGTTATTCAGCGTCACAGTGTATCTGGGTCGCCAAGCACTTCGAATGGCAGACCAACAGTAAAGGAGGCGGGAGCCGCCAAGATTCGCGGCCAAACAGTCAGATTTTCCATCCGTACAACGAGCGGAAGTAATCCGGCATCGCTGCTCTCAGGACTTCACCCAGGTAACAGGTTCGTGGTCGTGCTTGTCTGCGCAGGGAGTAGCCTTTGGCGGAACATAACCCACACGTTCGGCTGGCGCTGAGTGTTTCTGCTCCCAGTAGGCTACCGCTTCTGCGCACAGCAGCTTTTGCTGCGCCGACAACGCGACACCATTCGGCCACTTACCCAGCTCGATCGCGCGCTTCAGGCTGCCGATAATTTGCGGGTTGAGAATCTGCAGCAGTTCATCCAAAGACTGGAACATTGGTACTACCGTTAGAAATACTTGCTTAAAAAATACTTATGTCGAAATCTTGCCCCGGATAAAAAGAAAGCCGGTCAATGACCGGCTTTCCTTCACTCGGCACATATAATGTACCGATCAACCTAAAGCGCAGAGCCTCAGGCTTCCGCAGCCTCTACGGCTTCGCCCGCAACCGGACGATCCACCAGCTCTACGTAAGCCATCGGAGCCTTGTCGCCAGCGCGGAAGCCGCATTTCAGAATGCGGATGTATCCGCCCGGGCGGGCTTCGTAACGGGGACCCAGCTCGTCAAACAGCTTGCGCACAGCATCCTTGTCACGGATACGGGCAAAAGCCAGACGACGATTGGCAACACTGTCTTTCTTGGCCAGGGTGATCAGCGGCTCGGCAACGCGACGCAGCTCCTTGGCTTTCGGCAGTGTGGTTTTGATCAGTTCGTGCTCTACCAGAGAAGCGGTCATGTTCTTGAACATGGCCTTACGGTGAGAGCTGGTACGACTGAATTTACGGCCACTATAGCGATGACGCATAACTCAATTCCTCACGACTTTCATTGCTTTCTCAGCAAGTCGTCTGGGAGTGGTGATGGCCTGCGGCTTACACCACTCGGTTTTTCTTCACAAGGGCGGGCAGTACCCGCGCCACAAATGCTTTACAGGGAGCTCAGCTTGCTGTCGCCCTTGAGGCTGGCCGGCGGCCAGTTCTCGAGGCGCATACCCAGGGACAGACCACGAGAAGCCAGAACATCCTTGATCTCGGTCAGGGACTTCTTGCCCAGGTTCGGGGTCTTCAGCAGTTCTACTTCGGTACGCTGAATCAGGTCGCCGATGTAGTAGATGTTTTCCGCTTTCAGACAGTTTGCCGAACGCACGGTCAGTTCCAGGTCGTCTACCGGACGCAGCAGCACCGGATCAACTTCCTCTTCCTTCGCTTCCGGCTGGGAGTCTTTCTCGCCTTCCAGGTCCACAAATACTGCCAGCTGTTGCTGCAGAATGGTGGCGGCGCGGCGGATCGCCTCTTCCGGATCCAGAGTACCGTTGGTCTCCAGGTCCAGAACCAGCTTGTCCAGGTCGGTGCGCTGCTCAACACGCGCGGACTCCACGCTGTAAGAAACGCGACGAACCGGGCCGAAGGAGGCATCCAGCTGCAGGCGACCGATGGAGCGGGTCTCATCCTCGTCTTCGCGACGGGCGTCGGCGGGCTGATAGCCGCGGCCGCGCGCAACGGTCAGACGCAGATTGAGCTGCACATCGCCGGTAATGTTGGCAATAACATGCTCGGGGTTCACGATTTCGATGTCGTGATCCACCTGAATGTCGCCAGCGGTTACCGGGCCCGGGCCCTTCTTGCTCAGACTCAGCACTGCCTGGTCCTTGCCGTGCATCACCACCGCAATTTCCTTCAGGTTGAGCAGGATTTCAATTACATCTTCCTGCACACCTTCAATTGCACTGTACTCATGCTCAACACCGTCGATTTCCACTTCGGTGACGGCGCAGCCGGGCATGGAGGACAGCAGGATGCGGCGCAGTGCGTTGCCGAGAGTGTGGCCGAAACCACGCTCCAGCGGTTCCAGAACCACTTTGGCGTGGTTCTGGTTGTACTCGGTGACGTCAATACGACGAGGTGTCAAAAACTCGTTGACAGCAGTCTGCATAGCCATACCTGTATTACAGTTTTATTCCTTAAATGGAACAGAGCCTTACTTGGAGTAGAGTTCCACGATAAGGTTTTCATTGATTTCTGCCGGCAGATCGACACGGTCCGGAACACGCTTGAAGGTACCTTCCAGCTTGCTCGCGTTCACGTCTACCCACTCAACGTCACCACGCTGTGCAGCGAGGGCAACGGAGTTCTGGATGCGCATCTGCTTTTTGGCCTTCTCGCGAATGGAAATGACATCACCTTCCTTCACTTGGTAAGAAGGGATGTTCACAGTAGTGCCATTCACCAGGATCGCCTTGTGAGCCACCAGCTGACGTGCTTCGGAGCGGGTGGAGCCGAAGCCCATGCGGTAAACCACGTTGTCCAGACGTTTTTCAAGGAGTTGCAGCAGGTTTTCACCAGTTGCCCCTTTCAGGCGCGCCGCTTCCTTATAGTAGTTGCTGAACTGCTTTTCCAGCACACCGTAGATACGACGTACTTTTTGCTTTTCACGCAGCTGAACGCCGTAGTCGGACAGGCGACCGCGACCGGCGCCATGAACGCCAGGCTTGGTTTCCGCGCGGCACTTTGACTCGTGCGGGCGAACGCCGGATTTCAGCTGAAGATCGGTACCTTCCCGGCGGGAAAGTTTACATTTTGGTCCAATATAACGTGCCATTTCGTCAACCCCCTCTTACACGCGACGTTTCTTGGGCGGACGACATCCGTTATGCGGAATCGGCGTCACGTCGGTGATGTTGGTGATCTTGTAGCCGCAGTTGTTCAGGGCGCGAACAGCGGATTCACGACCCGGGCCTGGGCCCTTAACTTCGACATCAAGGTTTTTCAGGCCGTATTCCTGGGCGGCAGTACCTGCGCGCTCAGCGGCAACCTGGGCTGCGAATGGGGTGCTCTTACGAGAACCGCGGAAACCGGAGCCACCTGCAGTAGCCCAGCTCAGAGTGTTGCCCTGACGGTCAGTGATCGTCACGATCGTGTTGTTAAACGATGCGTGGATGTGGGCAACACCGTCGACAACGGTCTTTTTGACCTTTTTGCGAACAGTAGTTTTTGGCTTAGCCATACCTGTATCCTAAATCCTGTACTAGTGAAGACCGGCGCGATTACTTACGAATCGGCTTGCGCGGACCCTTACGGGTACGGGCGTTTGTCTTGGTACGCTGACCGCGAAGCGGCAGGCTGCGACGGTGACGCAGACCGCGGAAGCAACCCAGATCCATCAGACGCTTGATGTTCATGGACACTTCACGACGCAGATCACCCTCAACGGTCAGTTTCGCAACTTCACCGCGGATGGTTTCGATCTGTTCTTCGGACAGTTCACTAAGTTTGGTGGATTCAGCGATACCTACCGCTGCCAGAATAGACTTGGCCGTAGTGCGACCGACACCATAGATATGGGTCAGGGAGATCACGGCGTGCTTGTGGTCTGGTACGTTTACACCAGCAATACGTGCCATAGAGGCATACTCCACGTATTGTGAACCGGCGCTACTTGGTAATGGCGCGGCTCAATTCTCGATTCGGCGCTGACAGCGAATAAAAAGCCACCAGCACCACCAAAAAGGCGCGCAAGAATAGCTTTTCATACACCAAATTGCAATAGCCCACCCTCCCAGGGCCTCGACCCGGGGAAAATGGACGACAGTCAACGCCCCCTTTTGAAACTTTCAAGACCACAAATTTTGTGGTTTTTCAGTCTCGTCGCAAACCGGGAGATTTGCGATGCGCCTTTTTACACGGGGCTGTGCAAGAAGGCAAATCTTTAACACTCTGCTCGAGCCGGAAACCCGGACCCTGAACAGACCGGCGTCGCTAACAACCCTCCCTGGGGTGGACACCAGCCCGGCCATCCGTGGCCGGTCGCTAATCGGCGCTAACAGCTACGCTGCCTGGACGCGCCGATTAACCCTGCCGCTGCTTGTGACGCGGCTCGGCGCTGCAGATTACCCGCAGAACGCCTTTGCGACGTACGATTTTGCAGTTACGGCAGATCTTTTTGATAGAAGCGCGTACTTTCATGACCTTACCTCAATTCACTCCTGCTGCTGGGGCTACCGATTAACGGCGGCCATAGCCTTGCAGATTCGCCTTTTTCATCAACCCTTCGTACTGGTGTGACAGCAGGTGCGATTGAACCTGAGCCATGAAGTCCATCACTACGACCACAACGATCAGCAGCGAGGTACCTCCCAGATAGAAAGGAATGTTCAGCCCGACCACCAGGAACTGCGGCAGCAGGGAGACCAGCGCGATGTAAACGGCACCCACCAGAGTCAGACGAGTCAGCACGCTGTCGATATAACGCGCAGTTTGCTCGCCGGGGCGGATACCGGGCACATAGGCACCGGATTTTTTCAGGTTATCTGCAACTTCATTCGGGTTGAACATCAACGCCGTATAGAAGAAGCAGAAGAAGCCAATCAACAGTGCGAACAGAATAATGTTCAGCGGCTGACCGGGGCCCAACTGCAATGCCATCCACTGCAGAATCTGGGCACCGATACCTTCGCCACCCTGACCGAACCACTGCGCCAGAGTCGCAGGGAACAGCAGGATACTGCTGGCAAAAATCACCGGAATCACACCGGCCATATTGACCTTCAGCGGCAAGTGGCTGGACTGCGCAGCCGGCGCCTGGGAGTAACGTCCCGCCTGACGACGCGCGTGGTTAATAGTGATGCGGCGCTGACCGCGCTCCATAACCACGACGAAGTACACAACGGCGATCGCCACAAAACCAATCGCCAGCAGCATCAGGATATGCAGCTCACCCTGGCGCGCTTGCTCGAATGCCTGGCCAATGGCACTGGGCAGGCCGGCGACGATACCGGCAAAAATCAGCATCGAAATGCCATTGCCTACGCCGCGCTCCGTGATCTGTTCGCCCAGCCACATCATGAACACCGCACCGGTTACCAGTGACACAACGGCCACAAAGTAGAAACCGAATGCCGGTTCAGCGGAGTAAGCCAGGTTCTGACCGGCGAGACCAAAGGTCATACCGATACCCTGGATCAGCGCCAGCAACACCGTCAGATAACGGGTGTACTGGTTGATCTTACGGCGCCCTGCGTCACCTTCCTTCTTTAACGCCTCCAGAGAAGGCGTTACCGCGGTCATCAACTGCATGATGATGGACGCGGAGATGTACGGCATGATGCCGAGGGCCAGAATACTCATCCGCTCCAGTGCACCACCGGAGAACATGTTGAACAGACCAAGGATGGTTCCCTGGTTCTGGTTGAACAGATTCGCCAGCTTTTCCGGATCAATACCGGGCACCGGAATGTGAGTTCCAATGCGATACACGAGTATCGCGAGAAACAGAAAACGAAGGCGAGCCCAAAGCTCGCCTAATCCCTTGCCGTTGCCCAGGGAGTTAACACCAGATCCTGGTCGTGCCATTGGGGCCTCGATTTAGTCTTCTACTTTTCCGCCAGCAGCTTCGATGGCTGCTTTAGCACCCTTGGTGACACTCAGACCTTTCACGGTAACCGCTTTGGTCAGTTCACCAGACAGGAACACTTTGGCGCGCTTAATGTGGCTGCCGATAATATCGGCATTCTTCAGCGCTGCCAAATCAATCGTGTCACCGTCTACCTTTGCCAGCTCCGCCAGACGCACTTCCGCTACAAAGCGGCCGACGCGAGAGGTGAAGCCGTACTTCGGCAGGCGCTTCTGCAAAGGCATCTGACCGCCTTCGAAGCCCGGACGAACACGTCCGCCGGAACGGGATTTTTGACCCTTGTGGCCACGGCCGCCGGTTTTACCCAGGCCGCTACCAATACCACGGCCAACACGCTTACTGCTGTGCTTGTGGCCTTCTGCGGGAGACAACTCATTCAAACGCATGTTATGCCTCCTCCACTTTTACGAGGTAATTCACCTTGTTGATCATGCCGCGCACAGAGGGAGTGTCTTCCACTTCCACGGTGTGACCGATGCGGCGCAGACCCAGACCAGCGACGCACGCCTGATGATTCTTCAGACGACCGGCGACGCTCTTGACCTGGGTGACTTTGATGGTCTTCTTAGCCATGACTCATTCACTCAAAGCAAGTTTCAGAACGGACCGCAGCGATTTTGCTGCCACGGCCCGAAACCGAATCAGTTCAGGATTTCTTCCACAGACTTGCCACGCTTGGCGGCAACGTCTTCCGGGCTGCTCATTTTGCCCAGCGCACTGAAGGTGGCGCGAACGACGTTTACCGGGTTGGTAGAGCCGTAGCACTTGGCCAGTACGTTGTGGACACCAGCCATTTCCAGTACGGAGCGCATGGCACCGCCGGCGATTACACCGGTACCCTGGGAAGCGGGCTGCATGTAAACCTTGGAACCGCCGTGACGACCGTTGGTAGCGTACTGAATGGTGTCACCGTTCAGATCTACCTGGATCATGTTGCGACGTGCAGCTTCCATTGCCTTCTGGATGGCAACCGGCACTTCACGCGCCTTGCCACGACCAAAGCCAACACGGCCATTGCCGTCGCCAACTACGGTCAGAGCGGTGAACGCGAAAATACGACCACCCTTTACGGTTTTGGCAACACGATTGACCTGAACCAGTTTTTCCTGGAGGCCTTCGTCGTTGCCTTTCTCGACTTTTTCTCTAGCCATAACTCAACCCTTAGAATTTCAGACCGGCTTCACGGGCAGCGTCTGCCAGGGCCTTTACACGGCCGTGGTATTTGAAACCGCTACGATCGAAGGCTACCGCTTCAACGCCAGCGGCTTTCGCACGCTCAGCGATCAGGGTGCCAACGGCTTTCGCAGCGTCGACGTTACCGGTTTTGCTTTCACGCAGGTCCTTGTCCAGAGTAGAGGCTGAAGCCAATACCTTGTCGCCATCGGCAGACAGGATCTGTGCGTAGATGTGGCGGGGCGTGCGGTTCACTGTCAGGCGAACGGCGCCCAGCTCACGCATTTTGGCGCGGGCACGACGTGCACGACGCAAGCGAGATTGCTTCTTAACGTTCATATCTATGCCTTACTTCTTCTTGGCCTCTTTGCGATACACACGCTCGTCAGCGTAACGGACACCCTTACCTTTGTAGGGCTCCGGCGGACGGAACGCGCGGATCTCAGCGGCCACTTGACCCAACAGCTGCTTGTCGCTGCTCTTCAGTACGATTTCAGTCTGACTCGGAGTTTCGGCGGACACACCTTCCGGCAGATCGTAATCGACCGGGTGAGAGAAGCCGAGACTCAGGTTTACGGACTTACCTGCGGCTTTCGCACGGTAACCCACGCCGACCAGTTGCAGTTTCTTTTCGAAACCCTGACTGACACCGACCACCATATTGCTTACCAGCGCGCGGGTAGTGCCGGCGAGGGCACGAGCCTGCTTGGAACCATTGCGTGCAGCAAAGGTCAGCTGGTTTTCTTCCTGCTTCACTTCCACATCGCTGTGGACAGAGAATTTCAGGTTGCCATTTCCGCCTTTAACAGCGATGTCCTGACCCTTAAGGTCAACGGAAACGCCAGCGGGGATGCTTACGGGACTATTAGCTACTCGAGACATATCAACCCCCGCTTAGAATACGGTGCAGAGCACTTCGCCGCCGACACCAGCCTGACGGGCCGCGCGATCGGTCATCACACCCTTGGAGGTGGAGACGATAGCGATGCCCAGGCCACCGCGAACGGAAGGCAGTGCTTTTTTACCGGAATAAGCGCGCAGGCCCGGACGGGAAACCCGGTCCAGCTCGGCGATTACCGGCTTGCCCTGGAAGTATTTCAGCTCGATGGTCAGTTCAGGCTTGGCACCTTCGCTGACAGCAACGTCAGAAACATAACCTTCGCTCTTCAGAACGTTGGCCACAGCTACTTTCAGTTTTGAAGAAGGCATAGAAACACTGCCCTTGCCGCGCGCCAGGGCGTTGCGGACGCGGGTCAGCATATCTGCCAACGGATCTTGCATACTCATTACTTAAGACTCCTCAAGTCTGCCTTTTACCAGCTGGACTTAACCAGACCGGGGACATCACCACGCATGGCGGCCTCACGCAATTTGTTACGGCACAGGCCGAATTTGCGGTAGACAGCGTGGGGGCGACCAGTGATCCGACAGCGGCGTTGCTGACGAGTCGGGCTTGCATCGCGCGGCAGTTGTTGCAGCTTGAGTTGAGCCTCCCAGCGCTCTTCATCAGAAGCGCTGGCACTGGCGATGATCGCCTTCAGCTCTTGACGCTTTTCGGCGTACTTAGCTGCGGTTCGAGCGCGCTTGTTCTCACGCGCAATCATGGATTTCTTCGCCATGGAATCCTCTTAACCCTTGAACGGGAAGTTGAATGCTTTCAGCAGTGCACGACCTTGGTCGTCGTTGGCTGCTGTAGTAGTGATACAAATATCCAGACCGCGGATCTTGTCTACTTTGTCGTAGTCAATTTCCGGGAAGATGATTTGTTCGGTTACACCCATCGAGAAGTTACCACGACCGTCGAACTGCTTCGGGCTGATGCCACGGAAGTCGCGAATACGCGGAATCGCGATACCGATCAGACGCTCCAGGAACTCGTACATGCGCTCACCGCGCAGAGTTACCTTACAGCCGATCGGCCAGCCATCACGGATCTTAAAGCCCGCAATTGACTTGCGAGCATTGGTGATGATGGGTTTTTGACCAGTGATCGCAGTCATGTCATTGACTGCGTGTTCCAGCACCTTTTTGTCACCAACGGCTTCACCAACACCCATGTTGATGGTGATTTTGGTGATGCGAGGCACTGCCATCACGTTCTCGATACCCAGCTCTTCTTTCAGCTTGGGCGCGAGTTCTTTGGTATAGAGCTCTTTAAGCCTTGCCATTTTTTCCACCTGACTTATGCGTCAACGGCGTCGCCGCTGGATTTGAAGACGCGGATCTTAGTACCGTCTTCCAGTACTTTAAAGCCTACCCGGTCAGCTTTCTGGGTGCTCGGGTTGAAAATGGCTACGTTGGAAGCCTGGATAGCGGCCTCTTTTTCAACGATGCCACCCGCAACGCCCAGTTGTGGATTCGGCTTCTGGTGTTTTTTGATCATCTGAACACCGGATACGATCAGGCGACCGTCGTTCAGCACCTTGCGTACGGTGCCGCGCTTGCCTTTGTCGCGACCGGCGATAACGATCACTTCGTCGTCACGCTTGATCTTGCGCATGTCTTTTCTCCACTCGTGGCTTAGATAACTTCGGGAGCCAGTGAGATGATCTTCATGAACTTCTCACCGCGCAGCTCGCGAGTTACCGGGCCAAAAATACGGGTGCCAACCGGAGCCAAGTTGTTGTTCAGCAACACCGCAGCGTTATCGTCAAACTTGATCAGAGAGCCGTCAGCGCGACGCACACCTTTCTTGGTGCGAACCACAACCGCGTTCATTACCTGACCCTTTTTCACTTTACCGCGCGGAATTGCTTCCTTGACAGTCACTTTAATGATGTCGCCAACGCCAGCGTAGCGACGGTGGGAGCCGCCCAGCACCTTGATGCACATGACACGGCGAGCCCCACTGTTGTCTGCTACTTCTAAGTAGGATTCTGCTTGAATCATTGTTCCTCTCCGAAAACCTTTCTAGGTCTTCACAGTCAATGCCAATGCGCTAGGGGTTAAACCTTCGCCGCACGCTCTACAATTTGCTGCAAGGACCAGGACTTGCTCTTGGACAGCGGACGAGATTCCTCAATAACTACGACATCACCGATGCCGCACTCATTGTTTTCGTCATGTGCCTTGAGCTTGGTGGACTTGCTCACGATTTTGCCGTAGATCGGGTGCTTTACACGGCGCTCGATCAAAACGGTGATGGTTTTATCCATCTTGTCACTCACAACCTTACCGGTCAGAGTACGCTTCAGTTTTGCTTCAGCCATGATCAGTTACCTGCCTTCTCAGTCAAAACAGTCTTAATGCGAGCAATGTCGCGACGAGTCTGCTTCAGCAGATGGGTCTGAGTCAGCTGACCGGTGGACTTCTGCATACGCAGCTTGAATTGAGCTTCAAGTTGGCTCAGCAGTTCCTGGTTCAGTTCTTCAACTGACTTTGAGCGTAGATCTGCAGTCTTCATTACATCACCGAACGCTTAACGAAAGTTGTCTTTACAGGCAGCTTGGCTGCAGCGAGATCAAATGCCTCACGAGCCAATTCTTCGGAAACACCCTCCATTTCATAGAGGACCTTGCCTGGCTGAATCTGGGCAACCCAGTACTCAACGCCACCCTTACCTTTACCCATCCGCACTTCAAGAGGCTTGTTGGTGATGGGCTTGTCCGGAAACACACGAATCCAGATCTTGCCGCCACGCTTTACGTGACGGGTCATTGCGCGACGAGCCGCTTCGATCTGGCGCGCAGTAATGCGACCGCGACCGATGGCCTTAAGGCCGAACTCGCCAAAGCTCACTTTGGAGCCGCGCTGGGAAAGACCGCGGTTGCGACCCTTCTGTACCTTGCGGAATTTTGTACGCTTCGGTTGTAGCATCTGCGCACCCCTTAATTAGCAGCTTTCTTGCGAGTCTTCGCCGGCTTCTCTTCGGGGATTTCGTCACCGATGACTTCGCCTTTGAAGATCCAAACTTTCACACCGATGATGCCGTAGGTAGTACTGGCTTCAGCGGTGCCGTAGTCGATGTTGGCACGCAGAGTGTGCAGCGGTACACGACCTTCACGGTACCATTCGGTACGTGCGATCTCGGCGCCGCCCAGACGGCCGCTCACCTGAATCTTGATACCTTCTGCGCCCTGGCGCATGGCGTTCTGCACGGCGCGCTTCATAGCGCGACGGAACATAACGCGACGCTCCAGCTGCTGAGCAACGTTCTGGGCTACCAGAGTGGCGTCCATATCCGGCTTGCGCACTTCTTCGATGTCGATGTGCACCGGAACACCCATCTGAGCGGTCAGGTCGTTGCGCAGACGCTCAACGTCTTCGCCTTTCTTGCCGATCACGATGCCCGGACGCGCAGTGTGAATGGTCACACGAGCGGTGTTGGCCGGACGTTCGATCTCGATGCGGCTCACGGAAGCGTGGGCCAGCTTCTTGCGAATGTATTCGCGAACTTTCAGATCCGTGTACAGCTTGTCTGCGTACTCGTCGCTGCCGGCATACCAAACAGAGGTATGCTTTTTAACGATACCCAGACGAATGCCGGTAGGATGTACTTTTTGTCCCATGGTTTTCTCGCCTGTCCTGTTATTTCTCGGCTACTTTCACAGTGATGTGACAAGTACGCTTGAAAATGCGGTCAGCACGACCCTTGGCGCGCGGCTTAATGCGCTTCATGGTCATACCTTCATCTACGAAGATGGTGGAAACTTTCAGCTCGTCCACGTCGGCACCTTCGTTGTGCTCGGCGTTGGCGATTGCAGATTCCAGAACCTTCTTGACGATTGCAGCACCCTTCTTGTGGCTGAAAGCCAGGATATCCAGGGCTTCCTCGACACCTTTGCCGCGAATCTGATCAGCTACCAGACGCGCTTTTTGTGCCGACAGACGAGCACCGCGTAATTTTGCTTGTACTTCCATCTCTATAACCTCGGCTTAGCGCTTCTTCGCTTTCTTATCCGCGGCGTGGCCACGGTAAGTGCGGGTAGCAGCAAACTCGCCCAGCTTGTGGCCAACCATTTCTTCGTTGACCAGCACAGGCACGTGTTGACGACCGTTGTGCACGGCAATCGTCAGGCCCACCATTTCCGGCATAATCATGGAACGGCGGGACCAGGTTTTAATCGGTCGGCGATCATTGGATTCAATCGCCGCCTCCACCTTCTTGATCAGATGCAGATCAATGAAGGGACCTTTTTTTAATGAGCGTGGCACTGTCGATTCCTCTCTAGCAGCTCAGACATCGCGCGGCTTATTTGCCGCGACGACGTACAATCATGTTGTCGGTGCGCTTGTTCTTACGCGTTTTCTTACCCTTGGTCGGAACACCCCAAGGCGTCACAGGGTGACGACCACCGGAGGTACGACCCTCACCACCACCATGCGGGTGGTCTACCGGGTTCATCGCCACACCGCGAACGGTCGGGCGAACACCGCGCCAGCGTTTTGCACCAGCTTTACCCAGCTTGCGCAGGCTGTGCTCGGAGTTGCTCACTTCACCCAGGGTGGCGCGGCACTCGGTCAGAACCTTACGCATCTCGCCAGAACGCAGACGTACAGTCGCGTACTGACCATCACGGGCAACCAGCTGAACAGAGGCACCGGCAGAGCGGGCCAGCTGAGCACCTTTACCAGGCTTCAGCTCGATGGCGTGAATTACGGAACCCACCGGAATGTTGCGCAGCGGCAGGGTGTTACCCACAGCGATCGGCGCAGCGTCACCGGACTGGATTTTTGCACCGGCCTGCAGGCCTTTCGGCGCAATGATGTAACGACGCTCGCCATCGGCATAGCACACCAGAGCGATGTGCGCGCTGCGGTTCGGGTCGTACTCCAGGCGCTCAACAGTGGCTGGAATGCCATCCTTGTTACGCTTGAAGTCCACCATGCGGTAGTGTTGCTTGTGACCACCACCGATATGACGGGTGGTAATGCGACCGTTGTTGTTACGACCACCGGTCTTAGACTTCTTCTCTACCAGCGGTGCATAAGGTGCGCCCTTGTGCAGCTCAGAGTTGACGATCTTGACCAGGTGACGACGGCCGGCTGAGGTCGGTTTTGTTTTTACAATAGCCATTGCAACTTTCCCCTTTACTCAGCAGCTTCAAAGTTGATGTCGCTGCCTTCGGCCAGACGAACGTAGGCTTTTTTCCAATCGTTGCGCATGCCAACGCCGTAGCGGGTGCGCTTGGTTTTGCCTTTTACGTTCACGGTGCGAACCTGCTCAACAGAAACGTTGAACAGCTTTTCTACCGCGGCCTTGATATCGGCTTTGGAAGCGTCGGTGGTCACCTTGAATACTACCTGGTTGGCGGAATCCGCCAGCACAGCAGCCTTCTCGGAAATTACCGGGCCCAGCAGTACTTTGTAGAGTCGCTCTTGGATCATCCCAGCACCTCATCAATTTTCTTGAGTGCAGAAACGGTAACCACGACTTTTTCAAAGCGAATCAGGCTTACCGGATCGATACCCTGTACATCGCGAACATCGATCTTGTGCAGGTTGCGCGCGGCCAGATAGAGGTTTTCATTTACCTCTTCGGTCACGATCAACGCGTCAGACAGATCGTACTGTGCCAGTTTGGTTACCAGTTGTTTGGTCTTCGGCGCGTCAACGTCGAAGGACTCAACCACAACCAGACGCTCCTGACGAGCCAGCTCGGAGAGAATGCAACGCAGAGCAGCGCGGTACATCTTCTTGTTCAGCTTGACACTGTGATCGCGCGGAACAGCGGCGAAGGTCACGCCACCGGAGCGCCACAGCGGGCTACGGGTAGTACCGGCGCGAGCGCGACCAGTACCTTTCTGACGGAATGGCTTTTTGCCACCGCCGGAAACCTCGGAGCGAGTTTTCTGGGCCTTGGTACCCTGACGAGCGCCTGCCATGTAGGCAACGACAGCCTGGTGCACCAGGTCCTGATTGAATTCACGACCGAAAGTCACTTCAGAAACTGCAACAGTGCCTTTAGCGCCTTCGGGAGTAGCGATATTCAGTTCCATATCTATTTACCCTCAGCCTTAGGCTTTAACTGCCGGACGAACGATTACGTCACCACCGGGTGCACCGGGAACGGCACCTTTAACCAGCAGCAAGTTACGCTCGACATCTACACGAACCACTTCCAGGTTTTGCGTGGTAACACGCTCGGCACCCATGTGACCGGCCATTTTCTTGCCTTTCCACACGCGGCCAGGAGTCTGGCACTGACCGATAGAACCGGGAGCGCGGTGAGACAGAGAGTTACCGTGAGTAGCGTCCTGGGTACGGAAGTTCCAGCGTTTGATACCGCCCTGGAAACCTTTACCTTTGGAAGTGCCGGTTACGTCAATCTTCTGGCCGGCTTCAAAGCTGGCAACAGTGATTTCAGAACCGATTTCGAAGGACTCGTCAGAACCGTCAGTACGCAGTTCGAAGAGTGCAGAGCCAGCCTCAGTGTTGGCTTTGGCGAAGTGGCCCGCGAGGGGCTTGGAGACACGGGAAGCCTTACGGGAACCCACAGTTACCTGAACTGCGGAGTAGCCATCAGTTTCCGGAGTTTTCACCTGAGTGACGCGATTCGGAGCTACCTCGATAACAGTTACCGGGATAGACGCGCCATCTTCAGTGAAGATGCGAGTCATGCCGCTCTTGCGGCCGACAATACCTATAGTCATCTTTTCAACCTCTCAGTGCACGGGGCTTTAACCCACTGCGGCCGCCCAATCTCAGAGCGTTACACTACCCAGACCTTTTTCGCCTGGGATTCGGTAGTTAATTAAAAGTGTTAGCCGAGACTAATCTGAACCTCAACACCGGCCGCCAGATCGAGCTTCATCAGCGCGTCGACGGTTTTCTCGGTAGGTTCAACAATGTCCAGCAAACGCTTGTGAGTACGAATTTCGTACTGGTCACGCGCATCTTTGTTGACGTGCGGAGAAATCAGTACGGTGTACTTCTCTTTGCGAGTCGGCAGCGGAATGGGACCGCGTACTTGAGCGCCAGTGCGCTTGGCCGTCTCTACGATCTCCTGAGTAGAGGTATCGATCAGCTTGTGATCGAACGCCTTCAGGCGAATTCGGATGCGTTGACCCTGCATGGAATCAAACTCCAATCATTTAAAGCTAAAGAACGTCCTTTTACACAGCCCCGAGGGCGGGCGAAAAGGAGCGCGAAGTCTACGGGCGATTATTTGATCTGTCAACACAGATCCCAGAAAGAAACCAACGCAGGCCACTTCGGGCTTCGCGTGCACGAACCTAAACTACAGACTACCCAGGCAAAAATAGGCATCAGCCGGGAGGGTTAGCCCATGGCCATCGCAAGCACCGTCAGTCAATATTTGGACAAACACTCGATCCACTACCGGGTTTTACCTCATGACCACAGCGCCACCAGCCGCGAAAGCGCTCACAAAAGCGGACTCCGTGAGGATTGCGTCGCCAAAGCTGTCATGCTGAAGGATGACCGCGGGCTGGTTATGGCAATCATCCCCGCCAGCAGCGGCCTGGATATGCGCGCAGTTCGCGACGAAACCGGACGCAATCACCTCGAAATGATGCCGGAGACAGAATTTGGCAGCATTTTTCCCGACTGCGAAGTCGGCGCATTGCCCCCACTTGGCCCCGCCTACGGCATAACCACACTCGTGGACAGCAGCCTGAACCGCTGGGATACCATCTACCTGGAATCCGGCGACCATGAATCACTGGTCGCGATTGACGGAAGGGACTACGACCAACTGATGTCCAACTGCAGACATTGCGATCTCAGTCGCGACTGGTTCTAAACAAGCAGACACAAAAAACCCGCAGTGTCGCCACTGCGGGTTCTTCACCTGGATCAGGAAGTAAAGATTACTCGATGATCTTGGCTACAACACCAGCGCCAACGGTACGGCCACCTTCGCGAATCGCGAAACGCAGACCTTCTTCCATGGCGATCGGGTGGATCAGGGTAACAGTCATCTGAATGTTGTCACCCGGCATTACCATCTCAACACCTTCCGGCAGCTCACACGCACCAGTTACGTCGGTGGTACGGAAGTAGAACTGCGGGCGGTAGCCTTTGAAGAACGGGGTGTGACGACCACCTTCGTCCTTGGACAGTACGTACACTTCCGCCTCGAACTTGGTGTGCGGAGTGATGGAACCCGGCTTGGCCAGTACCTGACCACGCTCCACTTCGTCACGCTTGGTGCCGCGCAGCAGGGCGCCGATGTTCTCACCAGCACGACCTTCGTCCAGCAGCTTGCGGAACATTTCCACACCGGTACAGGTGGTGGTGGTGGTGTCTTTCAGACCTACGATGGCGATTTCATCACCAGTCTTGACGATACCACGCTCTACACGGCCGGTTACTACGGTACCGCGACCAGAGATGGAGAATACGTCTTCGATCGGCATCAGGAACGGCTTGTCGATGGCGCGCTCCGGCTCCGGAATGTACGCATCCAGGGTTTCTACCAGCTTCTTAACAGCGCTGGTACCCAGCTCGTTGTCGTCTTCGCCGTTCAGCGCCATCAGCGCGGAACCTACGATGATCGGGGTGTCGTCGCCCGGGAACTCGTACTGATCCAGAAGCTCACGAACTTCCATCTCTACCAGTTCCAGCAGCTCTTCGTCGTCGACCATGTCGGCTTTGTTCAGGAATACCACGATGTACGGTACACCTACCTGACGGGACAGCAGGATGTGCTCGCGGGTCTGCGGCATGGGGCCGTCAGCAGCGGAACATACCAGGATCGCGCCGTCCATCTGAGCAGCACCAGTGATCATGTTCTTAACGTAGTCGGCGTGTCCCGGACAGTCTACGTGCGCGTAGTGGCGAGTCGGGGATTCGTACTCTACGTGAGAGGTGGAGATGGTGATACCGCGCTCACGCTCTTCCGGTGCCTTGTCGATACCGTCGAAAGCAACGGCTGCGCCGCCCCACACTTCGGAACATACGCGAGTCAGCGCAGCGGTCAGGGTGGTTTTACCGTGGTCAACGTGACCGATGGTGCCCACGTTTACGTGGGGCTTGGAACGTTCAAACTTTTCTTTTCCCATTTTCAGGATCCTCTAACTAAACGATTTAAAGGGATTAAAGCTTAAGCCTTGTTTTTGGCGATGATTTCATCAGCCACATTGCGCGGTGCTTCGGCGTACTTCTGGAATTCCATAGTGTAGGTAGCACGGCCCTGGGTAGCTGAACGCAGGTCGGTGGCGTAACCGAACATCTCGGCCAGCGGCACTTCCGCGTTGATCACCTTGCCGGAGGAGTTCTCATCCATACCCTGGATCAGACCACGACGACGGTTCAGGTCACCGACCACGTCACCCATGTTCTCTTCCGGGGTTACCACTTCCACTTTCATGATCGGCTCGAGCAGTACCGCACCACCCTTCTGGGCCAATTGCTTGGTCGCCATGGACGCAGCGATTTTGAACGCCATTTCGTTGGAGTCCACGTCGTGGTAGGAACCGTCGAATACAGTAGCCTTCAGGCCCAGCAGCGGGTAGCCCGCCAGTACGCCGTTCTGCATCTGCTCGGAGATACCCTTCTGGATCGCCGGGACGTATTCCTTCGGAACCACACCACCCACGATCTCGTTCACGAATACCAGGCCATCTTCCGCATCCTCGTCCAGGTTCGGCTCGAAGCGGATCCAGCAGTGACCGTACTGACCGCGACCACCGGACTGACGAACGAACTTGCCTTCGATCTCACACTTGTTGGTGATGCGCTCACGGTACGCTACCTGCGGCTTACCGATGTTGGCTTCCACGTTGAACTCGCGACGCATACGGTCGACGATGATGTCCAGGTGCAGCTCACCCATACCGGAGATGATGGTCTGGCCGGTTTCTTCGTCGGTCTTCACACGGAAAGACGGGTCTTCCTGAGCCAGCTTGCCCAGAGCGATACCCATTTTTTCCTGATCCGGCTTGGATTTCGGTTCAACCGCTACGGAAATCACCGGCTCCGGGAATTCCATGCGCTCGAGAACGATCTTGTTCGCTTCGTCACACAGGGTGTCGCCAGTGGTGGTGTCTTTCAGACCGATTGCCGCGGCGATGTCGCCGGCCAGTACTTCTTTGATTTCCTGACGGTTGTTCGCGTGCATCTGCACCATACGGCCGATACGCTCGCGCTTGCTCTTCACGGAGTTGAACACGCCAGTGCCGCTCTCCAGCTTACCGGAGTAAACGCGGAAG
The DNA here is from genome assembly GCF_002959965.1 of Microbulbifer pacificus. NCBI lineage: Bacteria > Pseudomonadati > Pseudomonadota > Gammaproteobacteria > Cellvibrionales > Microbulbiferaceae > Microbulbifer > Microbulbifer pacificus. Next base: position 864,613 of record NZ_PREV01000026.1, read on the forward strand.
AAGGTCAGAGTACCAACGAAGGGGTCGGTCGCAATTTTGAATGCCAGTGCGGCGAAGGGCGCGTTGTCGTCGGCCTCACGGGTAGCAATGGTTTCGCCGTCGTCCAGAGTACCTTCGATCGCCTTAACTTCGGTTGGCGCCGGCAGATATTCGATTACCGCATCCAGCACTGCCTGCACGCCCTTGTTCTTGAACGCAGAGCCGCCCAGAACCGGTACGATTTCGTTGGCCAGGGTGCGCTGACGGATAGCCGCCTTGATTTCTTCTTCGGACAGCTCGCCCTCTTCCAGGTACTTCTCCATCAGCTCTTCACTGGCTTCAGCCGCAGCTTCTACCAGGAATTCGCGCATTTCATTGCACTGATCGAGCATGTCTGCAGGGATGTCTTCGTAGCTGAAGGTCATGCCCTGGTCTTCCTCGTTCCAGATGATTGCTTTCATCTTGACCAGGTCGACAACACCCTTGAACTCGTCTTCGGAGCCAATGGTCATCTGCAGCGGAACTGCATTTGCGTTCAGACGGGTTTTCAGCTGCTTGACTACGTTCATGTAGTTGGCGCCGGTACGGTCCATCTTGTTCACGAAGACCATGCGCGGTACTTCGTACTTGTTGGCCTGACGCCAAACGGTCTCGGTCTGCGGCTGCACACCGGAGGAGCCGCACAGCACAACAACGGCACCATCCAGCACACGCAGGGAGCGCTCTACTTCAATGGTGAAGTCAACGTGCCCGGGGGTGTCGATGATGTTAATGCGGTGCTGGTCGAACTGCTGACGCATACCAGCCCAGAAACAGGTGGTAGCTGCAGAAGTAATGGTAATACCACGCTCCTGCTCCTGTGCCATCCAGTCCATGGTGGCCGCACCCTCGTGCACCTCACCAATTTTGTGGGACAGACCGGTGTAGAACAGGACGCGCTCGGTGGTGGTGGTTTTACCGGCGTCTACGTGGGCGCAGATACCGATATTACGATAGCGTGCGATAGGCGTTTTACGTGCCACAGTTGTATCCTCGATATAACGGCAAAAGGCAGCGCGGAAACTTATCTTCCTTGCTGCCTTTCGGTATTAATTTCCGATGGTAATAATCATCAGACTTAGAAGCGCCACTATCTTAGAAGCGATAGTGAGAGAACGCCTTGTTGGCTTCCGCCATACGGTGCACGTCTTCACGCTTCTTGACCGCGCCGCCCTTGTTCTGGGAAGCATCGATCATTTCATTGGCCAGTCGCTGCGCCATGGATTTTTCGCCGCGCTTGCGGGAGAAATCCACCAACCAACGCATTGCCAGAGCGGTACGACGCGCGGGACGCACTTCTACCGGCACCTGGTAGGTAGCACCACCAACACGACGGGACTTTACTTCCACCATCGGGGCGATGTTTTCCAGGGACTCTTCAAAAATCTCGATCGGATCCTTGTTCAGTTTCTGTGAAACCAGATCCAGTGCACCGTATACGATGCTTTCCGCCACGGACTTCTTGCCAGAGATCATGACATGGTTCATGAACTTGGCCAGAGTCACGTTCCCGAACTTAGGATCGGGCAGCACTTCGCGCTTGGCGACTACACGTCTTCTTGGCATGGGATTGCCTCTCTTCAGGGTTACTCTGAGATGCCGCCGCACTAACTAACAAATAGTAAATACAACTCGGCGAGCTCAGCCTTACTCCGGTTATTCGTTAAACCGAAACGCAAATTGGGACCTAAGGATTAACCCTTAGGACGCTTGACACCGTACTTGGAACGGGCCTGCTTGCGATTGTTTACGCCGGCACAGTCAAGTGCGCCGCGTACAGTGTGGTAGCGCACACCCGGCAGGTCTTTTACACGACCGCCGCGAATCAGCACCACGCTGTGCTCCTGCAGGTTGTGGCCTTCACCGCCGATGTACGAAGTTACTTCGAAACCGTTGGTCAGGCGCACACGGCAAACTTTACGCAGTGCAGAGTTCGGCTTCTTCGGTGTAGTGGTATACACACGAGTGCAGACTCCGCGACGCTGCGGGTTGGCTTGCAATGCAGGCACATCGCTTTTTTCAACTTTGCGTTTTCTCGGCTTACGAACCAACTGGTTGATCGTTGCCATTAAAAATCACTCCAAAAATAAAACGCCCCCACCATCAACTGCAGTGAGGGCCTATCGTCAGTGCGTAACCTCCCGCGCGACCGTGCACAAAAGCACACCAGACAGCGGACGGTTCCACCCCATTAGCGGGGGCCGCATTCTATAAGCCGCGACACCCCTAGTCAATCACCGCGAACAATAAACACTCACTGTCCGCGATCATTGCGATTCGGTACCGACCGGAAACAAAACCGCCCGGTCGGCAACCAGCGACTGACTTATTCCCCGGAAGATTTCAGGGCTTCGGTCAGTGCCGCTTCCACCTCTTCCGCAGACGGGCCTTCGGCGTAACCGAAGCTCACCTGTGCGGTGCGCTTGCGCTTGCGCTCGGTGTGGTAGGCGAGACCGGTACCGGCCGGGATCAGACGACCTACTACCACGTTCTCCTTCAGACCGCGCAGGCTGTCTTCCTTGCCGGTTACCGCTGCTTCGGTCAGTACGCGGGTGGTCTCCTGGAAGGAGGCCGCGGACAGGAAGGATTCGGTCGCCAGAGACGCCTTGGTGATACCCAGCAGCAGACGCTCGTACTGCGCCGGTTGCTTGCCTTCCGCACGCAGGCGCTCGTTCTCTTCGATGACCGCCTGGTACTCAACCTGCTCACCTTTGATGAACTCGGAGTCACCCATCTCCAGAATTTCAACCTTGCGCAACATCTGACGCACGATGGTCTCGATGTGCTTGTCGTTGATTTTCACACCCTGGAGGCGGTAAACCTCCTGGATTTCGTTGGTGATGTAGCGGGCCAGCTCTTCAACACCTTTAAGGCGCAGGATGTCGTGCGGGTTGGACGGGCCGTCGGAAATGACTTCTCCCTTCTCCACGGTCTCACCCTCGAACACGGTCAACTGACGGTGCTTCGGAATCAGAACCTCATAGGAGTCCTTGCCATTGGCCAGCGGCTTGCCGTCTTTCGGGGTGATCTGCAGACGTACCTTGCCTTTGGTCTCTTTACCGAAGGACACGGTACCGGAGATCTCCGCCAGGATGGACGGCTCCTTCGGCTTACGCGCTTCGAACAGGTCGGCAACCCGCGGCAGACCACCGGTGATGTCCTTGGTACCGCCGGATTCCTGCGGAATACGGGCGATAACATCACCCACGCTCACCTTGTCGCCCTCTTTCAGGCTCAGGATTGCGCGCGGTGGCAGCGCATAGTGCGCCGGCGCACTGGAGTTCGCCAGGGTCAGCTCTTCACCATTCTCGTCCAGCAGGGTTACCGCCGGGCGCAGGTCTTTACCCGCTGCCGGGCGTTCCGCCGGGTCGATCACCTCAATGGAGGACAGACCGGTGATTTCGTCGGTCTGCTTGCGGATGGACAGGCCATCTTCCATGCCGGACAGTTTCACCCAACCGGCAACCTCGGTGATGATCGGGTGGGTGTGCGGGTCCCACTTGGCCACGATCTTGCCACCGTCAACCTCGGAGCCCTCGGCGACGCTGATCTGCGCACCGTAGGGCAGCTTGTAGCGCTCGCGCTCGCGACCGGCGCTGTCGGCAATCGCCAGCTCACCAGAGCGGGATACCGCAACCAGGTTGCCACTCTCCGCTTTCACAGTCTTCACGTTGTGCAGGCGCACGGTACCGCCCTGCTTCACCTGAATGCTGTCCGCCGCGGAAGCACGGCTCGCCGCACCACCGATGTGGAAGGTACGCATGGTCAGCTGGGTACCCGGCTCACCAATGGACTGGGCAGCCACAACACCCACGGCTTCACCCGGGTTGGCGCGGTGACCACGGGCCAGGTCGCGGCCGTAACACTGGGCACAGATGCCGTGTGCAGTCTCACAGGTGATCGCGGAGCGCACGATCACCTCGTCAATACCCATACCTTCGATGCGTTCAACCCACGCTTCGTCGATCATGGTGCCGGCCGGTACCGCGATCTCGTCGCTGCCGGGCTTGGGCACATCGCGGGCCACCACGCGACCGAGGATGCGGTCACCCAGAGATTCAATCACGTCACCGCCTTCAATCACCGGCGCCATGGTCAGACCTTCATCGGTGCCACAGTCGATCTCGGTGATCACCACGTCCTGGGCCACGTCCACCAGACGGCGGGTCAGGTAACCGGAGTTCGCGGTTTTCAGGGCGGTGTCCGCCAGACCTTTACGAGCACCGTGCGTGGAGATGAAGTACTGCAGTACGCTCAGACCTTCACGGAAGTTCGCGGTAATGGCGTTCTCGATAATGGAACCGTCCGGACGTGCCATCAGGCCACGCATACCCGCCAGCTGACGGATCTGGGCCTCGGAACCCCGTGCACCGGAGTCGGCGTACATGTATACGGAGTTGAAGGAGTCCTGCTCGGTCTCTTTACCTTCGCGGTCGATGACCTTTTCCTTACGGATGCCAGCCATCATCGCCTGGGTTACCTTGTCGTTGGTACGGGACCAGACGTCGATAACCTTGTTGTATTTCTCACCCGCGGTCACCAGACCGGAAGCGAACTGGCTCTCGATCTCTTTCACTTCCTCTTCCGCGGAAGCGATCAGATCGGCCTTGGCCGCCGGGATCTCGAAGTCGTTCACACCGATGGAGGAACCGGACTTGGTGGAGAAGTCGAAACCGGTGTACATCAGCTGGTCAGCAAAGATGACGGTCGCCTTCAGACCAACATTGCGGTAACACTCGTTCAGTACGCGGGAGATCGCCTTCTTCTTCATGGGCTGATTGACCATCTCGAAGGGCATACCATCCGGCACGATGTTCCACAGCAACGCGCGGCCAACGGTGGTGTCGTACACGGTACGGGTCTGGCGCTTCTCGCCGTCTTCACCGATTGTCACTTCGTCGATACGCACTTTCACCTTCGCCTGCAGGCCAACCTGTTTGGCGTAGAAGGCGCGGCTCACCTCTTTGATATCGGAGAAGAACATGCCTTCGCCTTTATCGTTCACGCGCTCGCGGGTCATCCAGTACAGACCGAGTACCACGTCCTGAGACGGCACGATGATCGGTTCGCCGTTGGCGGGCGACAGGATGTTGTTGGTGGACATCATCAGCGCGCGGGATTCCAGCTGCGCTTCAATGGTCAGCGGTACGTGTACCGCCATCTGGTCACCGTCGAAGTCGGCGTTGTACGCCGCACACACCAACGGGTGCAGCTGGATCGCTTTACCTTCAATCAGCACCGGCTCGAACGCCTGGATACCCAGACGGTGGAGTGTCGGGGCGCGGTTCAGCAGAACCGGGTGCTCGCGGATCACCTCGTCGAGGATATCCCACACCACCGCTTCTTCGCGCTCGACCATTTTCTTGGCCGCCTTGATGGTGGTGGCGAGGCCGCGGGCTTCCAGCTTGCCGAAAATGAACGGCTTGAACAGCTCGAGGGCCATTTTCTTCGGCAGACCACACTGGTGCAGGCGCAGGGTCGGGCCCACCACGATCACGGAACGACCGGAGTAGTCAACACGCTTACCCAACAGGTTCTGACGGAAACGACCCTGCTTACCCTTGATCATGTCGGCCAGGGATTTCAGCGGGCGCTTGTTGGAACCGGTGATGGCACGACCGCGACGACCGTTATCCAGCAGCGCGTCTACCGCTTCCTGCAGCATGCGCTTTTCGTTGCGCACGATGATGTCCGGCGCGTTCAGCTCGAGCAGGCGCTTCAGACGGTTGTTACGGTTGATCACGCGACGGTACAGATCGTTCAGGTCGGAAGTCGCGAAACGGCCGCCGTCCAGGGGTACCAGCGGACGCAGGTCCGGCGGCAGTACTGGCAGCGCCTGCATGACCATCCACTCCGGCTTGTTGCCGGACTTGTAGAAGGCTTCCAGCAGCTTCAGACGCTTGGACAGCTTCTTGATCTTGGTCTCGGAATTGGTAGACGGAATCTCTTCCCGCAGACGCTGAATTTCAGACGGCAGCTCGATGTCGTTCATCAGCTCCTGGATGGCTTCCGCCCCCATTTTCGCTTCGAACTCGTCGGCGAACTCTTCCATCGCTTCGAAGTACTGCTCGTCGTTCAGCAGCTGGCCGCGTTCCAGGGTAGTCATACCCGGATCGGTGACCACGTAGGATTCGAAGTACAGCACGCGCTCGATATCGCGCAGGGTCATGTCCAGCAGCAGACCGATACGGGACGGCAGGGACTTCAGGAACCAGATGTGCGCAACCGGCGACGCCAGTTCGATGTGGCCCATGCGCTCGCGGCGCACCTTGGCCTTGGTCACTTCAACACCGCACTTCTCACAGATGATGCCGCGGTGCTTCATGCGCTTGTACTTACCGCACAGGCACTCGTAGTCCTTTACCGGGCCAAAAATCTTGGCGCAGAACAAGCCTTCACGCTCAGGTTTGAACGTGCGGTAGTTGATGGTCTCCGGCTTTTTCACTTCGCCGTAGGACCAGGAGCGGATCATGTCCGGGGATGCCAGACCGATGCGGATCGCGTCAAATTCTTCCAGCTGATCCTGGGCTTTCACCAGGTTTAACAAATCTTTCAAGGCCTTTCCTCCACTGGGGGGTGGTCATCCCGGCCACTGCACCTTGGACCGGGAAGGCCGGCAGAATTAATTCTTCTACCGGCACTTTTCTGTTCGCCTGCGAGCAGGCTCCTACAACCTTTGCGTCAGGTCTTACTCGTTTTCCAGCTCGAAGTTCATACCCAGCGAGCGGATTTCCTTGACCAGTACGTTGAAGGATTCGGGCATGCCCGGCTCCATGCGGTGGTCGCCATCCACGATGTTTTTGTACATCTTGGTACGACCTTCCACGTCATCGGACTTGACCGTGAGCATTTCCTGCAGGGTGTAGGCGGCACCGTATGCTTCCAGTGCCCACACTTCCATCTCACCGAAACGCTGACCACCGAACTGGGCCTTACCACCCAGCGGCTGTTGGGTAACCAGGCTGTAGGAACCGGTAGAACGCGCGTGCATCTTGTCGTCCACCAGGTGGTTCAGTTTCAGCATGTACATGTAACCCACAGTGACCGGACGCTCGAAGGCATCGCCGGTACGGCCGTCGTGCAGGGTGATCTGACCGGAGTCCGGAATGTCCGCCAGACGCAGCAGCTGCTTGATTTCGGATTCCGCGGCGCCGTCGAACACCGGAGTTGCCATCGGCACACCGCCGCGCAGGTTCTCTGCCATCGCCAGGATTTCCTGATCGGTCAGCAGGTCCAGCTCTTCCTTGTTGCCGCCAGTGGAGTTGTACACCTCTTCCAGGAAGCCGCGCACTTTCGCCACTTCCTGCTGCTCCTGGATCATGCGATCGATCTTGGCACCAAGACCCTTGGCCGCCATACCCAGGTGCATCTCCAGAACCTGACCGACGTTCATACGGGACGGAACACCCAGCGGGTTCAGCACCACGTCGACCGGCACACCGTTTTCATCGTACGGCATGTCTTCCACTGGCTTGATCACGGAGATAACACCTTTGTTACCGTGACGGCCCGCCATCTTGTCACCGGGCTGGATACGACGCTTGATCGCCAGGTACACCTTGACGATTTTCAGCACGCCCGGCGCCAGGTCGTCGCCGGATTCCAGTTTTTTCTTCTTGTCTTCAAACTTCTCGTCGAGCAGTTTGCGACGCTCTTTCAGCTGGGCTTCGGCTTTTTCCAGCTGCTCGTTCAGACTGTCTTCGGCCATGCGCAGCTTGAACCAGTCTTCGCGCGGCAGACCGGACAGCAGTTCCGCGGTCAGCACGTCGCCTTTCTTGACACCTTTGCCGCCGGCCACTTTCTGGCCTTCCAGTGCCGCCTGCAGACGCTCGAAGGTAGCGCCTTCAACGATGCGGTATTCCTCGTTGAGGTCTTTGCGCACTTCGTCCAGCTGCGCCTTCTCGATGGCGAGAGAGCGCTGGTCTTTCTGCAGGCCGTCACGAGTGAAAACCTGTACGTCGATCACGGTACCGCGGGTGCCGGAGGGCGCACGCAGGGAGGTATCTTTAACGTCGGATGCCTTCTCACCGAAGATCGCACGCAGCAGTTTCTCTTCCGGGGTCAGCTGGGCTTCGCCTTTCGGAGTCACCTTGCCAACCAGGATGTCACCGGCACCCACTTCCGCACCGATATACACGATGCCGGACTCGTCCAGTTTGTTCAGCGCGGATTCGCCCACGTTGGGAATATCCGCGGTGATTTCCTCACTGCCCAGCTTGGTGTCGCGGGCAATACAGGTCAGTTCCTGGATGTGGATGGTGGTGAAGCGGTCATCCTGCACCACGCGCTCGGACACGAGGATGGAGTCCTCGAAGTTGTAACCGTTCCACGGCATGAACGCGATGCGCATGTTCTGGCCCAGGGCCAGCTCACCGAGGTCGACGGACGGGCCGTCGGCGAGAATATCGCCGCGCTCAACCACGTCACCGGTCTTCACGATCGGGCGCTGATTGATACAGGTGTTTTGGTTAGAACGGGTGTACTTGGTCAGGTTGTACAGATCCACACCGGCGTCACCAGCTTCCACTTCGCTGTCGTGTACGCGTACAACCACACGGCTCGCGTCCACACGCTCGATCACGCCGCCACGTTTTGCTACCACACACACGCCGGAGTCGCGCGCTACGGTGCGCTCCATACCGGTACCCACCAGCGGCTTCTCTGCGCGCAGGGTCGGAACCGCCTGACGTTGCATGTTCGATCCCATCAATGCACGGTTGGCGTCATCGTGCTCAAGGAACGGGATCATTGCCGCGGCCACAGACACAACCTGACGGGCGGACACGTCCATGTACTGGATTTCGTCCGGGGTCTTCAGGGTAAATTCGTTCTGGTGACGCACGCTGACCAGGTCATCGGTAAAGCGGCCACTCTCGTCCACCGCAGCGGACGCCTGGGCAATCACGTAGTTCGCTTCGTTGATCGCAGACAGGTATTCAATCTGGTCGGTCACCTTGCCGTCCACCACCTTGCGGTACGGGCTTTCGAGGAAGCCGTAGTGGTTGGCGCGGGCAAAGGTCGCCAGGGAGTTGATCAGACCAATGTTCGGACCTTCCGGCGTTTCAATCGGACACACGCGACCGTAGTGGGTCGGGTGCACGTCGCGCACTTCGAAGCCTGCGCGCTCGCGGGTCAGACCGCCCGGGCCCAGTGCAGATACACGGCGCTTGTGGGTAACCTCGGACAGCGGGTTGTTCTGGTCCATGAACTGTGACAGCTGGGAGGAACCGAAGAATTCCTTCACCGCGGCGGCCACTGGCTTGGCGTTGATCAGGTCCTGCGGCATCAGGCCTTCGGACTCCGCCATGGACAGACGTTCTTTCACCGCGCGCTCGACACGCACCAGGCCGACGCGGAACTGGTTTTCCGCCATTTCGCCCACGGAACGCACACGACGGTTACCCAGGTGGTCGATATCATCCACCATGCCGCGACCGTTGCGGATCTCGATCAGGGTCTTCAGCACATCGACGATGTCGTCTTTGCTCAGGGTACCTTCGCCGGTCTCGTCTTCACGACCCAGGCGACGGTTGAACTTCATGCGACCAACCGCAGACAGGTCGTAGCGCTCGTCGGAGAAGAACAGGTTTTCGAACAGGGACTCCGCGGACTCCTTGGTGGGCGGCTCGCCCGGGCGCATCATGCGGTAGATTTCTACCAGCGCTTCCAGCTGGGTGCGGGAAGGATCGGCGCGCAGGGTGTCGGAAATGAACGGACCACAGTCCAGGTCATTGGTGTACAGCGTCTCGAACTGCTTGATGTTCAGAACGCGCAGCTTGTTGATGACTTCATCGGTAATTTCGGTATTACATTCGATGGCCACTTCACCGGTGGACTCGTCGATGATGTCGTGGGCCAGTACACGGCCATTGGCATAGGCCACCGGCGCTTCCAGGGTTTCCACCCCGGCTTTTTCCAGCTGGCGAATGTGACGCGGGGTAATACGGCGCCCTTCCTCAACGATCACCTTGCCGCTGCCATCCTTGATGTCAAAGGACGCCACATCACCGCGCAGACGCGACGGGATCAGTTTCAGGCTGACGGTTTCGTTGTTCAGGGTGAACTTGCTGGTTTCAAAGAACATTTCCAGCATTTCCTGGGAGCTGAAACCCAGGGCGCGCAGCAGGATGGTCGCCGGCAGTTTGCGGCGACGGTCGATACGCACATAGACCAGATCCTTCGGATCGAACTCGAAGTCGAGCCAGGAGCCACGGTAAGGAATCACCCGTGCAGCGTACAGCAGCTTGCCGGAGGAGTGGGTCTTGCCCTTGTCGTGATCGAAAAACACACCCGGGGAACGGTGCAGCTGGGACACGATCACACGCTCGGTACCGTTGATAACGAAGGTACCGTTTTCAGTCATGAGCGGAATCTCGCCCATGTACACTTCCTGCTCTTTAATGTCCTTGATGGACTTATTCGCAGATTCTTTATCGTAAATGATCAGGCGCACGCGCACGCGCAGCGGGCACGCGTAAGTGACACCGCGCAGGGTACATTCCTTGACGTCGAATACCGGTTTGCCAAGGGTGTAGCTCACGTATTCCAGAGCAGCGTTGCCAGAGTAGCTGACAATCGGAAATACAGACTTGAACGCCGCCTGCAGACCCATATCCAGGCGCTCATCCGGGCGCGTGTCGGCCTGCGTGAATTTGCGATACGAGTCCAGCTGTATCGCAAGCAGGAAAGGCACATCCATGACCTTAGGCAGTTTGCCAAAATCCTTGCGGATACGTTTTTTCTCAGTGTATGAGTAAGCCATTCATATTCCCCAGCTTGATCAGTGACAAGACTTCCTTAGAACTGCGGTCAACACTCTGACAATACGCAGCCCATCCGGGCGAGAAGTCTCTGTACATTGCGCTACGCTTTAAGAAGTTGATCAAAAACCGTACCGAAATCTACACAAACATCTCAGGTTACTTTGCCGCACCTCCGGCAGAACGCATTTCCCGAAAGGAGAAAAACGCCGGTGCCGCAAACGGCAAAAAGGCCGGCGGACAAAAGTCCACCAGCCTTTCCGCCAGCGGTTGATTACGCAGCCGCTGACGGTGCTTTGTAGATCCGAATTACTTCAGTTCTACGGTAGCGCCAGCTTCTTCCAGCTGCTTCTTCGCATCTTCAGCTTCTGCTTTGGCAGCAGCTTCTTTCAGAGTGCTCGGAGCGCCGTCAACCAGTTCTTTGGCTTCTTTCAGGCCCAGACCGGTGATGCCGCGAACAACCTTGATCACGTTCACTTTCTTGTCGCCAGCGGAGGTCAGAACGATGTCGAAAGAGTCTTTCTCTTCCGCAGCTTCAGCAGCCGGACCAGCAGCAACAACAGCGGCAGCTGCGGTTACGCCGAACTTCTCTTCCATGGCGGTGATCAGCTCAACAACGTCCTTAACGGACATCTCGGCGATCGCATTGATGATATCTTCTTTAGTCAGAGACATGAGTTAGTACCTGATTTCGTGTGAGCAGCACGCTGCTCGTAAATTCAATAAAAAGTCGTTGAAAACTGCAGTTTCGCAAGGCGAAACGATTACGCAGCTTGCTGCTCTTTTTGGTCGCGAACGGCCGCAATGGTGCGAACCAGTTTGCCAGCAGAGGCTTCTTTCAACACGCTCATCAGCTTGGCGATCGCTTCGTCGTACGTCGGCAGGCTTGCCAACAGTTGGACGTCAGTCGCTACGCCTTCGAAGGCGGCACCCTTCAGTTCCAGCTTGTCATTCTTCTTCGCGAAGTCACGCAGGATGCGCGCACCGGCACCCGGGTGTTCCTTGGAAAAAGCAATGATGCTGGGACCGACGAATTTCTCAACGAGACATTCGAATTCGGTACCGGCCAGAGCGCGACGCGCCAGAGTATTACGAACAACTTTCAGCCAAACGCCGTGTTCGCGAGCCTCTTTGCGCAGGGCGGTCATGTCATTTACGGTTACGCCGCGGGAATCCGCAACAACCGCTGACAGGGCGCCCACAGCTGCCTGCTGGACTTCCGCGACAATCGCTTTCTTGTCTACGAGTCCAATAGCCATAGTGTCACTCCTGGATTTGAAAAAAATCGGGATCTCATGAACCCGACCCGTTCCGGTGCTTAAAGCTCAAATCCAGTAAAAATACTGGTTTGGGCACACCGTCTGCGTAGGCTCGATACCGTTAGTGGCCAACCTGGCCTGGCGTCGGATTAAGCGGTGGGCGTTAAAACCTCAAACACCCGCCGCACCTACGGTCTTTGACGGCCCGCCATTCAGCCAAAGCAAAATGGCGGACCCCAAAGTTCTTTTTACTGAACGCTAGTTATTTAACGTCCAGAGAAGCCTGGTCGATGGTCAGACCCGGGCCCATGGTGGTGCTCAGGGTGATCTTCTTCAGATACACGCCCTTGGCAGAAGCCGGCTTGGCTTTCTTCAGGTCCGCTACCAGTGCTTCCAGGTTTTCCTTCAGCAGGTTGGCGTCGAAGCTGATTTTGCCGATACCACCGTGGATGATGCCGCCCTTGTCAGCGCGGAAACGCACCTGACCGGCCTTGGCATTCTTCACCGCAGTTACCACGTCCGGAGTCACGGTGCCGGTTTTCGGGTTCGGCATCAGACCGCGCGGGCCGAGAATCTGACCCAGCTGGCCGACAACGCGCATCGCATCCGGAGAAGCAATAACCACGTCGAAGTCCATGTTGCCGGCTTTGATGTCGGCAGCCAGTTCGTCCATACCTACCAGCTCAGCACCCGCTGCCTTGGCAGCTTCAACATTAGCGCCCTGGGTAAATACGGCTACACGCACGTCTTTACCGGTACCATGCGGCAAAGTGGTCGCACCACGAACAGCCTGGTCGGATTTACGCGGGTCGATACCCAGGTTGATGGCGGCATCAACGGTTTCCGCGAATTTTACGTTGGAGAACTCTTTCAGCAGGGATACCGCTTCTTCGATGCCGTACGCCTTGCCAGACTGGAGTTTTTCAGCGATAGCGCGCTGACGCTTGGTCAATTTGGCCACTTACACGCCCTCCACTTCGATACCGGCACTGCGTGCAGAACCAGCGATGGTGCGCACAGCTGCTTCCAGGTCGGATGCAGTCAGGTCTGCCTTCTTCATCTCCACGATCTCTTCGATCTGAGCGCGGGTCACTTTACCCACTTTCTCAGTGTTCGGACGGCCGGAACCGCTCTTGATCTTGGCAGCCTTGCGCAGCAGAACTGCGGCGGGCGGAGACTTCATGATGAAGGTGAAGGAGCGATCGCTGTATACAGAGATCACAACCGGAATCGGCAGACCTGGCTCGATGCCTTGGGTCTGAGCGTTGAACGCCTTACAGAATTCCATGATGTTCACGCCTTTCTGACCCAGCGCGGGACCGACGGGCGGACTCGGGTTGGCCTGACCGGCCTTCACTTGCAGCTTGATGTAAGCTTCTACTTTCTTAGCCATTACAGCTTCCTCTTTAACTGGGTGATAACGCCTGCGCTGTACACTTTTACAAACATGCAGCGCTCAGCTCCCCTGTTTGTGCCCTGATCCGGAGCCACACATGGCACACGGTTTTCAGGGACGCGAAAGCCCTCTTCCGCCAGCAGCGAAAGAGGGCCGAATCCTTTCAGCTTGAAATCAGCCTTTTTCTACCTGACTGAATTCCAGCTCTACCGGCGTGGAGCGACCGAAAATCAACACCGCCACCCGCAGGCGACTCTTCTCGTAGTTGACTTCTTCCACCACACCGTTGAAATCGTTGAACGGACCGTCGATAACCCGAACCATTTCGCCCGGCTCAAACAGAGTCTTGGGCTTGGGTTTCTCTGCCGCGTCATCCATACGATTGAGGATGGCCTGCGCTTCGCGGTCGGTAATCGGTGCCGGCTTGTCTGCCTTGCCACCGATAAAGCCCAGCACACGGGGAGTTTCCTTCACCAGGTGCCAGGTATCGTCATTCAATTCCATTTCCACCAGTACATAACCGGGGAAAAACTTGCGCTCACTCTTGCGCTTCTGACCGGCACGCATCTCCACCACCTCTTCCGTGGGGACAAGCACTTCACCAAACAGGTGATCCATTTCGTGCAGCTCAATGCGCTCCTTCAGGGAAGACGCTACGCGCTTCTCATAACCGGAGTAAGCCTGAACCACGTACCAATGCTTTGCCATGGATTAACCTTTAGCCAATGATCTTGGAAGCGAGCCAGCCGAGGCCGGAATCCAGCGCCCACAGAATGATCGCCATCAGCAGCACGAACACCACCACAATCAGCGTTGTCTGGGTTGCTTCCTGGCGGGTCGGCCATACTACCCGACGCACTTCGTTCTGGGCTTCCCGCAGCAGATTCCAGAAACCGCTGCCTTTCTCTGTCTGCACAGCGACAAATGCCGCCGCCAGGCAAAGCGCAACGATTGCCAGAACGCGATACAACAGGGGAATTTCGGCGTAGTAGGAATTGCCCGCTACAGCGGCACCAACCAGCAGCACCACCAGCAGCCACTTCAGGCCGTCAAGACGAAAGGTTTTCGCCTCTACTTTAGCATTCATACAAAGAAGCCTTTAGCGCGCCCCGATACCGCAAGGCGCCTTTATTGCCAACGACCACAAAGAGCGACAGCAGTACAGGATAGCCCAACTGCAGGCCACATGCGGGCGTCTTGAAGTTGGCAGGCCAGGAGGGACTCGAACCCCCAACACCCGGTTTTGGAGACCGGTGCTCTACCAATTGAACTACTGGCCTGGAACACTTCCGGCAGTGAACTGCGCCACCCCGGAAAAAATGAGGGGCGGATAATACCACCCACCCCAACATTTGCAAGCACGACTCCCGATTCACTCGGAAGCCGCACCCCTCATCGATTACTCGATGATCTTAGCTACAACACCAGCGCCAACGGTACGGCCACCTTCGCGAATCGCGAAACGCAGACCTTCTTCCATGGCGATCGGGTGGATCAGGGTAACAGTCATCTGAATGTTGTCACCCGGCATTACCATCTCAACACCTTCCGGCAGCTCACACGCACCAGTTACGTCGGTGGTACGGAAGTAGAACTGCGGGCGGTAGCCTTTGAAGAACGGGGTGTGACGACCACCTTCGTCCTTGGACAGCACGTACACTTCCGCCTCGAACTTGGTGTGCGGAGTGATGGAACCCGGCTTGGCCAGTACCTGACCACGCTCCACTTCGTCACGCTTGGTGCCGCGCAGCAGGGCGCCGATGTTCTCACCAGCACGACCTTCGTCCAGCAGCTTGCGGAACATTTCCACACCGGTACAGGTGGTGGTGGTGGTGTCTTTCAGACCTACGATGGCGATTTCATCACCAGTCTTGACGATACCACGCTCTACACGGCCGGTTACTACGGTACCGCGACCAGAGATGGAGAATACGTCTTCGATCGGCATCAGGAACGGCTTGTCGATGGCGCGCTCCGGCTCCGGAATGTACGCATCCAGGGTTTCTACCAGCTTCTTAACAGCGCTGGTACCCAGCTCGTTGTCGTCTTCGCCGTTCAGCGCCATCAGCGCGGAACCTACGATGATCGGGGTGTCGTCGCCCGGGAACTCGTACTGATCCAGAAGCTCACGAACTTCCATCTCTACCAGTTCCAGCAGCTCTTCGTCGTCGACCATGTCGGCTTTGTTCAGGAATACCACGATGTACGGTACACCTACCTGACGGGACAGCAGGATGTGCTCGCGGGTCTGCGGCATGGGGCCGTCAGCAGCGGAACATACCAGGATCGCGCCGTCCATCTGAGCAGCACCAGTGATCATGTTCTTAACGTAGTCGGCGTGTCCCGGACAGTCTACGTGCGCGTAGTGGCGAGTCGGGGATTCGTACTCTACGTGAGAGGTGGAGATGGTGATACCGCGCTCACGCTCTTCCGGTGCCTTGTCGATACCGTCGAAAGCAACGGCTGCGCCGCCCCACACTTCGGAACATACGCGAGTCAGCGCAGCGGTCAGGGTGGTTTTACCGTGGTCAACGTGACCGATGGTGCCCACGTTTACGTGGGGCTTGGAACGTTCAAACTTTTCTTTTCCCATTGCGGGCCTCCCAATATAAGCGTGAGCCGAACTAGCGACCTTACCTTAGAACAGCCCCCGCGAAATCACATATAGAACTCACTCGGGAACCGACGCACCCGACCCGCAAAAGCATATAAGCCGGATACAAATAGCCGCGGAGACACAGGTCACCGCGGCCACGAATAATGGAGCTCATGGGCGGATTTGAACCGCCGACCTCACCCTTACCAAGGGTGTGCTCTACCCCTGAGCTACATGAGCTTACTCCGAATGCCGACACCCAGTGTCGACGCAGGCGGGGCCGCCTGCAGCGCGCCCGACAAAAGCCGGAGCGGCTCATTCAAACCTTTCTCACCAACCAGGCTCCGCACATTGAAATGGAGCGGGCAGCGGGAATCGAACCCGCATCATCAGCTTGGAAGGCTGAGGTTCTACCATTGAACTATGCCCGCGCAATCGCGTGCGAAACCTCCAAGTAGAAGACCAAACAACCTCTTCTACCTTTGATGCCAGCACACAGGCATCTGAATAATGGTGCAGGGGGGTGGATTCGAACCACCGAAGCTTGCGCGTCAGATTTACAGTCTGATCCCTTTGGCCACTCGGGAACCCCTGCCTCAAGGTGGTGCGCATTCTCCACACCAACCTTTTCGCTGTCAACAATTTTTCTTTCAAATTCACACACTTACCAGAATTTCTTCACCGAACTGTGCAACGGAAAGAAAATGGAGCTGGCGAGAGGAATCGAACCCCCGACCGGCTGATTACAAGTCAGCTGCTCTACCTACTGAGCTACGCCAGCTTCTTCCGGTTCAGCTTTTGCAAGCCGAAATCCACATCGGGGTTGTTGACACCCCCTGAAGTGGAGGCGGGATTCTAGGGGAACTGTTCTCGACACGCAACAGGCTGTTGTCGCTTTTCTTCACCTTGGATATCGACCAGCAAAAATCCGCGGGAAAGCCGCTGGCGCAATCACTCGATTTCCTTTTCGTGAATTTCACTGCACAAGTTCTGGCGGCGACCGATATCAGGGTAATCCAGCTGCAACTGTTGCCAGAATGCGTCCGCGACCTGGGCTCCGTCGGCATTTTCCACCACCACCCAGCGCTCGAGGTAGGTCTGGGGTTCCTCGCGATATTCCGCCGTAAACCCACGCTCACGCAGCTCCCTGGTCAGAATACGGGCGCGCTCCTCCTCGGAAAAAATGCCAAACGAAATACCGTTTTCCAGCGATCCCTTGGGGATCACGTAACTATCGATACCGGCCGCCTGCAATTCTCGTAATTTTCGAAACGCCTCCTGGGAGGAATTCAGTGGCGCCAGGAACACCCAATAGCGCATCTGCCCCTGCATTTCGATTTCCTTCATCGCCGCCTGCACCTGCAGAGCCCGCAGCCGACGCGCCACATCCTCGCCCTGATAAGCCTCCTCAAACGGCCCCACTAGGCTGCACAATTGCGCCGCGGTCTTCTCCCTCACTACCGGCTGCCCGCCTTTGTTTGCAGCCGGTGCTG
The DNA here is from genome assembly GCF_002959965.1 of Microbulbifer pacificus. Classification (NCBI taxonomy): domain Bacteria; kingdom Pseudomonadati; phylum Pseudomonadota; class Gammaproteobacteria; order Cellvibrionales; family Microbulbiferaceae; genus Microbulbifer; species Microbulbifer pacificus. The sequence continues at coordinate 882,135 of NZ_PREV01000026.1, forward strand.
TGGACTTTCGCTCCTCTTCCTGCGTTACCAGCCTGGAGGGGTCCACTTCACTTACCAGAGCGATACTGGCGGTATCGCCATCTTCGGCCAGTGGCGCCACTCTGGCCGCAGGCGCAGGATCCGAGGTCATGTACCAGGCGAGCAAGCCGAGATTTGCCAACGCCAACAAAATGAATATCCAGCGCATAGTCGTCAGTCAGTGGTTATCTGTCGAAATCCAGAGTCGTTATGCACAACCAACGCCGGCTGTGCGCCCTTCACATCTCGCCCCGGCAAACCGGGAGACGCGGATTCTAGCGTCACCGCGTTCCCGCTGGCAGCGACTGGCGCACAAGATGCTGCGACCGCATGGTGAATCATCACGGGTTAGTGAGCGCCAACCCCTCCATAACCAGATCTGGCAACAGAAGGAAAGGTTTATCACCGAGAGACGCCAGCAGCGCACCGTCGCCCCCGGTCAGCAGCAAGCGCGGCGTCCCGGCCCCCATCTCCGCACAGTGTTGCTGCAACCATTCGAAGGCCCGATCCACCGCACCAAGGACCATCAGTGGCAAGCCCCGATTGACCGCATCGTCGGTCATTGTCCCCGGGGCCAGGGACATGCCCGAGGGAAAGCACTCCGCCACTTTGACGGCGTCGGTATCGCTGTACAGCGCCCGCCGCATCAGCCCCAGCCCCGGAACGATATACCCCCCCAGGTGCTCCCCACCAACTCCCAGCAGGTCCAGGGTCACCGCGCTGCCGCAGTCCACCACCAGCGCCGGCTCTGACGAACGCCGATACGCCGCGAGCACGGCGAGCCAGCGATCGACACCGAGCCGCTCAACCTGCGAGTAGGCACAGCGGACACCGCCACACTCCGCCGTTACTCGCGCAAATTCCGCGACAACACCCAGGTCTCGCTGCAGGCGCCCCGCGATCGCATCCTCCGCCGCGCGGCCGGCCACGTTGGCAATGCGTACCCGCGCGGGTCTGTATGTCATCCAGGCTGGCGGCAGAACCTCCCCCCGCCACCAGTGGCCGGCGGGAAAGGCTCCGCGGGCCACCACGTCTTCCACGTCCACGCCAGTGGTGGACACCTCCCGGATCAACCGCCACTTACCACGGGTATTACCCTGATCCAGTTCGAGAATCACAGAGCACTGCTCCCCGCCGGCCGCAGGGAAAGCTCGCCGCCATGAAAAGCGCGGCACGTCCCATCGATCTCCAGCAGCAGCGCACCACTGGCATCCACACCGCGCTCGATACCGCACCATCGCTGCTGCGCAGACTGCAGGCACACCTCGACACCAGCAAACTGGTCCAGCGCCTGCCACGCTTCGCGCCAGACAGCAAAACCGCTCTCTGGATATGACGCCAACATCGGCAACAGCTCATCCAGCATCGCCGCCACCAGCGCATTGCGCGAGATGCCGGGACGCACCTCGGCAAGGTCGATCCACGGCTGCCCGATGGTGTCCGCCGCCGCAGCGGGCAGACGCATATTAAGACCTATACCAATCACAACCGCGCAGCGGTCGGTCAGATCGCCACTTAACTCCAACAGCACCCCCGCCAGCTTGCGCCCTCGACACCACACATCATTGGGCCACTTGAGGCGCACATCGGGCACGTCAAACCGCGCCAGCGCGCGCGCCAGCGCCACCCCCACCGCGAGACTCAACCCCTCCAGCAGTTGCACGCCACCGCTGAAGCGCCAGCCAATAGAGATGCTGATTCCGGCCCCAAACGGGCTCAGCCAGGTGCGCCCGCGACGACCGCGGCCGGCGGTCTGCTGCTCCGCCAGTAACACCTCACAGTGCCCCGCGCCCGTCTCCAGCGCCACCAGCATGCGCGCATTGGTGGAGTCAACCCGATCAAACACCCGCAACGGCCCAAGTAGCGGCAGGGTTTCCCGCGCAAGCTGCCCGCGGATGGCGGGTTCGTCCAACAGGTCCAGTCCGCCGCACAGGCGATAGCCGCGACCTTTCTCCGACGCCACCTGCAACCCGAGCGATTCCAGTTTCTGCAGCTGCTTCCACACTGCGGCACGGCTTACTCCCAGAACTTCGCCGAGAGATTCTCCGGAATGCACCTCGCCATCTGCCAGCAGCGCCAGCAGCGGCCGCAACCGCCCGCCGAGCTGGTCGACAGTGGCGGCGGAAGCTTCGTCGGGTTTACGTGACGCCAAATTCAGGTTCTCCATCGGGACGGCAGGAACAGACAAATCAGAGATAACGGCGGCGATAGCGCCGCCCAAGGGACGTGAGGATTTCATAGCCGATGGTACCGGCGACAGCGCCCATGTCGTCCAGCGTCCAACCCTCCCCCAGCAGCTCAAACTCTTCGAGTCGCGCCCGCTGGACAGTACTGAGCGCAGAGATATCGAAAACGCAGGTATCCATGGATACACGCCCCAGCATCGGCACGGGGATTTTCTCATCACCGGCAATCGCCATGGCGCGCCCGCGACCACTCTGGGTGCGCAGCATCCCGTCGGCGTACCCGCCCCGCACCACCGCAAGCCAGCTGCCGGCAACGGCGCGGCCTTCGGCGCCATACCCCACGGCGCTATCGCGGGTAATTTCGCGCTGCTGCAACACCGGCACGCGCAGATTGACCACCGGGCGCATGGGATTTTCACGATCCGGCAGCGGATTGATGCCATAGAGCGCCGAACCGGGACGCGCCAGATCGAAGTGATAGGCGTCGCCGAGGCAGATCCCCGATGAATTGGCAAAGCTCGCCAGCACACCCGGGCAGACCCGGCGCAGACGGCGGACGAAATCGTTGAACCGGGCGAGTTGGGCCGGGTTCTGCGGATGACTCGGCTCGTCGGCGCAGGCCAGGTGGCTCAGGATCAGCTGCACGTTGGCACGACCGAGCAACTCCGGCACCTGCAGCAACCGGGCAAACTCCTCTTCCCCCATGCCGAGCCGGGTCATTCCGGTGTCCACCTTGAGTGCGCAGGGCGCGGCACGACCGTTCGAATCCTCTGAACCGGTTCCCGCACACCACCGGCGCAGCTGCTCCACGGTAACCAGTATCGGCATCAGTTTGGCCGCTGCGCAGCGCCGCTCAGTACCGGGGCGTATTCCTGTCAGGACACAGATCGACACATCCGCGGGCAACAGTGCACGCAACTGCTCCCCCTCCGCCAGGGTTGCCACAAAAAAATCCCGGCAACCGCGGCGGTAGAGCGCGGGAGCCACCTCGCTGACACCGAGGCCGTAGGCATCCGCCTTGACCACAGCGGCACAGCGGCAGCCATCGGCAAGGCGTTCGCGCAACCAGGCGTAGTTGTCGCCAATGGCGCCGAGGTCAATGGTCAACAATCCCTCGTTCTCGTATTCCGAAATGCTCACACTTGCAGCCTTATTCAGGGTTGTCGGGATTCAACTGGCGGACAGCAGGCTTTCCCGCCGTAACGCGCGAGCACCTACCAGAACCGCCATACCCACCAGTATCAGCGTGACGGCGGAACCCGCCAGCATCCACAGGGGCGATACCCAGTCGCCGATCAAAAGTCCCTTCAGCCACTGCTGCTGACCGATCAACGGCAGGAGCTGCCAGCTGTCCGCCAGCTTGATCTGAGCCATATCCAGCACCATCAACAGTACCACCGGCGCGATCTGCAGAATACTCAGCTGAGTCTGGGCATCCTTGAAAGACTGCGAGCGCAGCGCCAGCAGAATCTGCACCACCGCCACCAGCAGCGCCAGCGGCAACAGCACCAGCCCCATGACAACAACACCCGCTACCGTGGTGGCCTGCTGTATACCGAATTCCGCCAACGGCATCAGCGGCATCAGCAACACCAACGCCGCAATCGCCAGCAGCGATCCGAGCCAGCCCAGGCTTGCCACCGCCAGGGTCTTGGCGGTGATGATCTGCCAGCCCGCCAGCGGCTGTACCAGCAACGGCTCCAGGCTCAGGCGCTCGCGCTCACCGGCGGAACTGTCCACCGCGGTGGCGAGACAGGCAATAAACAGCGTCATGATCAGCAGCCCCGGCACCGTGGCCAGAATCAACGCGCCGCGACTGGAGGGGGTGCTCACATCGCGGGTTTCCAGCACCCACGGCGCCAGCAGCTGTGGGGCCACTCCCCGCGCGGACAGCCGCTGGGTCACCACCATCTGCTGCAGCGCTCCCAGACGCTCCTGCAGCTCGCGCTGGGCGCGGCCACTGCCGGTATCGGAACTGTTCACATACAGATATAGACGCGGTGCGCGGAAGTCCCGATAGCGCTCGGCAAATTCATCGGTGATCTCCAACACCAGATCGTAGTCACCCGCCAACAGCGCGCGGGGGTTTCCCTGCTCCAGCGATACCACTGCCAGCCCGGAGGCCTGCAACTGCTCGCCGATCAGCGGTGCGTGTTCAGCACCGATCAGCGCCACGCGTGTGACATCCTCGCTCTGCTTCTTGACCATGAAAATGGTTCCCCCCGCCAGCGCCGCGGGAAACATCAGCGAAAAACACACCGCCATCAGCAGCGCGCGCCGGTCGCGCCAGGCCTCCAGAAGCTCCTTGCGCAACAGCGGCGCCATTTGACGCAGACCGGCGACAAGCGACTGCACACTAGGTTGTCTGTTCACGCCGGCTCTCCTTCCACTCGCGTCATACCCGCCCGCTGACCGTAGGCCAGGGCCACAAAACTGTCCTCCAGAGTATTGCAGCCGGTCTCCGCCGCTAACTGCTCCGGTGTACCGGCGCCGACGATCTGCCCCGCCGCCATCACCAGCACACGGTCCGACAGCTCGGCCACCTCTGGCATCACATGACTGGAAAACAGAATGGTGGTACCCGCCGCGCGCAGCCGCAGCAGAGTTCTGCGCAGCAGCCTGACCGCCAGTACATCCAGGCCGCGGGTGGGTTCATCGAGAATCAGATGCTGCGGGCGATGCACCAGCGCGCGCGCCAGCGAGACCTTCATGCGCTCCCCCTGAGAGAACCCTTTGGTGCGCCGATTCCAAAGCGAAGCCAATTCCAGATCCTCGCGCACCGCGTTCAGTGCAGCGGCCAGCGCCGCGCCGGAAAGCCCCTGCATGCGCGCGAACACCTCCAGATACTCGCGCACCGTCAGCCGTTCATACAGCCCCTCACGGTCGCCTACCACGCCCAGCTGACGGCGGGCCCCCATCGGATCGAGGGCCGGGTCGGCGTCGCCCACCAGAACACGCCCTGAATCGGCGCTCAGCAGACCGCAGACTATACGCAGGCAACTGGTCTTGCCGGCGCCGTTGGCACCGAGGAGTGCGGTAATTCTTCCGTCGGGCACCTCAAAGCTGAGGTTGCGCAACACCGGCGTACCGGCAAAGGACTTGCAGATATTGTCGACACGAATCACTGCTGACCTCCCTCCACTTCTCCCGCTACCTGTACAGCGCTTTCTGATTCGGTGCTGCCCTCATTCGCCAGCCTTGAGTCCGCCTCCGGAATCTGCGGCGCCAGCGCGGGGCCATAATTACCCGCGGTAAACGGTGGACGATGGATATCCGCCAGACATTCCTGATCCAGCGTCGCCTGAGGATCATCGAGGAATGCGAGGATCAGGTCGGGTATACAGCCGCGCATGGAATTGATGTGCCCGCCGCCCTGCACAATCAGGTGCTGCGGATTTTCCAGATACGCCAGTTTTTCCTCGGCGTATTTCGGTGGCGTAATCGGGTCCGCACTGCCGGAAATCAGCAGCACCGGATGATGGCGTGGCAGCGGCACCTCGTAGCGCTGCTCCGGCACCGGCCACACCTTGCAGCCCTCGGTGAACACACGAATGAATCCGTCACCGATAAATGTCCCCGCCGCATCGCTGGAAATATCCTGCGCGGAAATACGGTTCATTTCCTCCGCACAAGCCACGGAAAAGGTGAGCCCCATGGACATCGCCCCCTCCATTTCCGCAAACAGACCGACGATCCCGGACAGCGGCGTGTAGTTGCCGCGGCTCGCCTGATCCACGGCGAATGGCAGCTGCGCTGCGGCGCCCGGATCGTAGAGCGCGGTGCGCACCGCCCCCGCCAGCATCCAGGCCTCGATCGGTTCCTCGACGGTTTTCCCGGTCAACGGATCGGGGAAATTACGCGCCTGCTCTTCCGTCCAGTTGGCGAGCAACGCGTCGAGCTGCGCGCGCCAGTCTCCAAAGCGCGCACACACCGGATCGCCACTGCAGGCCTGCTGCAGTTCCACCAGCGCGGATTCCGCAGCCGAGGCGGCAAGAAACACCTTGGTCTCGATGGGCGCCACACCGTCGAGCACCAGGCTCTGCAGGGATTGCGGATACCACTGCTGGTACAGCAGAGCGGTGCGCGTACCCCAGGAGCCGCCCCACAGGGAAATGCGCGAATGTCCCAACGCCCGGCGCACGGTTTCCAGGTCGTCGACGGTCTGACGGCTGTTGATGGTCAGCGGCCGCTCGCCGGAATTCACCCGGCATACCGCCAGCTTGGCCACGAAGGCTTCGATATCCGACGGCACATCCGTGCCGAGCCCGCAATCGAACGCATTGGAACGCCCCCCGCCGCGGCGGTCCACCATGACGATATCGCGCCCGCGGTTCAGCTTGCGCAGCGGATTAAGCAGCCGCACAAGATCGCTCGCCGCCTGCCCCGGGCCGCCGGCCAACAGGTACAACGGCTCGTGTTGGCCACCATTCACAGCGGGCGCCACCAGCACCGAGAGCGCGACCTCGCCGTCGTCGCCGACAGGAACACGGTAACAACGCAGAGATTCGGACCAGCCATCGGCGTAGCAGGATTCACTCGCGAGATTCACTGCCGACGAATGCCCGGACTCGGCCCGCGCCGATCCCACGCCGCCAACAGCCACAGCGAGTGAGAGCCCCAGACAACGCAGCACGCGCTGAATGCCGGGCAGATTCCCTCGATCAAAACCGCACGCCTGTCCTAATTCCGCTTTCCGATACACGTCCGCTTCCCATCGTTGTCAAAACCCGCTCAGTCTACCGGACTTTCATCACCCCCGCCCACGACGCCCCCGGCGCGTTTGGCGATTTGCGGCCAGCAATATCCGTGGCGCGGTGATGCGGGCGGTGGTATGGTTTGCGGTCATTTGCCGACTCGCATAATTTTCAGTCACCGACACTCGCAAACAATGAGCTTTTCAGATCGAGAAAAACAATTAATACGGGCCGCTTTTGCCTGGGGACAGATTACCCAGAAGGAAGGCTACACCCTGTCTGACCTGGAAATCGAAAAGTCGGTACTGTTCCGCCGCCTGCTGGCCGGCCGCCCCCCGCTCGCCTTCCCACCGCCGCTGCGCCACGGTTTTCCCTGGTACGAAGTCATCGAGGGCCGCAGCGAACATGTGGTCAATGCCTCGGAAGCCTCTCCCGAACACAGCATCATTGCCCCCGGCAGCAAGCCGGGCGATACCTGCATCCTGATTGACGGCGCCTTCTGGCGCGTGGCGGAGACGCTGCGCGAGCGCGAGGAGTATCTGGTGGAATGGGGCGAGTACCCGATGCAGTGGCGACTGCAGAAACACTGGGAAGTCAATTATGAAATGACCCAGCAGTTGCACAACTTCCGCAAAGATAACCCCGAGGCGAATGTGAACCTGGCCAGCCGGAGCGGCCAGCGCGAGTACAGTGAATTCCGGGTGGACGACGACCAGACGGTATGGCTGTCGGAGTGGCACCTGACCCGTATCGGCCTGGCTGGCTGGGTATGGGTGGGCTACGAGGTGGAAGCGGAGCCCTCGGTGCACAATCTGATTTCCCTCTGCCAGGACCAACAGGGCCCGCTGGTGCTCGGCGTAACCGGTGCCGAGCGTGGGCCGGGCTGGCTGCGCATCGAGCAGGCGGGCAGCGATGCGCGCTATATCAAGCTCGGCGATGAGCTGGAATACAAAACCCTGATCGCTTCCGCCATGACCGAGTTCGAGCGCCTGCTGCACGGACTCTCCGGCGCCTACCTGGAAGTCATGGACCGCCGCGACACCGAGTTACTGCGCTGCTACCGCGTCCCCATGCAACTCGCCCCACTCGAGCAGTTTGATCTAGGGGATGTGAATTACGATCTGGTGCCTGAGAACGCTTACGCTGGGTAACTTCCCGACAATTCCCCACTTCGTAACGTTGAGAACTTCGTAGCAAGTCCGGTGGCGGCACTGCCACCGGGGGAAGTTTGCGGGACACGCCGTAAACCCATCCATGGGGGCTCGGCTGCGGCCATCCAGGCCGCAGACGGTCCCGCAAACTTCCCCCGGCGCCAGCGCCTTCAATTCCACTTTTTTACTTCGACCAACCTAACCATAATTACGAAGGAAAGTATTTCAAATTTAAGCAAGGGTGCCGGGTGTTTGTTTTTGAAAGCGTCGCAAACAAGGATGTTTGCGACGCAGCGTACAGGGATGTACTCACAGCGGTTTCAAAAACAAACACCCGGTGCCCTTGCGCCACCCAGCCAGCTTAAGAAGAAATACCACTGCCGGTCGAATCAATCGACGTCCCGCCCACGCCCCGCACGCAACAATTCAAACCACTCTTCCCGATCGAGTTCCATCTCCAGCGCCGCCAACGCTGCAACCAGACGAGCAGGGTTGCCGCTACCCAGCACCGGCACCATGCGCGATGGATGTTTTAGTAACCACGCCAGCGCCAGCTGCATGACACCGTCATCCGGATTCAACCCACGCGCTTCGCACAGCTGCTGAAGACAATTCCGCACACGCACGGAGTCGGCATCTTCCCCGGCAAACAAGCGGCCGCCGGCGAATGGCGACCAGGCCATGGGAATGACTCTGTGCTGCTGACAGTGATCCAGCAGGCCATCGAACATCGACTGCGAATGCAGCAAAGAAACTTCGACCTGGTTCGCCACCAGCGGCAGCGACAGGCGCGATTGCAGCAGATCAAACTGGTGCGGCAGAAAATTGGACACACCCAGGTGTTTTACCTTGCCCTCCGCAACCAGTTGCTCCAGCACAGCCGCCAGCACATCCGCATCCATCAACGGATCGGGACGGTGCAGCAGTAACAGGTCCATCTGCTCGATTTCGATGTCGCGCAGACTGGTTTCCACCGCCCTGCGCACATGTTCCGCGCTGGTGTCGTAATGATTGATGCGCGCACCCGATGTTGCACCCGCGAGGCGGATACTGCATTTACTCACGACCTCCATGCGTGCGCGCAATTCCGGTTTGAGCTTCAGCGCCTCACCGAACAACTGTTCACAGCGGTAATCCCCGTAGATGTCGGCGAGATCGAAGGTGGTCATCCCCAGATCGAGCATCTGCTCGAACAGATCCAGTCGCTCGCGCGGGGAATAATTCCAGTCCGTCAGACGCCACAGGCCGAAGGCGATGCGGGAAACAGAAAACTCGGGAGAGAGGGAAGAGGAAATGCGCTGCATAAAAAATCCGCCGGATCAATGAATACCGGCGGATTTTCGCATAGTTTCCCGGAGGACAACTCCCCCCGGGCCAGGAGGACTCAGGCGACCTGTTTACTTCAACTGCAGCGTCTCGGCGATATCCGCCCAGGACACCAGCTTGAAATTCTGGGTCTGACTCGGCATGCGGTTGCGGCCGTCCTGAACCACCAGCAGCCCCTGCGGGTACTGCTCGCCGAAGGATGCGCTGGAAACCTCCAGGCCATCGGTTTCCGAGCTGCCGTCGAGGCTCTTGTCCAGGTTGATGTCCACCTTGAAACGACCGACGAACTGACTGCCGTCGCGGCTGAACAGGGCGTAGCTGTTGTTGCCCTGACTGGACACCACCAGGTAGCTCTTGTCGCCGGCGTGATAGAGGCCCATGCCTTCCACATCCGCTGCCAGGCGCTCGCCATCCACCGGTGCAATCAGTTGCGGCTTGGCACCACCGGCCAGGAATGCGGCAATATCCAGGCGCCAGATACCGCCGTCTTCCTCACCGAAAAACAGCGTCTGCATTTCGTCATCCACCACACAGCCTTCCACCTGGCTGTCCACCGCGAGCTCGGCCACCTTCTGTAGACGCCAGTCCGCGTTGCCTTCACCTGGAACAATCTGCAGCAGCTGCACGGCGCCGTCCTTGTCCGACACCCAGGTCATCAGGTCGGCACCGCGGCGGTACACGCACAGGCCGTAAGGGTCACCCATGTCCAGATTGCGCAGGCCGAGGTCTTCCACCTTGCCGTCGGCAGCAATACCAAACAGGCTCACACCGGGATCGGTGCGGTTACTGGCGGCAGCGATGGCTACGTATTTGCCGTGCTGCATCGGGCGCAAATCTACATTGTTGACGCGGCCAACCGGGAAGTGCTCCACCAGTTCGCCATTCAGGTTGTAGACACTGAGGCCGCTTTTTTTGTCGGTACCAAGAATCAGACTCGCAGACGGATTGGCCGGGTTGACCCAGATGGCGGGATCATCGGCGGCATCACCACCGGATTGCACCGGCGCCGTCTGGCCGCTGGCGCGCACCCGCGGAATCTCCACCGGACCGCGGAAGGTCAGCATCTCTGCCGCCGGTCCCGGCAATTCGACGGCGAACTGAAGGACTTTGTCGCTCTCTTCCTCCAGCGCCAGTAACACGCCCTTCTGCACCGCGGCCGATACCGGCTCCAGTTCCGCCAGCGCGGTAACGAACTGCGGCCCCTGGCGCGGATTGTTGATGCTGTAGGCAAATACCTTGTCGCCGGCGGTCAGCCACAGATTGCCACTGGCGCCGTCCAGCCACAGTCCGCCAAAGTGACTCTCGGCCAGCTCACCGGAGGCGGCGAATACTTCGCGCGCTTCCTCCATTTCCGCATCAGCATTCAGGCTCCAGATCCCGAGTGGAGGTTGCGCAACCAGCAGTTTGCCGCTGTGGTCGTCGACCACGCAGGAGGACACCTGTTCACCGAAGTAGAGTGGGCGCACGCCGGTAAACTGCCATGCCTGTTCACGCGGGTGCACCACGTACTCATGTCCGAGACCATTTTCGTCAATGGCAAACAGGTGCGTGCGGTCGGCCTGACGGGAGAAGCACATAGCGACCTGAGGCGAGGTGGTGGCCATGGCCCCGAGATAGCGTATACGCGGGCTGCCCTCTTCCAGGTCGAGCTGGCGCAGCTGCATCTGGCCACTGTCTTCGTCGTACAGCGCAATCAGCCAGTTGTCTTCCTCAAGCATGTGCAGCGCAAAGCGCTCCACGGTGCCGCCATCCAGCGCCAGTTTTTCCACGCCCTTCGCGTCCACCAGCACCAGCCCACGCTTTTCGCTGGCCAAAAGCAGATAGTCGACGCCGCCCAGAGTGAGGGGCGCCAGCTGGCTGGAAATAACATTGGTCAGCGCCAGCTCCTGCTGTGGAGTTATAGGCTTCGGACCGGTTGCGGCCTTGTCGATTTGCGGGCCACAGCCACTCAGGGCCGCAGTAATTCCAATGGAAAGGCTCACTGCCACCGCAGAAAAAAAAGAAAAATTACGCGTCATAGTGCTCACGCTTTGCAAAGTGTCGGTTTGCGGTTTCGACCACATCGGAGACAAAAATACGCCCCCACCATGTCAAAACCATGTCAAACAGATGACCACTGAATCCTATGTAAAAAAATAGCAGAAAGCCCGGGTACACTCTGGCACCCGGGCTTTCTGCCACTCAGCCTGAAACTCAGAAGCTCGAGTAGGTCAGCCCCAGCACATAGGAGGTGCCGTATTCTTCGTACACCCCGTTGTAGCCGGCGTTATTGGTGTAGAAAGGCTCATCCGTCAGGTTGACGGCACTGAAGGAAAGCTTCACGCCGTTGTTGAAGCGATACTTGGCAGAAAAATCGACCTGCATATGATTGTCTTCATACAAATCATAAGCTTCGTCCTCCAGGTTCACTTCCAACAGACGCTCGCCCTTGAAGGTTGTGGAAAGACGCAGACTCAGGGCGTCGCGCTCGTAGCCAACGATGAAGTTGCCCACGAGGTCCGCCTGTGACGGCAGGCTGACTTTGTCGCCGCGCTCCGCGTCCGCACCAAGACCGAGACTCGCTTCGGAATCGGTGTAGGTAGCGTTGGCGCGCAGCAACAGGCCGTTGTCAAAACCCTGGGTCCAGGACAATTCCGCGCCTGTGAGTTTGGCGCTGTCGCCGTTGATCGGCTGATAGATTTGCGCCTCATCCACTGCCAGCTCACCCACGTATTGGGTGACATCCACCGAGCTGGATACATCCGCGGTCACGATGAAGTTGTCGATGTTCTTGTGGAACACGCCCACCGAGAACATACCGAGCTTGTCGGCGTAGTACTCCGCGGAGAAATCCAGGTTCTGGGCCTCGTAGGGATCCAGTGCAGGATTGCCCGCTTCCACTTCCAGCTCGCCTTCGTCGTATTCGATGGCAGCGGGAGATGGGTTCAGGTCACCAAAGGACGGGCGCGACAGAGATTCGGTATAAGCTGCGCGCAGTACGATATTGTCGGTGTAGTCGTACTTGAAGTTCACACTCGGGAACAGCTTGTTGTACTCGCGCTTAACATTCACTTCTTTCGCGTACACTTCATCGGCAATTTCCTCCGCACCTTCAATCGGTTCAGAAGACTGCGCAACGCTATAACCCTTGGCACTGAAATCGGTAGTTTCGTAGCGCACACCATAGACAAGGTTGGCGCGGCCGAAGTCGATGTCATTCATCACGTAAAACGCGGAAATATCCTCGTTCATGACGTAATCCCGCGCGGAGCTCAGTGCCGTCTCGGTTTCATCGACTTCGAAGCTGGCCAGGTTCTCGTTGATAAACGCATTCAGTTTGGCTTTGCTGATACCGGGGCCGAAATTACCGAGGCCGTAATCCACATTATTCATGGCGAAGTCCGCCAGCGTGTAGTCACCGCCAAAGTCGGTGTACACGGTAGCATTCAGATCGCCAGATTTTTCGCGACGGCGGTCCTGCAGACCGAATTTCAGCTCAGACGGGTTACCGGCAACGGCGATATCGCGACGTACATCAATGCGGAAGCTGATTTCTTCGTCTTCGGTGAAGTTGTCTTCGATAACAATTTCATCCAGTTCAAACAGAGAGGCATCCATCGCCGCCGCATCACCGGCGTACAGGCTCGGAATCTTGCCGGCAGACGTATAGCCAAGCTCCAGATCTTTCTGTTCGAATCCGGTGTCGCGGCGGTGCGGCTCGGCCTCTTCCGCATGGGAGTACCCCAGAGCATATTCAATGCCCCACTGATCCAGATCGTGTTCGCCACCAAATACCAGCGACAGGATCTCCTGCTCTTCCTGACGATCTTTCAGGGATTTGTCGAGGGTGGCGTCGGACCAGGTAGCGGAGTTTGCGCTGATGGTCTGCAGGTCACCCTTGTCCAATTTGAAAGAATTGCGTTGGCGCTCTTCGGAATCCGAGAAATCGGAGTACAGTGTGTGCAGATACAACTGGCTGCTTTCTGAAACCTTCAGATCGAAATTCGCGGCGAGACCAGTGCGCTCACGGGTGATGGTGTAATCACGCTGCTCGATCTCCGGTGCACCAATCGCCTCGGTGCCATCTTCCGCTTCCATCATTTCCCAAACGCCATCGGTTTCCACATTTTCGGAACCGAAGTTGCGCTCCTGATGACTGCCAGCCAGGGCTACACCCAGCTCGCTGCCACCCAGATCAAAGCGATTGGTGTACTTGCCGGAGATTTTTGGGCTGTTTTCACCCTGCAGATCACTGTAGCCGTTTTCAATATTGACACTGTAGGTCTGGCCGGGCTTGTCCAGCGCGTTGATGCTCTTGATCTCAATCGCGCCACCGATGGAATCGGCGCTCATATCGGGAGTCAGAGTCTTGAAAACTTCGAGGCTCGCCAGCAGGTCTGATGGAATCACATCCAACGCCACCGCGCGGCTGTCGGTTTCCGGGGCCGGCAGACTCATGCCATTGATGGTGGAAGCATTCAGGTTGGGATCGATACCACGGACACCAACGAAGCGGCCTTCCCCCTGATCGCGGGCGATGAAAACACCGGCCATACGCTGCAGCGCCTCGGTCACATTGGCATCCGGCAGTTCACCTATGGCTTCGGAGGTCTGCACGGCAATCACTTTATTGGAGTCGCGCTGGCGTTCGATATCACTGCGTGCGTTGGCGGCCTGCCCGGTAACCACGATGGTTTCCATCAGCTCGCCCTGTTTTTCCGGTGCTTCCTGTGCGCCCGCGTTGATGCTGAAGATCGCCGCTGCAAGAGGCGCCATCAGTTTCAGGTTAAATACAGATTTAGTCATAGCTCCCCGTCCCGTTTTAATGTTGGCGGTTATTTTGATGGGGCGCAGGCTAGTCTTGGGATGTGAAAATTTGGTTACGCTTTTTTTAAATTTGTCATATTGCGCCGCTAGTCTTGGCGTATCTTGAAGCGAACCATAGATACAAGGCTCGTAAACACTGGCAAACGCCAGTTGGTCCGCCAATATTGCAGTCAGGTGAATAATTCATGACAGACAATAACCAGCACACGCCGGATACCGCACCGCACAACCCCCAGCGCCGCACCCTGTTCAAGGCCGTGGGCGCAATCACCGCGGCGACGGCCGGAGCCAGCCTGTTGCCGGGTTGTGGCGCGGAGAAAGGCAACGCCAGCAAACAGAACCTGGGATTCGCGGAAATCCCTCACGGTCTGGATCACCGCCACCACATCCCCGAGGGTTACACCACCGACCTGTTATTGCGCTGGGGCGATCCGTTGGACGCCTTTGCCGAAAGCTTCGCGCCGGAAAAACTTGACGCCACCGAGCAAGCGCGTCGCTTCGGCTACAACAATGACTTCATCGCGTTCATGCCGCTTGACCCCAACGCCGGCCCGGGCGCCGGAGACCGACACTGCCAGAGCAGAAACAGCGAGCGCGGACTGCTGTGCGTCAACCACGAGTACACCCAGCCACACCTGATGTTTGCCGGTTACAGTGAGGCCAGCTCCATTCGCGGCACCAGTGACCACCACATCGCGGTGGAACAACAGGCCTGCGGCCACAGTGTGGTGGAAATTGAAAAAACCGACGAGGGCTGGAAGGCAGTACCCGGCAGCCCCTACAACCGTCGCCTGTCACTCACAACGGAAATGGACATCGTCGGTGCTGCCGCCGGTGATACACGCCTGCAGACCAATGAGGACCCAAGCGGCACCCGGGTATTCGGCACCGTCGGCAACTGTGCTGGCGGAAAAACACCCTGGGGTACCGTGCTGATTGCGGAAGAAGGTTTCGGCGGCGCCTTCCAGGGCGACCCCGACAGCGTGGCGGACGAGGTGGAAGCGCACAATCACCACGCGTTCGGCATCTCCCCGGATAACCGCAACTGGGGTGACTACGACCGCCGCTTCGATATCTCAGTAGAGCCAAACGAACCCAATCGTTTCGGCTGGATGGTGGAGTACGATCCCTACGATCCACAGTCCAAACCACGCAAACTGACCGGCCTCGGCCGCTTCGAACACGAGGGGTTCACCCTCGTAAGCAAACCCGGGCAGCCGATCGTGGCCTACGGCGGCGACGACGATGAGCATCAGTTTGTGTATCGCTTTGTGTCCTCTGGCATCTATCGCCCCGGGGAGTACCCACACAACCGCACACTGCTCACCGAGGGAACACTGTATGCCGGCCAGTTCCGCGAGGATGGCGCCGGGGCGTGGCTGCCTCTGGTGTTCGGCCGCGGACCACTGACGGAAGACAATGGGTTTCGCAATCAGGCGGATGTTCTGATCGACTGCCGGCGTGCCGCAAAGCTGATCGGCGCAACCCCGATGGACCGGCCGGAAGATGTGGAAACGAATCCGGTGAACGATTGCACCTATGTGATGCTGACGAAAAACACCAAACGTGCGGAAGGTGACGAAAACGCCGCGAATCCGCGAGCGCGCAATTCGGCGGGACATGTACTGGAGATTGTGCCCCCCGGGCGCGATGGCGAACGGGATCACGTAAGCGATACATTCCGCTGGAATACTTTTTTGCTGGGAGGAAACCCCAACGCGGAGGACCCGGCGAAGCGCGGCGCTTACGGACAACAGATTCCGGGTGCCATTTCCGCCCACGGCTGGTTTGCGAATCCGGATAATGTCGCCTTCGATACATACGGCAATATGTGGATCGCCACAGATGGCTGCGAGAGTTTCGGTTTTCACGATGGCCTCTGGGCAATGGCCACGGAGGGTGATCTGCGCGCGGCGCCGAAACATTTCTTCGGTTGCCCACAGGGCGGGGAAATCTGTGGACCGGAATTTACCCCGGACGGAACCACGCTGTTTGTTTCCGTCCAGCACCCGGCGGATGCAGAACATTCCACCTTTGATACTCCGCTGCACCGCTGGCCGGACAATGATCCAACGCTGCCGCCGCGACCATCGGTACTGGCCATTCGCCGCAAAGACAACGGGGTGATCGGCAGCTGAGTAGAGACGGCATGCTCCGGGGTTCGCTTCGAGCCCCGATCACCTACGTTTGACACCCAACCGCTCTCACCCCGAGGCCATCCCATGAACCGCAAACCGTCGCCTGCCCCAAGGATCGTCCACTCACTGGCCGCATTCGCGGCGATGATGGCAGTCACCCTGACGATCACGGCCTGCTCCGGAGACAACGTAAACACCGACAGCCCCGCAACGTCGGCGGAAAGCGCCGGAACCAACGTCAGGTTGAACGGCTCCGGCGCGAGTTTTCCTTTTCCGATTTACTCCAGGTGGTTCAAGGATTTTTCAGAAAAACAACGCCGCATCCGCGTGGAGTATCAGGTCAAAGGCAGCGATGCGGGCATCCGGGATTTCATCAATGGAACGGTGGATTTCGCCGCCTCCGATGCCGCCATGGAAGAGGACGAAATAGGCAAGATCAAACGGGGGGCAATCCTGCTGCCAATGACCGCCGGCGAAGTGGTGCTGGCATACCATCTCCCGGGTATCGACACTCTCAGACTTCCACGAAGTGTTTATCCGGAAATATTCCTCGGCAAAATCGATCGCTGGAACGATCCCCAACTTGTCGCGGCCAACCCCGGGATAGACCTCCCGGATACCAAAATCACCGTCGTCACCCGCTCCGATTCGTCAGGCACTACCTTTGTATTCACCGGGCACCTGAGCGCAGTGAATGCCAACTTCAAATCTGCGGTGGGTCAGGCGAAGGCACCCAACTGGCCACCTGCGGCCAATTTCGTCAAGGCGCCGAGAAATGACGGTATCGCAGCACAGATCAGACAAATCCCCGGTGCCATCGGTTACGTGGAATACGGATTCGCCAAACTTACCGGCTTGCCCTCAGCGCAGCTGGAAAACAAGTCCGGCAACTTTATTTCTCCGGGTCCGGAAGCCGGCGCCGCGGCACTGAGCAGTGTGAAATTCCCCGCGCGCACCCTGCCCGGTGGCCAGGTGCCAAATTTGATTGCCTGGGTCTGGGACCCCGGCGACGCGCAGGCTTATCCCATTGCCAGTTTTACCTGGCTGCTGGTTTACGCGGAACAGGACGACCACAAGGCGAATGCCATGCGGAAATTGGTGAATTACATGCTGAGCGACAGTGCCCAGGACCTGGCAGACAGCCTCGGGTATATTCCGCTGCCCAACACGGTACGCAACAAGGTACGCGAGGCGGCCGAGTTTATTCAGTAACATCATCCCGGCGGTGAAGATCCGCGCATACGCGGGGTGGATACGCTGTATTTTCCACCGGGCCATCTCAGGGCCCAGCAAGTACTTACCTGGGTATCCCTTTGCACGAATTCAAATAAGCGCCTGTCGAAAGCAGATCAGCGAAAACTCTTTATCCATCGCCCCAGGGCCTGGCGCCGCCAGACCAGGAGAGCCAGCGCGATCGCACTGTAGATCGCCGGCTCTATCCAGCCACTTTTCACCGACCACCAGAAATGCCAGCAGGCAAGTACCACCACCACATACAACAGGCCGTGTAATTTTTTCCAGCTCTTCCCCATTTTTCGAAGCAGCACCGGCAGAGAAGTTATCGCCAGCGCGAGCAGGATCAACCAGGCGGAGAACCCCAGCAGAATATACGTGCGCTTGACCAGCTCCACACTGATCAGCGACCAGTCGAGCCCGAGATCCAGTGCCAGCCAGGTACTGAAATGCAGCGTTGCCCAGGCAAAGCACCAGAGCCCCAACGGCCGGCGCAGGCGATTGAGCTGACCGTAGTGCAGCGTTTTCGCCAGCGGTGAAACCAGCAATGTAAGCAGTAACAGGCGGATGCTCCCCATTCCCAGGTAATGGATCAGCTCCTTGACCGGATCACCACCCAGGCGGCCGTCGTTGATGGCGTAGAACAACCAGAGCAACGGTAACAATGCCCCGAGGTGCACGCCAATCTGCAACAGGATCGCCGCATATTTTTTCCTGCTCGCGGCCACTAGTAAAACTTCCTCAGATCCATTTTGCTGTAGAGCGAGGCCACTTCCTCACCGTAACCGTTAAATGGCAGGGTCTCCTGGCGCTTGACCGCGAACAGACCGCCGGGACCAATAAAGCGTTCGCTGGCCTGGGACCAGCGCGGGTGATCCACCGCCGGGTTTACATTGGCGTAGAAACCGTATTCATTGGGGGCGAGTTTGTTCCAGCTGGTGCTAGGCATTGTCTCCACCAGCTTGATCTTCACAATGGACTTGATGCCCTTAAAGCCGTATTTCCACGGCACCACCAGCCGGATCGGGGCACCGTTTTGCGGGGGCAGGGTTTTGCCGTAGAGGCCTACAGACAGAATCGTCAGCGGGTGCATGGCTTCGTCCATACGCAGTCCCTCCACGTAGGGATAATCCACACCGCCACCGATATAGCGGTTGCGCTGACCGGGCATCTGCTCCGGATCGTAGAGCGTCTGGAAGGCCACATATTTCGCGCGGCTGGTAGGCTGGAAGCGCTGGAGGAACTTGCCGAGCTCGAAACCGATCCAGGGAATCACCATGGACCAGGCCTCCACACAGCGCATACGGTATATACGCTCTTCCAGGCCAATATCGTTCATCAGCCGCCATACATCCACGGTACCCGGTTTCTCCACCTCGCCTTCTACGGTAAGGGTCCAGGGCTCGATCTTGAGCCCCTGGCTGTTTTCCGCAGGGTCGGTCTTGCCGATGCCGAACTCATAAAAATTGTTGTGGGTGGTGATTTTCGCTTCGGGCGTGAGAGCCAGATCCGGGGCCGGCTGCTGGCGGGAGTAATCCAGCGGTTTGCGCGTGGCCTTGCCGGTGCTCTCCTCGGTATCGCGACCGAACAGATCCCATCCGCTGGCACCGCCCGACAGCAGCAGTCCACCCAGGCCGGCGCCGAGCCCCCGGATCACACTGCGGCGGGAAACATAAGCGGCTTCAGGGGTGGTCTGCGCTTCACTGAGGTCACTGCGCGCTGTTTTTTTGATCAGCATGGCTTAGCTCTCCGCTGGCGGTTTCATCCGATGTGCGTCTTAACACCGGCTCAACGCAATAAGAGCCCGGATTTCGGATTTTGTTCACTTTAGTCTTGTTCAAAATAGTTTCGCGCGAGCTTATACCCAATCGCAATGAAAAATCCTTTTCCTGGTGGAGGAATCAATGACAGATTATTGTTTCTCAATGCAGTCGGCTCACGTGCCGAGCTTCGACTGGTAACCGATATAGAGGTAGCACCGATGCTTGAAACGATCATCGTGATTCTGGTTGTGCTCTGGTTACTGGGGCTGGTGAGCTCCTATACCCTGGGTGGCTTTCTGCACATACTGCTCATCATCGCCGTAATTCTGTTGATCCTGCGACTGGTGCGGGGGCGGGGGCCGTAGCCTCCATCTGCAGAACCGCGCGAGAGGAGGGAGGTCAACCGGGAGCTGCGGGAGATCGCGGGTCGGACACGTCGTTGTGCCAGCGCCGCTTCCCTTGTCGACACTGACACTACATTGCGGATATAGACTGTGGCCCTGTGGCCAGAAGCAACTCAAGGCCCAGCCTGTTACGCACGATGGCATTCGAATAACTCAATGGCACTTTCGGAAATGGCTCGCGCCAGCGCCTGTTCGCGCACGAAAACCCCTGCGGCGCCATCCCGGGCGAGCATACGCGCATCCTCGTCGCCACTGGCTCGCGCCAGAACCTGAATGTCGGGCTTTAGCAGACTCGCGGTCTCAATCATGCGCCGGGCGCGCAGGCTATCCGGAATGGTTACAATCAACAGCCGTGCGCGCGCCACATGCGCCTGAATCAGTACCTCCGGTTCCGCCGCATCGCCGGAGACCGCAGCCAACCCGCGCTCCCGCAATTGTTCGACCAGCTCGCGGCTCTGTTCCGCCACCACTATGGAAATGCCGGCCCGCGCCAGTGAGTTCGACACCCGCGAGCCCACATCGCCGTATCCCACCACTACTGCGTGTCCGGTCAACTTGCGCAGGTCCGTGGTCATTGGTAACTCCGCCAACGGGTCCGACGAGCGCTCCATGAACCGTGCCAGCCTCGAGCGCCCGCGAATCCAGCGCTGCAATGGCTCCACCGCATTGAACAGCAGAGGATTTAGCGTGATGGAAATTAGTGCACCGGCGAGAATCAGGTTTTGCCCCTCCGCCGAGAGCAACCCCAGAGATGCGCCAAGACCCGCGAGGATGAAGGAAAACTCACCGATCTGCGCCAGACTCGCGGACACAGTGAGCGCGGTGTTGAGTGGATAGCGGAATAGCAACACCAGTCCAAACGCCGCCAGAGTCTTGCCGAATACGATGATAGCCACCACCGCCAGTATTTTGGCTGGTGCCTCAAGCAACATCGCAGGATCAAACAGCATACCCACAGAAACGAAGAACAGTACGGCGAATGCATCCCGCAGCGGCAGCGACTCCTCCGCCGCACGGTGGCTGAGCGCCGACTCCCGCAACACCATACCGGCAAAAAAAGCACCAAGCGCAAAGGACACGCCGAAGATAACGGAGGAGAAGTAGGCAATACCCATTGCAGTCGCCACTACCGCCAGAGTAAAGAGTTCCCGAGAACCGGTGCGCGCCACCTGCCACAACAACCAGGGGAACAGGCGGCGGCCACCCACCAACATCAGCGCGACGAAAATCCCGACCTTGCCCAAGGTAACAGCGACAGTGAACGCCAGATTGCCGGCTTCGGTATCCACTAGCGTATGCGGGGAATCCGCCGGTGTGCCGCCCAGCCACCCAGCCAGTGCCGGCAGAATCACCAAGACGAACACCATCACAAGATCTTCCACCACCAACCACCCAACGGCGATGCGCCCGTTAACGGTATCCAGTAATCCACGGACTTCCAAAGCCCGTAACAACACCACTGTGCTCGCAACCGACAAAGCTAGGCCAAACACCAGGCATGCACCAATATCCCAACCCCAGAGACGTGCGACGCTGAAGCCCAGCAGGGTGGCCACGGTAATCTGCGCAAGTGCACCAAGAATGGCAATACGCCGCACCGCCATCAGGTCGGAAAGGGAAAAGTGCAGGCCGACGCCGAACATCAGCAGGATCACGCCAATTTCCGCCAGCTGCTGCGACAGCGCTATATCGGCAACGAAACCCGGCGTGGAAGGGCCTATGATCACGCCGGCAATGATGTAACCGAGCAACGCTGGCAGACGCAGACGCGCCGCCGCGAAACCCAGCACCAGCGCTAACCCCAGCGCCACGGCTATGGTGGTAATCAGAGAAATATCGTGATGCAAAAGTCCCCCTCCGTGCCACTCGCGGATAGTTCAGGCTGAGCGCTCTTTGTGCCCCCAGAAACGCCCCCAAAAGCTTTATTAATAAGGCGGTAGTATGTGCTGGAACGCCGTGAATCACACCATGAAAAACTGCTGGAGCCCCAACAGAACATTGGTGGTCGCCACGGAAGCCAGAATCAACCCCATGACCCGGCTGACGATACTGGCACCGGTATCACCGATCCAGCGGTGGATCCGGTTGGCGGAGAGCAACAAGAGGAGAACGATCGCCAATACCGAAAACATGGCCGTGGCGGTATGGAACTGGTGTATGGGATCAAAACGGTGGTTATCCGTCAGCACCACCGCCGCCAGCATGGCGCCCGGAGAGGCAATGGAGGGAACCGCGAGAGGGAAAATCGCGGTTTCATGCCCGCTCTGGACGATTCCCATTTCCTGCTCGGGCTTACCCTCACCAAAAATCATGGTGAGGGCAAAAAGGAACAGCACTATTCCACCGGCAACCTGAAACGCCGACAGCGGGACACCGATCGCCTCCAGCAAGTACTGCCCGGCCAGCAGAAAGAACAGCAGAATGCCGGTTGCCACCGCTACCGCGATAAACGCAATCCTGCGCCTTTGCCACTCCGCGTGGCGGCTGGTAACAGCAATAAACACCGGCAGTGTGCCTACCGGGTCGATTACCGCAAAGAAAAAGACAAAGCTGCTGATCCAATCGTTCAATTGGCCTCCCGAAAGTCCGTGCTAACATCGGCTACATGGTATGAAAACGGATCCAATTGAGTCTAGTGCATGACCAATCACTCCCCGACCGCCCGCCGCATCGCCAAAACCATCCTCAATGGCTTTGATGCGTACTTCGCGGATTTCCAGAACATCACGCTGGGCGCCAAGGCGCGCTTCGAAACCGCGGCCTGGCCGGGGGTGCACCAGGCCAACAAGGAGCGTATCGACCTCTACAAGGTGAAGGTGAACCAGGTACTGAAACTGGTGCACTCTGTCACCAGTAAAGACACCACCCAACTGGAGCTGTGGGGCCAGGCCAAGGAAACCTACGCGCAGCTGATCGCCAACAACAACAATTACGAGATCGCCGAGACTTTTTTCAATTCGGTGTTCTGCAGCCAGTTCCAGCACGCACACATCCACGACAGCCACATTTTCGTAAAGTCCTCGCGCGCCCCGGATGAAAAACCACTGCGGGATTACAGTATCTATATCAGCTACAGCGGCCGCGACGGTCTGCGGGCGATGATGGAAGACATTCTCGCCGATTACAGCTTCTCTATACCCTGGGAAGACATGCAGCGAGACCTGGACCATATCTGCAGTGCCCTGCGCGACGGGCCGCTGGCGGGCAAACTGGAAACCGAGGACGACGAGCAGCGCCTGCGAGTGGACATGTTGGAGTCGGTGTTCTACCGCAACAAAGCGGCCTATCTGGTGGGGAGGTTGATGTTCAATGGCGAAGTGATTCCCCTGATCCTGCCCTGTCTGAACAATGGTCGCAGCCAGGTGTTTGTGGATACGGTCATCCACGACAACGACTCCGCCAGTATCATTTTCAGTTTCACCCGCTCCTACTTCATGGTGGATGCGCCGATCCCCTCGCGTTTTGTGCGCTTCCTCTCCACCATCATGCCGCTCAAGGAAAAATCGGAACTGTACAACTCCATCGGCTTCCACAAGCATGGCAAGACCGAGTTCTACCGCCATATCCTCGCGCACATGAAGGTGAGCAATGACAAGTTCATCATTGCACCCGGTATCAAGGGCATGGTGATGAGTGTATTTACCCTGCCCTCCTATCCCGTGGTATTCAAGGTAATCAAGGACCGCTTTGATGCGCCGAAAACCGTCACCGAGGAAATCGTCAAGGAGAAGTACAAATTCGTATCCCGCGCCGACCGGGTCGGGCGTATGGCGGATACCCAGGAATACACCAACTTTATTTTTTACCGCAACCGCTTCAGTGAGGAGTTACTGGCGGAACTGCAGAAGCTGGCACCGTCCAAACTTCATATTGACGACAAGTGGATCATCATCAAACACCTGTATGTGGAGCGGCGCATGGAGCCGCTCAATCTGTATCTCGACACCGCCGATGAACAGCAGACGGTTGAGGCCATGGAAGAATACGGCAACGCCATCAAGCAGCTCGCCGCGGCGAATATTTTTCCCGGCGATATGCTACTGAAAAACTTCGGTGTGACCCGTCACGGACGGGTGGTATTTTACGATTACGACGAACTCTGCCCGCTCACCGAGTGCAACTTTCGCAAGATCCCCGAACCGCACACGACAGAGCAGGAACTGGCAGACCGCCCCTGGTACACGGTGGCAGAGGCGGATGTTTTCCCCGAGGAGTTCCGCCTGTTTTTCTCCGGCAATCCCATTGCCCGCAAGGCGTTCGAGGATCAACACAGCGACCTGTACGACTACCGCTACTGGCAACGGTTGCAGGAGCGCATTCGCGCCGGCCGGGTGGAGAGCACCTTTCCCTACCGTCGCAAGGTGCGCTTTCGCCGCCTGCCCATCAAGCGTACGTCGCCGTAAACAGCCTCCGAGGGGTCGAGAGGTCTTGGGCCCAACTATGGCTATAGTTAGGGAAGTGGTTATCCGGTTATTGAATACTACCGGGTCAAGCAGGTACCGATGGAGGTCTGGAAGTGCGGTATTTAGGCGGTGGCGCCCTGTGCGTGGGTCTGGCGTTGTGGAGCGTAGCCTTGAGCGGTTGCGGCTACCTGCCCAGTGAGATGGAGGGCAAGCCCAAGTCCGGCAAGTCAATGCCGCCGGAATCCACTGCGGGTGTGGCAATGCACGCCGCTAGCTGTGAAGTTCGCGCCAAAGGCTACAAGCTACAGACCTTTGACGATCTCTACGAATTTACCGATGACCCCAGGCACCCGTTCCAACCCGCCACCAATCTCCCCGCCAAATACGATGTCCAGGCGTTTGTTTGGGGCTATGACAATTGCCTCGAGCGCGGCACCTGCCAGCACGGAGACCACTATTGGCTGATCAAGCGGGGCCCGGAGGAAGATTTTTCCACCTGGGTGGTCACCCCCCAGTTCCCCCGCATCACCATCGAATCCCGCTGCAAGGAAAACCTGAAAGTGGGCGAGCGCTATCGTTTTTCCTTTGAGGGTGGGAAGCTGGTGGGGTTCAGCAAAAATTAAGTCAAGAATCATTTCTTGACTTAATACTGTCCGAGAAGGTGCCGCTGCCGGGCACAGCCACCTGTGTATTCACCCCATCAAACGTCCCGCTTTTTCAGATACCGGTAAATGGCGTCCTGTGAGCGCACATTGCGCTTGCTGTTGCGGTTGGCAATCCGGCTGTTGCTCTGGTCCGCATCCATCACCCGCGCTTTCTGGTTGTCCTGCCACTGCAACTCAAGAATATCCAGCACGGTTTTGCGGTGTTCCGTTGACAGCAAGGGAAAGGTCACCTCCACCCGATGGTCGAGGTTTCTCGTCATCAGATCTGCGGAAGACAGATACACCTGCTGCTCACCACCATTGTGAAACGCGTAAATCCGGGCGTGTTCGAGGAACTTGTCCACCAGGCTGATGACTTCAATGTTGTCGGAAACGCCCCGGGTCTGGCACACCAGTGCGCACATGCTGCGCACGATGATACGCACCCGCACACCCGCGTCGCCCGCACGGTACAGGCGCTCGATCACTTCCGAATCCACAAGATTGTTGCACTTGATAAAAATATCCGCGGGCTTGCCGGCGACCGCCGCGGAAATTTCGCGATCGATGGCGGCGAGCAGGTTTGGCCGATTGGTGTGAGGAGAAACCCAGATATGGTGGTAATCCGGTTGTAAGTGAGACTGTTTGATGAAGTCGAAGACGCGGTAGGCGTCTTCACCGAGTTTACTGTCGCTGGTCAGCAGGCTGAAGTCGCAGTAAAAGCGCGCGGTGCTTTCGTTGAAATTGCCAGTGCCGAAGTGGCTGTAATAGCGCGCATGGCCATCTTCTTCGCGCACGATGGAAATGAGTTTGCAGTGCACCTTGAGGCCGGGCACTCCGTAGATAACATCCACCCCCGCATCGCTCAGCTCGCTGGACCAGTGCAGGTTGGCCTGCTCATCAAAGCGCGCCTGTAATTCCACCACCGCGGTTACCTGCTTCTGGTTGCGCACCGCGTTGACCAGTGCGGCGACCACACGGGAGTTTTTCGCCACCCGGTACAGGTTGATGCGTATTTCACGCACCTTGGGATCAATGGCGGCGGAGGCCAGCAGCTTGGTGATCACGCGAAAGTCGTGGTAGGGGTAATAGCAGAGGCGATCGCGCTCCCGCAGCCAGGCAAAAATATTGGCGCTGTCCGGCAGCGTCGGCAGCGGACTGATTCGACGATAGGTGTGCTGGCGACTGTCTGCCGGAAAGCTCATGAAGTCTTTTGAGTTGTGGTAGCGGCCACCGGGTGTGAAGCTGTCGTAGCTTCCCATCTTCAGTTTTTTCTTGATCAGCTGAATCAGTGCCTCGGGCATGGTGGAGTCGTACACCAGGCGCACCGGCTCCGCCTGCTTGCGTTTTTTCAGGGATTTCGCCACCCGGTCAACAATGTTCTGCGTCACATGCTCACCGAGTTCCAGCTCCGCATCACGGCTGATCTTGAAGGTGTAGGCAGACGCTTTTGCGATTGGCATGACATAGCGGAACACATCCACCAGACAGGCACGAATTACGTTGTCGAGCACGATGTAGACCTTCTCGTGCTTTTTCTCCCGGTGCGGGATGGCGATGAAACGGGGCAGAATGTCCGTGGGGATTTCCAGCGCCGCAAAGCGCAGCGTGCCGTCTTCCAGTTCAAGATAGATACCGAAGTAAATGCTCGCTTCATTCAACAGCGGCATGGTTTCTCGGTCATCGATGAAAAATGGCTCGAGTTCAGGCAGTACCTCGCGGCGGAAAAACTCCTCGACGTAGGCAAACTGGCCGGGCGTGAGTTGGCGCTCGTTGATCAGGTGGATATTGTGCCGCCCGAGATCCTTGAGGACCTTGCCGTACGCGTTGCCAAAGCGTGCCTGCAACCGCAGCACTTTTTCGTTGATGTTCCCCAGCAGTTCACCAAACTGCTCCTTCTGACTGCTGCCCTTGGCAAAGGTGGCCAGGCGCCGCACATCCGCCACGCGTACGCGGTAGAATTCATCCAGATTGTTGGAAAAGATGCCGAGAAAGCGTACCCGCTCAATAATGGGCACACTCTCGTCTTCCACTTCCTGCAGGACCCGGGCGTTGAACGAGAGCCAGCTCAGCTCTTTGGGGTACAGGGGAATGTCTTTTGCCATACTCTCTGCTGCTTTTTCTGCAAATTGTTCACCATTTCCCGGCATCTGCGGAGAGACGTGGTCAACGAATACTGCGGCTTCTATGGTTTTCAAGTTTATATGGACACACTGGTGGCAATCTGATGGCTGCGCAGTTTGCTACATTTTTGTTTCAGATATTTGACAAGCAAAAACATGACAAGTGATAACAACGCCGACGCCAATCCCCCGCGCTACGCCGCACTGGATCTGGGCTCGAACAGCTTCCACCTATTGTTAGCAGAATTCCGTGACCAACGCATGGTCCGCCTGCATACCGACCGCGCCATGGTAAGACTCGCAGAAGGCCTCGACAGAGAACGCAACCTGGCACCGGAGGTAGCGGAGCGGGCGCTGGAGGCCCTGCGACGGTTTGCGCCGGTGATCCAGGGGCTGCCCGCGGACAATGTGCGCATCGTCGGCACCAATACCCTGCGCCTGGCCAGCACCCAGGCGGATGGATTTCTGGAGGCGGCGGAAGCCATTCTCGGCGCCCCCATCGAGATCATTTCCGGGGTCGAAGAGGCGCGCCTGATCTATTCCGGCGTGATGGCCGCGGCGGAAGGTCCGCCGCGTCTGCGCTGTGTGGTGGATATTGGCGGCGGCTCCACGGAACTGGTGCGCGGTGTGGAGAGCCCCCGCCAGTTGCAGAGCGTGAACATGGGCTGTGTGGCGTTTAACCGCCGTTTTTTCGACGACGGCAAAATCGATGCCGGCAAGCGCAATAATTTCGTGCGCGCCCGTCGCGCCGCCCAGGCAGAACTGCAGGAATTACAACATATTGCCGATGAGGCGCTGGTGATTGGCGCCTCCGGCACCATCAAGTCGGTGGCGCGGGTACTCAACAACGGCGAACTTCTGCCGATTCATCGCAAGGATCTGGACAAGCTCGCGGACCGGGTGGCCGGCTGCAGGACCGTGGACGCCATCGATCTGCCGAATCTCGAGCCGCAGCGCCGCCCGGTGTTTGCCGCCGGCCTCGCAATTCTGCACGGTATATTCCGCGAGCTGGATATTGAGGTCATGCACATATCTCCCTACGCCATCCGCGAAGGTATCGTTCACGACCTGGCCGGCCGCGCCCACGGCGGCGACCGCCGCGCCGACACCGTGGCCAACCTGATGGAGAAAGGGGAAATCGACCGCAATCAGGCCAGGCGCGTCGCCAGCACCGCGCTGCAATTCTTTGCTCAGTTGAACCCGCATTCCATGATGAGCCAGCGCCGCCTTTTGCGCTGGGCCGCGGATCTGCACGAAATCGGTCTCGCCCTCTCACACAGCAGTTTCCGCAAGCTGGGTGCCTTCATGATTGAACACGCAGATATGGCGGGTTTCAGCCGCAGCGAACAGGAAAACCTCGCCTACCTGGTGCGCAATCAGCGTGGGGATATCAAGGCGGTGCAGGAACACTACGGCTTTCACCCCAACAACGATCTGCTGTTGTGCCTGCGCCTGGCCTGCATTGTGCACCGCGACCACGTCGACCGTGGCATTGACGGCCTCACCCTGTCGGCCGACGGTCCGGGCTACCGGCTGGGTATCCCCGGTCAGTGGCTGTACCAGTATCCCGCCATCGAAGACCTGCTGGAGCTGGAAGTCGAATGCTGGGCGGACAAGAACATCAAACTGACACTAGGTAACCCGTGACCAAATCCGATTTCCAGCCCCTGGAGCGGCTGACCCTTAAGCACCACTACGCCGACCTCGGCCCGGTCTTTGGAACCCCGGTCCAGCCTACTCCACTGCAAAACCCGCATACCATCCACGTCAATCCGGCGGTATTGGCACTGCTGGGCATCGCCCCACAGGAGGCACAGAACCCGGACTGGGCGCTGTTGGGCAGCGGGGCCAGGCTGTTCCGGGGCAGCGTGCCCTTCTCCATGAAATATACCGGTCACCAGTTCGGCAGCTACAACCCCGAGCTCGGCGACGGGCGCGCGCTGTTACTGGGGGAAATCGAACGCGACGGCAAACACTGGGATCTGCATCTGAAGGGCGCGGGCCAGACCCCCTACTCCCGCTTCGGTGATGGCCGCGCGGTACTGCGTTCCACCATCCGCGAATATCTCGCCGGCGAGGCTCTGACGGCGCTGGGTATTCGCAGTACCCGCGCGCTGTGCATTGTTGGCAGCCGGGAACCGGTGGCGCGGGAGAAACTGGAAACCGGTGCGGCGCTGATCCGCGTGGCGCGCAGCCATATCCGCTTCGGGCATTTCGAGTACCTGTTTTACACCCGCCAGTTGGATGCGCAGCACAAGCTGGTGGAATTTGTGTGCGCGCAGTTTTTGCCGGAGGTCGCGGATAAGTCGGTGCAGGAGCAGGCGGAGGCGCTGTTGCGGTTTACGGTAAAGCGCAGTGCGGAACTGGTGGCCGGCTGGCAGTCGGTGGGGTTCGCCCATGGCGTTCTGAATACGGACAATATGTCGATCATTGGGGATTCATTTGATTTCGGCCCTTATGGTTTTCTGGACGACTATGAGCCAGGCTTCATCTGCAACCATTCGGATCACACGGGACGCTACGCGTTTGATGCGCAGCCGGGTGTGGTGCTGTGGAATTTGAATGCACTGGCCCATGCATTTTCTTCGCTGCTGGATATCGAGACGCTGAAAGATTGCCTGGGGCAATATCAGCCGTTGCTGATCGAATGTTATGCCGGTCTTATGCGGCGCAAACTCGGGTTGGCCACGGAAGACGACGGCGATCAGCAGTTGTGTGCGGATCTGATGACGTTGCTGGAATCCGGACAGGTGGATTACTCGCTATTTTTTCGTGCACTCAGCCGGTATTTTGGGGAGCGGCCGGCCACTTCACTGGAGGAGCTTGTTTCCCCCTCCCAGCACGGCGCTCTGGGAAACTGGCTTTCGCGCTACGACCAACGGTTACAGAAAGAGCGCCAATCTCCGGAGGAGCGCTGCCGGAATATGTTGCGGACGAACCCCAAGTTTGTGTTGCGGAATTATCTGGCGCAGCGGGTGATTGAGGCGGCTGAGTCTGGAGATTTCCAGCCTTTACATACGTTTTTTGATTTGTTGCAGACGCCTTTTGAGGAGCATCCGGGGTTTGAGACTTGGGCGGCGGCGCCGTCGGAATCGGGCAAACATTTGCCCATCAGTTGTTCGTCTTGAGCCGGGCTTTCGTGGTCCGCTTTATTCTCGGTGTGTGGCGGCGGATCACTGGGCATTGGTTTTCGAAACCGCTGTGAATACATCCCTGTACGCTGCGTCGGCGACGTCCCTGTCGCCGACGCTTTCGAAAACCAATACCCAGCACTCCGCCTTCGCTTTGAAGTTCAGCACTTCGTTAGCAGACAGCGAACGTTCTTTTCGGGTCTTTTAGAAAACTGAACTATCCGATAAGGCGCCGATACCGGGGACAGCCTTGCCAGACCTTCCGCGAGAGGGACCTCGCGGAAGAGCCCCCATGGATGGGTTCACGGCGTGTCTGGCAAGGCTGTCCTCGGTAGCGGTGCTGCCACGAGGTCCGCTACAACGCACTCTTCAACTGGACTTGGAAAAACCCTTTAGTCCAGCAACAGCGTAATAAGCCTTCTTTGGCTCACCTTCCCGATCAAAAATCAGCGGGTAGTTGGTCCGCCCAACCACAGGCCAATCGTTCTTCCACGATTCCGCATCCGTAGTCCCCCACAGTGAAACCCGACGGACCTTGTCCCGGTGCTTCAGGAAAAGCTTGAACAGGGATTCATACCGCGCCGCCAGTTCATCGACGAGTTTTTCCGGCAACTGCTCGGGAAAAGGATTGAGTTCTTCCGAATAGGCAAAGTTGGTAGAGATCTCCGCGCCCATGTAATCGTAGGCCTTGGGCAGTACATCCACATCCAGTTCGGTGATATGCACATTGAGGCCAGCGGCGGCGATGGTCTCTATGCTGGCTTCCACTTCGGCAATGGCGGGTTCGCGCAAGTGAACATGGGCCTGCATACCGACACCGTCTATCGGCATACCCTGCCTGCGAAATTTCGCGATCTGCGCCAAAGCAAAATCCCGCTTCGCCGGGCTTGTCATGTTGTAGTCGTTGTAGAGAAGCTCTGCATTCGGGTCGACTTCGCGGGCGAGATGGAAGGCGCGGGGAAAATAATTTTCACCGAGGGCGTTGTACCAGTGGCTCTCGCGCCACTGGCCATTGTCGGTGACCGCCTCGTTCACCACATCCCACGCCTGAATTTTGCCGCGGTAACGCCCGGCCAGTGTGGCGATATGGGCTTCCATGGCCAGCTCGATCTCTTTGCGTTTGCGCAAACGTCCGTGCGCATCGACGAAGACCGTCTCCGGCATCTGCGAGTGCCATACCAGGGTGTGACCAATGGTGTACATCTGGTGGCGCTGACCAAAGTCCACCAAGTGGTCCGCTCGCTGCCAGTCCCAGGTATCCGCCTGCGGATGGACCTCCTCCCACTTCATCGCGTTTTCCGCGGTGACGGCGCTGAACTCGCGGGCGACCAGTGACTCAAGGCCCGGGTTCTGTGCACGCAGGGTGGTGTTGGAAAGTGCGGTGCCTACCTTAAAGTCTTTGGCAAACAGAGTTCCCAGGCCCGGCGCCGGGGGTTGCGGCTGGCCACTGAGCGCTTCCGCCAGCAGTTGCCGCGGGCTGGCGCTGCCCAAAACCAGGCCGACGCCGGCTGCGGTAAAGGCGCTGCGTAGAAACTGTCTCCGCGCTCCGTTCATCATCGCTTTTTTCATGTTCCCACCTTACTTATTCTTCTGTTTGTTTTTTAACCTGACCAGAACAATACAGTAGCGGGAGCAAAATGCTAGACAGCCCTCGCCGCTGTGTTATAGTCACTCAGACTATTAATATTGCTCGGCGAAAGCCAGTATAAAAAAATCAATATAAAGCCAATAACAATAACGAATGAGAGAAACACCATGCGCACATCCCGCATTGGCATCCGTGAGAAGATCGGTTATGGCCTGGGCGATACCGCCAGCAATATCGTGTTCCAGGTGGTCATCAATTTCCTGCTGGTTTTTTACACCGACGTGTTCGGCATCTCCGCCGCCGCCGCGGGTACCCTGCTGCTGGTGGTGCGGATCTTTGACGGCATCACCGATCCGCTGGTGGGTGGTATGGCAGACCGTACCCGCTCGCGCTGGGGACGCTACCGCCCCTATCTGCTGTTGATGGCTCTGCCCTATGCGGGTCTCGCAGTGCTGGCGTTTACCACCCCGGATCTCGGGGAAAACGGCAAGCTGGTGTATGCCTACATCACCTACACCCTGCTGATGACCGTCTATACCGCCATCAACATCCCCTACTCCGCTCTGGGTGGGGTGATTACCGAAGACACTACCGAGCGCGCGTCTATCCAGTCCTACCGTTTCGCCATGGCCATGGTCGGTGGTGCGCTGGTGTCAGCGCTGACCCTGCCGCTGGTGAACCTGCTCGGTCAGGGCGACAAGGCCTTCGGTTACCAGATGGCGATGGCGGTAATGGCCGCGATTGCCGCACTGTGCTTTTTTATCTGTTTCTGGAGTACCCGCGAGCGGGTTGCGCCTGAAATGGCCACCGAACCCAAGGGCAGCATCGCGAAAAATTTTGCAGCGGATTTTTTCAATCTGTTTCGCAACAGCCAGTGGGCGGTTATTGCCATCGCCACCTTCTTTCTGCTGGTGCTGGTCGCCATGCGCGGCGCGGTCACACCTTTCTACGTGACCTATTACTTCCAGTCGGAAAATCTGGTGAGTCTGTTCGTCACCCTGCCCATGCTGGCCGGCGTGGCGGGTGCGGTGAGCACCAACTTTCTGACCAAGCGTTTCTGCAAGGTGCGCCTGTTCAACTGGTCGATGATTGGAGTAATCCTCACCCATGCCGTGCTGCTGCCGCTGGGGCGCGATCAGGTGTACCTGGCACTGGCCCTCGCCATGGCCGCAAACTTCGTGCACATGATCGCCATTCCACTGATTTTCTCCATGGTGCCCGACACGGTGGACTGGTTTGCCCGCAAGGGACACCCGAAAAAAATGGCCATGGCCTACTCCGGACATCTGATGGCACTGAAGCTCGGCCTCGCCTTCGGTGGCGCCTGCGCCGGCTGGCTGCTGGGCTACTTCGACTATGTACCGAACGCCGAACAGAGCGAGCGCACCCTCGACGGCATCGTACTGATCTACGCCGCGGGCCCGGTAGTGTGCACCCTGATCACGATGGCTGTGTTCCGCTACTACCGGCTCACCAATACTTTTTTGACCACGGGCGCAGGTGAGGATGAACAAAGCGCGGCCGAGGCTACCGCTGCCGTAAATGCGGCCTCCCACTGAACCGATTGCGATTTAAGGATGTGACGAAAGACGTGATGAACAACCCAATTCTGAAAGGCTTCAACCCGGATCCCTCCATCGTGCGGGTGGGCGACGACTATTACATCGCCACCTCCACATTCGAATGGTATCCGGGTGTACAGATTCACCATTCGAAAGACCTGGTGAACTGGCGCCTGGTGAGCCGTCCACTGAACCGGGAGGCGCTGCTGGATATGCGCGGCAACCCGGATTCCTGTGGTATCTGGGCACCGTGCCTGTCGTATTGCGATGGATTATTTTATCTGGTGTACACCGACGTAAAACGTTTCAACGGCAGCTTCAAGGACGCGCACAACTACATCACCACCTGCGCCACCATCGACGGCGAATGGAGCGATCCGGTGTATGTAAACAGCAGTGGTTTCGACCCGTCCCTGTTTCACGATGATGACGGCCGAAAGTGGTTCACCAACATGGTGTGGGATCACCGCACCGGCAAAAACCCCTTCGGTGGTATTCTGCTGCAGGAGTACGATCCTGAAGCGAAGAAACTCGTCGGTCCGATTACCAATATTTTTCGCGGCACCGAGGCCGGCCTTACCGAAGCGCCGCACATCTACAAACGCAACGGCTACTACTATCTGCTCACCGCCGAGGGCGGTACCGGTTACGAGCACCGCATGACGTTTGCGCGCGCACAGAGTATCGAGGGTCCCTACGAACTGGATCCCCAGGGATATTTCCTTACCTCGGCAGACAATCCCGATCTCGTTCTGCAGCGCTCCGGCCACGGCGATATCGTGGAAACACCTCAGGGAGAAGTCTTCGCGGTACACCTGTCCACCCGCCCGCTGCCCGGTATCAAGCGCAGCCCGCTGGGTCGCGAAACGGCGATACAGCGCGCAGTATGGAGTAACGACGGCTGGCTGCGGCTCGCCCACGGCAACAATCAGCCGCAGGCCACCATCGATGCACCGGATCTGCCGCCGCACCCCTGGCCACAGGACGCCACACGGGACGAGTTCGATGCGGCGGAACTGCCGATGCACTATCAATGGCTGCGTACTCCCCATCCGGAACAGTTTTACAGCCTGCGGGATCGCCCCGGATTTCTGCGTCTGTATGGCAAGCAATCCATCGGCAACTGCGTCGAGCAGGCGCTGATAGCCCGCCGCCAACAAGCGTTCTGCTTCACCGCCACCACCAAAGTGGAATTTGTTCCGCACAGTTTTCAGCAGATGGCGGGGCTGACCTGTTACTACAACGGTCAGAAATTCCACTACCTGTATATCTCTTACGACGACGAGCACGGCAAGCACCTCGGTATCATGAGCCACAGCGATGGCGAGGTGACCAGTGTAGAGTTCCCGCTGGGAAATTACGGTTCCGGCTCGGAACAGGTCGTGTCACTGCCGGCAAGCACAGCCATTTTCCTGCGCGCGGAAGTCGCGTTTGAAAAACTGGATTTTCTCTGGTCGGTGGATGGGGAAAACTGGCAGAAGATCGGGGAAACGCTGGACTACAGTATCGTTTCCGATGAGGCGGGACGCGGCGAGGGTGCCAGTTTTACCGGTGCCTTTGTGGGTATGGCCTGCCAGGATATTTCCGGAGCCAACTGCCCTGCGGATTTCGATTTCTTCGAGTATCTGGAGCGGTAGCCCGCAGCTCCGAGACACAATTCCCCACAGAATGTTCCGAAGTTGGAATGGTGAGTAGTCTCTCCCACAATCCTTTGGCCCGGCGTCTTGTACTCCGGGCTTTTTTTATCTCGGCGCTCACACTTCGAACACAAACCCCTGTTCGGTGAGCTCGCGGTAAACCTTCAGATCAAAACGGTACAGGTTGGCGGCGCGGTAGCTGACGCCCGACTGCTTTTCATCCGTAGATATAAGCAGGTTCATTTTCATCATTTTGCGACGAAAGTTGGGTTTGTCGAGAGTAATATCCAGCACCGCTTCGTAGAGCCGTTGCAGCTCCAACAGGGTGAATTTTTCCGGCAGCAGGTTGAAACCTATCGGCTCGTGGCGAACCTTGTGCTTGAGCCGCGCCAGGGCTTTGCTGAGAATGCTGTCGTGGTCAAAAATCAGCGGCGGAGTTTCACGTACATTGACCCAGCGCGCGTCCAGCTCGGTTTTCCCCACGGAAAGCGCGTGGGCATCGGAGCGCACCAGGGCGAAGAACGCCACGGTGATGATACGCTCACCGGGATGGCGTTCCAGCTCGCTGAATGCATGCAGTTGCTCCAGGAAAATATCCCGCACCCCGGTGCGGTCCAGCAGCACCCGGCTGGCGGCCTGCTCCAGGGTTTCCCCCTCCTTCAACCAGTCGCCGGGCAGCCCCCAGTGACCGCGGCTCTCACCCTCGCCATGTTTGACGATCAGTACTTTCAGTTCGCCGTCGTCGAAACCGAAAATGACATTGTCTACGGTGAGTGCGTGCTTTTTGAGGGGCATAATTCGCTGTTTTTCCACGGTCAGTGCCTGGGTGTTTCCCTCACCCCAGCGCCAGATATTTTGCTTTACATTGGAGTTGCGGATTATTCCACAGAACTCGGAGCCCCGCAGTGCCAGTGGCCACCTGCCCAACCGGTGTTGAGAGGCGTACCATCTACACTAAAAGGGACTTCCCAATACGGAGTGTGACCTGAAAAAATGGTATGGTCACATACTGTTTACCTGTGAGATCCCATTATGAAAAAGCTATACCTTGCTATTGCTGCCGTTCTCGCCTCCCTGCTGCTGTCTACCCAGCTGGCATTTGCCGATGTGGTGGGACGCTGGAAAACCATTGACGATGAAACCGGCCAGCCGAAGTCGATCGTGGAGATTTACGAACAGGGCGGGAAATACTACGGCCGTGTGGTGGACCTGCTGATGAAACCGGACGATACCGTGTGCGATGCCTGCCCGGGTGCGTTGAAGGGGCAGAAAATCGTCGGTATGAATGTGATCACCGATATGGTGAAAGCCGGGGATGTGTACGAAGGCGGGAAAATTCTCGACCCGGTGAAGGGCAAGGTATACGACTGCAAGATGTGGGAAGAAGGCGGCAAACTGATGGTGCGTGGTTACCTCGGCTTCTTCTACCGCACCCAGACGTGGTATCCGGCGAACTAGTCCATCTCCAGATTCGAGCGCTCCAGATTCAAGAGGTCCTGGATGGTTTCCGTGGCGGCCCTGTGCAAATGATTGCCGATGAGGTTGTTGAGCACAGGACCACCAAGAGGTGGCCACGCAATTCACTGCCGTACCCCAACGCCCCGCGTTACCCCTTCCTATCCGGATTGGACAGCAAAAACACCAGCGGCATGGCCGCGATATTGATCCACATCAGCATCTGGAAATCATTTACGTAAGCGATCTCCGCCGCCTGCGCGGTGATGGTGCTCATCACTTCCGCAGGCAGTGCGGTGAGCAGATCGGCGGAAGGTAAGTTCACTCCCGATGGCATCTGCACCCGCTCACCCAATTGTTGCTGGTTGATCCAGATATTGCGTGTCAGTGCGGCCATCACAATGGACACGCCAATACTGCTGCCCAGGTTGCGCGACAGGCTGAACAGCGCCGTGGCTTCGCCGCGCAGACGAGGTTCGAGTGTGGCGTAGGCCAGGGTAGAAATCGGTACAAACACCAGCCCCAGCCCCAGCCCCTGCACTACGCCGGTCACGATCAGGTCGTGCTGGCTCACCTGCAGGTTGAATCCGGTCATCTGCCACAGGGACAGGGAAATAAACCCCATGCCCAGCAGGATCAGCGCGCGCGCGTCGAAGTGTTTCATCAGCTTGCTCACCAGCATCATGGAGATCATGGTGCCAATACCCCGAGGCATCAGGACCAGGCCGGTGGTCACTACCGGGTAGCCTTTCCACTGCTGCAGGAAGGAAGGCAGCAGCGCCATGGTGGCCAGCAGGGTGATACCGACCACGAAAATGAACGCGACGCCCGAGGCGTAGTTCCTGTCGCGGAACAGCCCCGGCGACAGGAATGGGTTGCTGGTACTGCGCGAGTGCACGACGAACAGGTACAGCCCCAGCGCAGAGGCGATAGCGTAAAGCTGGATTTCCAGTGCCTCGAACCACTCCACCTGCTCGCCGCGGTCCAGCAGCATCTGCAGCGCGCCGACGGCAAGCGCGAGCATAGCGAAGCCGAAGGCGTCGAAGCGCTGTTTACGGGTTTCAGTTTCCGGCACGAAGAAGTAGATACCGAGCATCGACAGGATGCCGAACGGCAGGTTGATATAGAACACCCAGCGCCAGGAATAGTACTCGGTGAGCCAACCGCCAAGCGTCGGCCCGAGAATAGGTCCGATCATCACCCCCACACCCCAGATGCCCATGGCCGACGCATGTTTCTCTTTCGGGAAGGTGTCGAGCAATGTGGCCTGAGACAGCGGCACCAGGGATGCGCCGAATACGCCCTGCAACAAGCGCCACAGGATCATTTCACTGAGGCTGCCGGCCTGGCCACACAGCATGGAGGTGATGGTGAAACCGCCCACCGACCACAGGAACAACTGGCGGCGGCCGAAGCGCTGGGCGAGATACCCCACCGGTGCCGTCATGATGGCCGCAGCGACGATATAGGAAGTGAGCACCCAGGTGATCTGGTCGCTGCTGGCACCGAGGCTGCCCTGCATGTGCGGCAGTGCCACGTTGGCAATCGTGGTATCGAGCACCTGGATAATCGTGGCCAGCATGACGCTGAGCGCAATCAGCAGCTCACTGCCAACGGCCCTGGCCTGAGGACCCGGCGCCGACATTGCGTCAGGTTGTGCCGTCTGACTCATATCCGCAACGCCCGTTTACAGCACAACACGGCTGTCGCCGCCGTTGGCGGCACGGGCGGAAACCAGCGTTTTGTCCTCGGCGGTGTCGATCACCACTTCCGCGCTCATGCCGGCGCGCAGTACCGGAGCCAGCTGGTCAGCACCGTGGTCCGCCGGCAGCAGGCGCAGGCGTACCGGTACCCGCTGTACCACTTTCACCCAGTTGCCGCTGGCGTTCTGCGCGGGAATCAGCGCGAACTCACTACCAGCGGCACCGCTCAGGCTTTCCACCAGCGCCTGGAATTTTACCCCCGGGTAGGCGTCCACGGTGATTTCCGCCTGCTGCCCCGCGCGTACATGTTCCAGCTGGGTTTCCTTCAGGTTCGCCTCGATCCACATGTCGTCGGTGCCGAGCAGCGTCACCACGGACATGCCGACCACCGCCAGTTCCCCCACCTGCGGGACTTCGTTGGCAATGACGCCGGATACCGGCGCCGTTACCCGGGTGCGGGAGAGCTGATAGCGGGCCTTGTCGAGCTGCGCCTGCGCCACCATCACGTCCGCCTGCTGGTCCAGCGGTACCTGGGAGTTACCGCCCAGCTCCGCGCGCAGACTGGCGAGTTTTTCCGAGTTGATGGCAATTTTCGCGCGCGCCTGATCCAGTTTCTGGCGCGACTCGTCCAGCTGGGATTCCGACAGTGCGACCTTGCCGAGCTTTTCGTTGCGATCCATCTGGCGGCGGTAAAATGCCGCATCTGTCTGCGCCTGCTGCAGTTCCGCTTCCGCCTCCGCGTAATCCGCCTGGCGCGCGTGCACCTGGTTTTTTACCTGCGCCAGGTGCGCTTCCGCTTCCGCTACCGCGAGACGAAAGGGGGTGTCGTCCAGTTGCACCAGCAGATCGCCTTTGTTGACGTGCTGGTTGGCCTTGATGGGCACCTCGGCCACAATGCCGCTCACTTCCAATGCCAGAGAGAGCTTGTCGGCTTTTACATACGCATTATCCGTATGCACACTGCTGCCGCCGCCCCAGATACACCAGGCGGCCACCACACCAGCCACTACCATACCAAGCCCAAGCGCCAGGCCACGGGATTTCGATGTCTCTTTCACCTCCGTCACTCAACAGTCTCCTCTCGGCTCAGGTTTTCACGTACCCGGCTCAGTAAATACATCAGTTGCTGCAGCTCTTCCGCACTGATCCCGGCCAGTGCCTGGGCGCGGGTGTCCCCGGCGAGCAGGTGCAATGTATCCAGCACCGGCGCGGCGGCCTCGGTAAGGAAAATCCGGAAACAGCGCCGGTCCTGGGGGTCGGGCCGGCGCTCCACGAGGCCCTCGGCCTGCAACAGGTCGATCTGGCGGGTCAGGGTAATCGGGGCCACATCCATACGTTCGGCCAATTCCGCCTGCTTCATCCCCTGGTTTCTGTTCAGGATCCAAAGCACCTGCCAGCGGGCACGAGTGAGGCCGTGGGACTTGGCGCGACGGTCAAAATTGCGTTTCAACAGACGTGCGGCGGTATGCAGCTCAAACCCCAGCTGCGCCGCGAGATCAGATTTGTTCATGGATTCCCGGAATGAAATGCGGCCGGTCGCCGCCGGCCTGTAAGTGGAGTTATTGTAAGGATGCTTACTATTTACTCAAGACTGAATCAGGGATTTCATCCACAAAAAAGGCGACTCGAAAGTCGCCTTTTGAGGATGGAGTACACCAGCTACTACTTCCGCTGCACTTCCACCTTGTCCACTTTCTGGAACCCCCGCGGGAGCTTGTTGCCGCGGCGACCCCGCTCACCCTGATAGTGCTCCAGTTCCGTCACCTTGATTTTGGTGTGGCGTTTGCCGGCGTGGATCACCAGCTGGTCGTCGCCTTCCAGAACCGCGATACCGACAAGAATTTCCTCGCGGCTGGCGGCGCGCGCCGACGGGATATTGATGATCTTGTTGCCCTTGCCTTTCGCCAGCTCCGGCAATTCGGAAACCGGGAATACCAGCATACGACCTTCGCTGGACACGGCGGCGAGCAGCGCTTTATCCGGATTTACGATTTCCTGCGGCGGCAGCACGCGCGCGTTCTGCGGCAGGCTCAGCATGGCCTTGCCGGCCTTGTTGCGAGACTGCAGGTCGGCGTACTTGGCGATAAAGCCATAGCCGGCATCGCTCGCCAGCAGTACCTGCTGGTCGTCGTTGCCCATCAACAGGCCTTCAAAAGTAGCCCCCGACGGCGGATTGATACGCCCGGACAACGGTTCGCCCTGGCCCCGAGCCGAAGGCAGCATGTGTGAGGCGATGGAATAACTGCGTCCGGTACTGTCGAGCAACAGCGCCATCTGGTTGCTCTTGCCGTGGGCGGCAAACTTGAAACTGTCGCCGGCCTTGTAGCTCAGTGAGGTGGGGTCGATATCGTGCCCCTTGGCCTGGCGAATCCAGCCCTTGTCGGACAGCACCACGGTGATCGGATCCGAGGTGAGCAGGTCGGTCTCGCTGAAGGCCCTGGCTTCCTCGCGCTCGACGATGGGCGAGCGGCGCTCATCGCCAAACTCGTTCGCCGCTTCCAGCAGTTCCTTCTTGATCAGGGTCTTGAGGCGACGCTCGCTCTCCAGGGTTTTGGTGAGGGTATCGCGCTCTTTTTCCAGCTCCGCCTGTTCGCCGCAGATCTTCATTTCTTCAAGGCGCGCCAACTGGCGCAACTTGGTCTCGAGCACGTATTCCGCCTGCACGTCACTCAGTTCGAAGCGGCGCATCAGCTCCTGCTTCGGTTCGTCGTGGGTGCGGATGATCTCGATTACTTCGTCGATGTTGAGGAAGGCAATCAACAAACCGGCCAACAGGTGCAGGCGCTTCTCGACCTTGTCGAGGCGGAACTGCAGGCGGCGTCGTGTGGTAACGGTGCGGAAGCTCAGCCACTCGGACAGGATCTTGTCCAGAGACTTTACCTGCGGGCGGCCGTCGACACCGATCATGTTCAGGTTGACCCGGTAGCTCTTCTCCAGGTCGGTGGTGGCGAACAGGTGATTCATCACCTGATCCAGGTCCACGCGGTTGGACTTGGGCACGATGACGAGACGGGTGGGGTTCTCGTGATCGGACTCGTCGCGCAGGTCGGTGACCATCGGCAGTTTCTTGGCCTGCATCTGCGCGGCGATCTGTTCCAGCACCTTGGCACCACTGCACTGGTGCGGCAGCGCGGTGATGA
The DNA here is from genome assembly GCF_002959965.1 of Microbulbifer pacificus. NCBI lineage: Bacteria > Pseudomonadati > Pseudomonadota > Gammaproteobacteria > Cellvibrionales > Microbulbiferaceae > Microbulbifer > Microbulbifer pacificus. The sequence goes on from NZ_PREV01000026.1 coordinate 923,240, forward strand.
CGATATCGCCATCCTCTTTGGTCCACAGCGCACGCATCTTCACCGAGCCCTTGCCGGTCTCGTACATTTTCACCAGATCGGACCTGGGGGAGATGATCTCCGCCTCGGTGGGCATATCCGGGCCGTGAATGAATTCGCACAGCTCGGACACCGTCGCCTTGGGGTTTTCCAGCATGTGCACGGTGGCATCCACCACCTCGCGCAGGTTGTGCGGCGGGATGTCGGTGGCCATGCCCACGGCGATACCGGTGGTGCCGTTCAGCAGGATATTCGGAACCCGGGCCGGCAGCACCGCCGGCTCTTCCATGGTGCCGTCGAAGTTCGGCTGCCAGTCCACGGTGCCCTGCCCCAGTTCCGACAGCAGCACCTCGGCGTATTTGCCCATTCGGGATTCGGTGTAGCGCATGGCAGCGAAGGACTTGGGATCGTCCGGCGAGCCCCAGTTGCCCTGGCCATCCACCAGCGGGTAGCGGTAGCTGAACGGCTGCGCCATCAGCACCATCGCCTCGTATACGGCGCTGTCGCCATGCGGGTGGTACTTACCGATCACGTCGCCCACGGTGCGCGCAGACTTCTTGTGCTTGGCGCTGGCCTTCAGCCCCAGCTCGCTCATGGCGTAGACAATACGCCGCTGCACCGGCTTCAGGCCGTCGCCGATATTGGGCAGGGCGCGGTCGAGGATCACGTACATGGAGTAATCCAGGTACGCCTTCTCGGTGTAAGCCGCCAGGTGCTGGCGCTCGGAGGCGTCGTAGACGGAGGGCTCGGTCATACTGCGAAGATCTCGTTATTCTGCTCGAAGGTGCCGATTATGGCGGGAGACGGGAGTCTGTTCAAAGAATTGGGGCAGGCAACAGCCGGAACCCACAAAAAGCGGCGGCGGCCTCCCACCGGAGACCGCCGCCCGGGCACCGCTCAAGCAAACACTGCAGGATCAATACGCAAACACGGCGCCGGTGTCAGTGCCATCGTTACTATCCCAGTCGCCACCGAGACCGGTAGCGCCCCCGTCTTCACCTGCACTCCCCACAAACAGAGTGCTGCCGCTGGCTGACAGAGCCACCGAGGAACCAAAGATATCTTCCATCTCCGTATTCGGCGCCTTCACGTAGCGCGTTTCCTGCCACTGCTCCCGGAATTGATAGACATAGACGGCGCCAGCCGCAACGGCGCTGTCACTGCCGGGATCGCCATTCAGGCCTGTGGAGTCGCTACTCTCATAAGGGGAGCCCACGGCGAGGGTTGTGCCATCCCCCGACATCGACAGGCTGTAGCCAAAGATATCGTCGGCATCAGGATTGGACGCGGTAAGTTGGGCCTGCTGACCCCAACCTGCGCCGTTGCGCCGGTAGACAAAGACAGCGCCGGCATTTGCCGCTGCGGCATCGTGGTAGAGCGCACTCGCCGCCAGCGTGTCGCCGTTGTCAGACAACACCAGGACACTGCCGAGCGCATCTGCATCGCTGGCGGACCCAGTCAGGTTTGCCGCCTCTACATCCCAGCTGCTTCCGTTGTAGGTAAACACATAGATTCCGCCCGGCGCCAGATCGCGCACGGCACCGCTGGCCAGGGTGTTGCCGTCTGAAGACAGGGCAAGTGAATAACCGAGCCCCCGCGCAGCAGTCACATCATTGCCTTTGAGATAGTCGCGCTCCACCCAGCCGGAGCCATCGTTGGCGAACAAATAGATAGCCCCGGAGTCCAGGGTACTGTTATTGCCGGGATCACCATCGCTGTCCTCGCCGTTGGCACCAACAGCCAGCACGGCGCCATTTGCCGAGAGCGCAACGCTCACCCCGAATTGATCCCCCTCTCCCGTATTGGCCCCCTTTATATACGCTTGCTGTGTCCAGTCTCCGGCATTTCTCCTGAATACATAAGCGGCGCCAGCATTGAAGCTGGCGTTGACGTTAATGGAGTCGTCACCATTGATACCCGTTGCACTGCTGTCCTCGTAGCGCGCCCCCACCGCCAGAGTGTTGCCGTCGGCAGACAGTGCCAGCGAACGAAATCCGAAGTAGTCGTTGTCGTCGGCCTCCAGCGGCACTATTTTTTTCTGGAATTGCCAACCCTCTGTATTTTTATAAAAAACGTAAACAGCTCCCCGCCGGTTACTCTCTTCCGCGGCAATAGCCAGCGTCGTGCCATCAGCGGAGAGAGCAGACGAGATACCAAAGTGGTGACTCGGACCAGGAGCCTTGAAGTATCCGATCATTTCCGCCACCGCCACCTGATCCAGCGGAATTTCACCGGAGCGCCCAAGCTCGATACCCGCGCTGTCCAAAGCCACCAGCTGTAAGCGCGCGCTCTCCCACGAGGTCAGGTGTAGTGACATATCGAATTCCAACGACGTCGCACCGCCGGCGATTTCACCGAGCTCGGTATCCGTATATCCAGACACGCCGTCCGGATTGATCTGGATGCGATAGTGGTCTGGTTCCGAGTCCACAGCCCAGGCCAGATGCAACCGTCTGGGGTGGGAGCCATCGCCACCGGCCTCGGCGCTGGCGGAAAGAAAATCGGTAACCGGGTGTACAGTAATGGTCAGTGTAGCGCTGGTGGCATCCCCATCCCGATCGGTAATCTGATAAGTAATCTGATCAGTGCCATTAAAATCGGCTTTCGGCGTATAACGAATTACGTCGTCTGTGAAATCCCCGGGTGTCCCACCGTCCTCTATTTCCGCCACACCGTGTTCCGGTGTCGTCACCAGGGTAAAACTTCCGGCACCGTCGTTACCGAAGTCGTCGTTGGATAGAACCTCTGCGATGATCGACGTATCTTCTTTCACTCCCGCCGTATCATCGGTCGCGGTGGGGAAATCATCCGTGGAGCTGTTGCCACCGCCACCGCTACTTCCACCGCCACCACTGCCACCGCAGGCAGCAACAGCCATCACCGCCAACAGCAGCGACACGATGCGAACCTTTCTAATCGTTGCTGAAAATTGATTTTTTACGCCGTCCATTGTTCCCCCCCCCAAACCTGTTTAGATAATCATCAACACCTGAACCTGGCGGATCGAATCCGGATACCCGGCAGCCGCCACTACATGAGACTCGATGGGTGCCGCCGAAAATCTTGGGGACGCTCAATAAAAAGAGCTGTACGGCAGCACGATCGATTTCTGCTCGGCTGGCGATCTTCTGGCTTAAGAAATACCCCACCGCTACCAGTACATTCGTATTTCGGGCACGAAAACTGACAGCAGCCTGGAAATAAAGTGGGATCGACAGGAAGGACACCGGCTGGCCAGCGCCAGCCGGGCGTATCAGGGAAAGGCGAGACAGCTTGCGGTATCTGAACCATCTGCAGCATCTGCACACTGGGCAATGGTGCTATCACGGCCAAAGGCAACCATCGCCTGTGTCACGCCTTCAGGATTTTCCTGGCTTAGCCGCCGGGCCAGCACCAGTGATAACATCCACGGACGCATCCAGCGCCGCGATGCCTGCTCGGGGGCGTATCTTTCCCGCAGACTGCTCAAGATGCGAGCACTGCGTTCCAGCTCTCCATCGGACAGGTACAGCTCGGCGCGCGCCTGCTCGTAATCCAGCGGAAGCTCATTTGCAGACGCGGCTTCGCGCTGCCCACACTCGTTCAGCACTCCAGCTGCATGAGATTTACGCCCCATGCGCAGTAACACCGACGTCTCCATGCCGCAATTTGCCAACCACTGTGGCGAATCGCCGCGGTCGAGAGAGACAAGCATTTCGCGGCTCTGTGAAAGATCCGCAAGGGCGGCTTGGTATTCCCCCCGGGCCGCACGGGCGTAGGCCCGCCCGCGCAGACAGGACTCCGCGTGCAGATCATTGCGATTCAGAGCTGTATCAACGGCAATACTCTCATCGTAACGCCGAAGCGCTTCCTCAAAATTCCCATCCTGCAGCAACACTGCGGCGTGATTACAAATGGCGACGGCCTTCACCAGATGCGGCGCCCGATATATCCGTTTTGCAACAGCCTCGGCGCGCTCGGCCAATTCGGTCGCCGCCCGGTTGAGCCCCATCTTGCGATAAGTGGGAACCGCGTCCGCCAGGGTATAGGCGTACCAGCCGTTGTCATCGCCATAGAGTTTGCGCGCCACCTCAAAACGCTTTTCGTGAACCGGCAACTGCTCTTCGGCACTGCGGCCCGCCAGGTAAATAACGGTAGAGAGGTGGTTCAGGGTATCCAGATGCAGGTGGGAAACCTCCAGGCCAGCGGCCGCAATATCCTGCAGAGACTGCCGGATCAAAACCTCAGCCTCTTCCACCTTGCCCGCCGCCATCAACGCGGAGCCGAGCGAACTTCTTGCTGCAATTTTTTCTTCCGCCGGCGCAGGCCACCGGCTCATGAGTGCCAGAGATTCCCGGTAGTGCTTGATGGCGCTGTCTATAGGCCCCCGGATCTTGAAGTAGCGACCGAGATTCCAGTGAATTCTCGACAGTTCGCGCGGCTCTCCCCCACCGGCATCTCGCAGCAGCTCCAGAGCCTCCCGCAGGTCTTTTGCGCCCTTATCCATCTGGTTCAGATCGAGGCGGGAGGATCCTGTCAGCAGTAAAATATCCGCCGCGGCCACTGGATCCACGCCGGCGATTTCCTCGCGGGCCCGACGGGCCCCTTCAGTCAACAGCTCGTGTGCGTTCGGCACACGCCCCTCGGCGGGGTCGGTGGACACCATAACAGTTTGCAGAAAATCCCGAACCAGTACTGCCCGACGAGCCTGGGACTGAGCGTTGTTCGCCTCTGACTTGGCCAGCCGGGCCTGCCACAATGTGCCAGTCACTCCCACGACGAGAGCCATCACCAGCGCAAAAGACATGGCCACCGCCGTCCGGTTGCGCTGAACAAATTTCTTCCACAGGTAAAACGGATTCGGCGGTTGCGCCAGTACCGGCTCCCCCTGTAGCCAGCGACGCAGTTCCTCGGCCAGGGCGTCGGCGGAGGCATAGCGACGGCACGGATCCAGATCCAGCGCCTTCTGTAGCACCTTGTCCAGGTCCTGCTTCAATGCCGGGTAGTGGCGCCGGTAACTGGCGCCGGCAGTCAGGGCACGGCCAGATGGAGCAGTCAGAGAAACATGGGTATCCATATCTCGACTGTCGCGCGGCGGACTGCCACACAGCAACCGGTACAGCAGAGCGCCAAGACCGTAGACATCCATGGCCGTGGATATGCCGCTACCGGTAAATTGCTCCGGGGCCGCGTAACCGGGCGTCAGCGCTCGCCACAGCGTCCGGGTAATGTCTTCCCCGTCATCGGCAAAACGTCCAATGCCAAAATCCAGCAGGCGAACATGTCCGCCCTTTTCCACCAACACATTGGAGGGCTTGATATCCCTGTGGACCACCAGAGCGCGATGGGCATAGGCAACGGCATCGCAGAGCTGCAGGAAAATTTTTACCACACTGCGGGTATCGAGCCTTTCGCAGTGACAGTCGATACGCTCGCCCTCTACCAGCTGCATAGCCAGCCAATAGGTGCCGTCGTCGCTAACACCAGAATCAATCAAAGAAGCGATATGAGGATGATTGAGCTTTGCCAGAATTGCCAATTCGCGCCGAAAGCGCTCGGCACCCAGATGGCACAAAGAGGCGAGGGTAAATATTTTGATCGCCGCTCGTTGCTCGACTCCCGGTGCAGAACGCTGCGCGCTGTAGACGACCGCGGACCCTCCGCTACCCAACTGTTTTGAGAGGCGCCAGCCTCCCAGCTCACGACCAGCGAGCGCATTGGACGTCTGGTGGCACGCGGTAAAAGCCGGGCGCTCGAGAAACGCGTCTGGTTGGCGGTGCGCCCGCAAAAGATCGCGGACTTTTTCCATCACTTCCGCAGGTGCGGAAAGCTGCTCCAACGCGGAGTCGCGCTCTGCTTCCGGTAATTCGAGCAACCGCTCAAAAATTTGATCGGCCGCCCGCCAGTGTTCGGTGTCACCGTTATTCATATTCCCCCTACGTCATCTGCACCTGCAGAAAGGCTCTTGCCCTTTCCCACTCGCGGTGCACCGTACGTTCAGCACACCCCAGCAATTCGGCAATTTCGGAGATTTGCAGGCCGGCAAAGTAGCGCAGCTCGACCACCAGGCGCCGCTGTGTACTGAGCTTGTCCAGATCATCCAGACTTTGATGCAGCGCGACAATCTGCTCTGAATAGCGCCGGTCTTCCAGTATTTCCAGAAAATGCGCGTCGACCTTCATTTCACAACCCCGCTTGCCAGCCATCCCTTTTCGCGCGTGATCCACCAGTATCCAGCGCATCGCCTGCGCCGCAGTGGCAAAGAAATGTTTGCGATCCGTTACAGAGGGAATTGCGCCGGAGCTCAGGCGTAAATACAGTTCATGCACCAGCACCGTGGGTGTGAAAGTATGGTCATCAGCTGCCAGCCGCGCGGCCGCCAGTCGACGCAACTTGGGATAGAGAGCGGTAAAGACCATCCCTAACTGCTCCGGTCTGCCGGCGCGGGCCTGAGCCAACAATTGGGTAATTTCGTCCACTTTGCTGCCTCTGAAGTCGCTGCGAATCCATGAAAAGCGCGAGACGAGTACAACGGCCTCCTCAATTTGACCGGCAGCATGGAATATTATTTTAGTAGTTTGCAATATCCGGTAGATCCGAATTATTGCAACGGGAACTACCGCTGTTTATATCACGCCAGTTAGGGGAATTGCGCAAGGAGGGCCATCAGGAATCGGCTACTTTCAGCCCGCATGTGCGCGCCATCAAATCAGAGCCGTGAACCAATCGGAAATTCGTGCATATCTGATATGCCGATGCATTTTTCCCAACCTTACGGCTTCGATCCCCGGCCACGGCTATCACATAGAACGGGTGCGGATGAGGGGAAAACCATCCCGGAGAGCGTGCAAACTGCTGTTCCACGCGCGTACACCGGATATCACCCCAGCGTGTTGCAAATGATGTACATCAATAAAAACACCAGCGACTCTTTCCACAGCAGTGCCTTTCAGACGAAACTAACCCTGTTTTGCACGAGCGGCTTCTGTCCATCTACCTGACGGTACGCACAATTCCCGGGCACCGCCCCCCTTATACGGAGTGGATGACCAAGTGTCAGCAATAGCCTGTGGAAACCGACATACAGAGTTGTAGGGATCAGGCTTATGGCGAGTATTTGCAAACAGCTTTTTATGGAAATCGTGCAAAGATTGGCTGATACCGTGACGACATACAGTGAATAGAAACATTGACGAAGCTAACCCTTGAAAGCGTCTCCGTTGGCAACCTGGAAAATATCGACCTGCAGATAGCTCCGGGAGAAATTGTCTGTCTTTCCGGTCCTTCCGGCGCCGGCAAGAGCCGCCTGCTCAGGGCCGTCGCCGATCTGGAACCCCACGGTGGTTCGGTGTCTCTGGATTCAACGGAGCAGGCTTCCGTGCCCGCCCACCGCTGGCGACGCCAGGTGATGATGGTGCCGGCAGAGAGCGCCTGGTGGTTCGATAGTGTCGGTGAGCACCTGTCCAAACCCGCACCGGAAATGTTGCATGCACTGGGCCTTGCCGACAGGGCCGGCGAATGGCCCGTATCCCGCCTGTCCTCTGGAGAAAAGCAACGCCTGGCCTTGTTGCGGGCGCTGATTTGCGAGCCCAGGGTCCTTCTCTTGGATGAGCCCACCGCCAACCTGGACGAGAGAACCACCCGGCAGGTGGAACACTGGCTGCAGTCCGTGGTCCGCGAGCGCCGCTGCCCCGTACTCTGGGTAGCGCACAGCGAAGAGCAGATTCGGCGTGTGGCGAAGCGGCATTTTCGCATTGAAGGCCCGCGCCTGCTGGAGGTACCGGTGTGAATATCATCGCCCTGTCCTGGTGGCAACTGGCCCTCGCCGCCACACTGGTACTGGCCCTGGCCACCTGCACTCATTTCGCGCGCCTTGGACTGGGCAGGGCGCTGCTGGTAGCCGCGGTACGCACCGCCATTCAACTGGCGCTGATCGGCCTGGTGCTGGAGGCGCTGTTCGCGGTGGATAGCTTTTTCTGGGTGGCGCTGATGGGCCTTGCGATGCTGCTGCTCGCCGGCCGGGAAGTGGCAGCGCGGCAGAAATATCGACTGCGCGGCGGCTGGAGTTTTGCCATAGGCACCCTGTCGATGTTTATCTCCGCCTTCAGCGTCACCATACTGACCCTGATGGCGGTGATCGGTCCCGAACCCTGGTACCAACCCCAATACGCCATCCCGCTTCTCGGAATGCTGCTTGGCAACACCATGACCGGCGTGGCTCTGGGGCTGGACCGCCTCACCGAAAGCGCACGGCGTTCCCGCGATATCATCGAAAACCGGCTGATGCTCGGTGAGACCTGGGTCGATGCCTGTGGCGACTTTCGCCGCGACGCCATGCGCGCCGGCCTGATGCCGATTATTAACGCCATGGCGGCCGCCGGAATCGTCTCGCTTCCGGGTATGATGACCGGCCAGATACTCGCGGGCACTGCACCGGCGCTGGCGGTGAAGTACCAGATCCTCATTATGTTCACCATTGCCGCGGGCACTGGCTTTGGTACTTTTGCGGCAGTGAGCATCTGTGCACGCAGATTATTTGACGGACGCGAGCGATTGCGTCTGGACCGACTGCACCGCGAGGGAAGCCACTAAATCGGCAAAGAGAAAACCAGTAAAGCAATTAGAAAATAAAGAAGTAAAAAGGCAGAAAATAATAATGAACGATTGTTTGATCATCGGCGGCGGCCACAACGGCCTGGTGTGCGCCTGCTACCTGGCGAAGGCCGGCAAGAAAGTCACCATTCTGGAACGCCGCGAACTCGTCGGCGGTGCCGCGGTAACCGAAGAGTTTCACCCCGGGTTCCGCAACTCGGTGGCCAGTTACACCGTCAGCCTGTTGAACCCCAAAATCATTCAGGACCTGAACCTGCACAAGCACGGCCTCAAGGTAAAGCTGCGCCCGCAAAACAATTTCTTCCCGCTGTCCGATGGCAACAGCCTGTCGTTCCATAAAAACCCGCGTGACACCCTCGCGGAAATAGCGCGCTTCTCCGAGAAAGACGCCGCTGCCCTCCCCGCATTTTATGAAATGCTGGAAACCGTGGCGGATGTGCTGAGAGAAGAACTGCTGCGCACGCCGCCCAATGTGGGCGGCGGTCTTGTGGACCTGATCCGCGCCGGCAGCTTCGGTCTGCGCGCCAGAAAACTCAGCATGGCCCAGCGCCGCGACACCCTAGACCTGTTCACCAAAAGTGCCACCGATGTGCTGGACGCCTGGTTTGAAAGCGACGCGGTCAAAGCCGCCTTCGCGTTCGACTCCATCGTCGGCAACTACGCCGCCCCGAGCACACCGGGCTCCGCTTACGTGCTGCTCCACCATGTATTCGGCGAGGTCAACGGTGAGAAAGGGGCCTGGGGTCATGCCATCGGCGGTATGGGCGCCATCACCCAGGCCATGCTGAAGGAAGCCGGGCAACTGGGTGTAGAGGTCATCACCGGCGCCGACGTGGAAGAAGTCTTGATTGAAAACGGCTGGGCCAGGGGCGTGCGCCTCGCCAACGGCGACGTCCACCGGGCGCACAAAATCATCTCCAACGTTGGCCCGAAACTGCTGTTCGGCAAACTGATCGGCGAGCAACACCTGGACCCGGAATTCCAGCGCCGGGTGCGGGGTTTCAAGGTCGGCTCCGGCACCTTCCGCATGAACGTCGCCCTGAAGGAGCTGCCGGACTTTACCTGCCGCCCCGGCACGCACCTACAGCCGCACCACCAGTCGGGCATCGTTATCGGGCCCAGCATGCAGTACCTGGAACAGGCCTACCTGGATGCCAAGCAGTTCGGCTGGTCGAAAAAACCCATTGTGGAAATCCTTATCCCTTCCACCGTGGACAACTCACTGGCACCGGAAGGCCAGCACGTCGCCAGCCTGTTCTGCCAGCAATTCGCCCCCGAACTTCCGGACGGTCGCAGCTGGGACGAAGAGCGCGAGCAGGCCGCCGATACCATCATCGACACCGTCACCGAATACGCCCCCAACTTCCGCGAAGCCATCATCGCCCGCCAGATCCATTCACCACTGGATCTTGAGCGAAAATTCGGACTGGTGGGCGGAGATATTTTTCACGGTGCGCTGGGGCTGGATCAGCTCTGGAGCAACCGGCCGTTTATGGGGTTCAGCGATTACCGCACGCCGATTAACGGGCTGTATATATGCGGTTCAGGAACACACCCCGGTGGTGGGGTGACCGGGGTGCCCGGGCATAATGCAGCGCGGGAGATATTGAAGGACTGAGCAGAGCGCTGGATGTCGACCTGTCCTTTTTAGATGCACGGACCTGCGCACAGTGAACGGGCTTGCAAATAAATCGACAGGTTGATCATCCAGGGACGGGGTTATTCAACGAGATTTTCCCCACCGTCATCCATTTTTCTGGGACGCTGCCAGTAGTTGTATTGCGGCGTCCACGAGTCGGCACCCGAACCCGCCATATTCAGCAGATCCCACATCACGCAGTAATTGTCACCCGGGCCGAAAACGCTGGCATTCTTACGGAAAATTCTGTTTTCCTCACGGACGTAAACTACCGCGCCGGGCATGTTGCCCTCGCCATCCACCACGCTCTGCTCCCGGATGTAATCGCCACCTCCATGACTGGCAAGTCGGAAGCGCCAGCCGCGACTGCTGGAAAAGCGACGCTGCACGTCGGGAGCATCCTTGGAGAGCAGCACCACGGACATGGCGGACTCCAGGTGCGGCAGCAGGCCGTTGAAGCCATCTGCCCAAAGGGTGCAGTAGCGGCAGCCCTGCCCCATGTTGTGAATGGCAAGCAGGGTGTCACTCTCACCAAACAGATTGAGCAGACTGACCTCACCCTGCAGGGTGTTGAAGGTGTAATTCGCCACTTCGACACCACTGGACTTTTTCTGCAATACCGCGAGTTTGTGTTTAAGCTCGCCGATCTGCTGTTGCAGTGCGGTAATTTCCTGCTGACTCATACTTATTCCCTCCGGTAAATGTTTACCTGCTATGGGCCGATATTTTTCACCCTGTTGATCAAACCACCCGCAATCACCGTCGCCACTTCTTCCTCGTTCATATTGTGCGTAACGGTTAGGGTTTTTCCGTCACTGAGTTGCACCACCACATCCCGCCCCTGGTTTAACTGCGCGGGGAAATTGTCCACTGCGAGCACATCGCCCTGTTTCAGACGCGCCAGGTCTGCAGGTTTGGAAAACAGCAACGGCACTATGCCAAAATTGATCAGATTGCGGCGATGGATACGCGCCATGGAAACCGCGATCACTGCGCGCACGCCGAGATAGCGTGGCGCAATCGCGGCGTGTTCACGGCTGGAACCCTGGCCGTAGTTTTCTCCACCAATGACGAAACTGTCACCATTGTGCGTCTTCGCCCGCTGGTAAAAACTGTCGTCGATACGGGAAAAGGTGTAGTGACTGATCGCGGGAATATTCGACCGCAGTGGCAGTATGTCAGTGCCGGCGGGCAGGATTTCATCGGTGGACACATTGTCACCGGTCTTCAGCAGGACAGGACCTGAAACGGTTTCCGCCAAGGCATCAAATTCCGGCAGTGGCTGGATGTTGGGGCCCTTTTCCAATTCGATGGCTACCGGAATTTCGCTGGAGAAGTCTCGCGGTGCCAGCATCAGCGAGCGCATGTCGTTGAGTCTTTCCGGCTCATTGAATACCGGATAGTCCATGTCCATATCCCGCGGGTCGGTAATTTTTCCGCTGAGCGCACTCGCGGTAGCCGTCTCCGGGCTGCACAGGTACACCTGATCTTCCTTGGTACCAGAGCGACCGGGAAAATTACGTGGCACGGTGCGCAGGCTGATACGGCCACTGGCCGGCGCCTGCCCCATGCCGATACAGCCATTGCAACCGGTCTGGTGCAGACGCGCCCCGGCCTGCAGCAAACGGTTCAGGTCGCCATTACGGCTGATTTCCTCCAGTAACTGGCGGCTGCTGGGATTGATATCAAGTGACACTTGCTCGGGAATCCTGCGTCCATCCACCATTTTCGCCGGCACCACGAAATCCCGCAGGCCGGGATTGGCGGATGAACCAATGTAGCTTTGATAAATCGGTTTGCCCGCGACTTCGCGCACGGTGACGACCTTGCCGGGGCTGGACGGACAGGCAATCAGCGGTTCGATAGTGGAGAGATCGAGCTGTTCGCGATGATCATAGCTCGCGCCCTCTTCCGCCTGCAGGGCCACGAAGTCCTGCTCGCGGCCCTGCTGCCGAAGAAAGGCGCGAACATTTTCATCCGCCGGAAATACGCTGGCGGTCGCCCCCATTTCCTGCCCCATATTGGCGATGACATGGCGGTCCATGGCCGTGAGGGTGGCGAGCCCCGGGCCGTAATACTCGAAAATTTTATTCACACCGCCTTTCACATCGTAGCGGCGCAACATTTCCAGGATAACGTCTTTGGCGCTCACCCAGGGCGGCAACCTGCCGGTGACCTCGACACCGACAATCTCCGGCATCACCAGTGAAAATGGCATGCCTGCCATGGCCAGTGCCACCTGCAGACCGCCCGCTCCCATGGCCAGCATCCCCATGGAGCCCCCGGCGCAGGTGTGGCTGTCGGAGCCGAGCAGGGTCTTGCCGGGTACACCAAAGCACGCCATGTGTACCGCATGACTGATGCCGTTGCCCGGGCGTGAGAACCACAGCCCCCATTTGCGCGCGGCACTCTGCAAAAAAAGGTGATCATCGGCATTTTTAAAGTCCGCCTGGATCAGGTTGTGATCCACATACTGCGCCGACACCTCGGTTTTCACACGCTCCAGGCCAAGCGCTTCAAACTCAAGCATGACCATAGTGCCTGTGGCGTCCTGGCACAGGGTCTGGTCAATTTTGAGCTGCACCGCCTCGCCGGCCCGCATGCGGCCACTGACGAGATGTTGTTCAATCAATTGCTGGGTGAGATTTTTGGCCATGGCTGACACTCCATTGAATTCGACACACGCCTTCGTCCCCGCGTCGACAGCATACTGAAACGACAACGCCCGATCGAGTGGGTAACCGGATAATTCTCAGTTGGAAAACTCCACGCGTGGGGCGCCGGAATCGTTCCCGATATAGTCCGGCGCGCACTGGATAAAATCTTCCTGGTCGAGTCCGGCGCCGATGAAAAATTTCTGTACCTGGCGGCTGCGGCGATTGGAAAGTTGCAGCAGCTCTTCGCGCAGCCCCCGCGGCGGATCGCTGTAGAAGTTCTTGCGTTGTTCCCGGCTTCCGTACATGGCGCCCGTTTCATAGGGGAACATTACTTCCATATCCTGCGCCGTTGCCACACCGCAGATTCCGGGTCTCGCTTTGGGGTTATCACGCATTTTTTCAATCATGCCGTTCAGACTGGCCTCGGCATCCGCGCTCAGCACATCGCTCCCGGGGGCGAATTCGATATCCGAAAAACTCACCGCGCGAAAACGCGCCCACGCGAGTTTCGCCAGACTGTAGAACCCCACCGGAGTGAAATAGGCAAACAGCGCTTCGAGGATAGCCCGTTGCAACAGATCACTGAAGATAAAACTGAAGTTGAATTTGGGATCGTAAAGTTCACCGGAGACCGGCATATTGAAATGCACGTCACCATTGCCGTCTTTTAACAACGCCAGCGCCAGACTGAGGGGAATGATGCTTCTTTTTACTTTCAGGTGGTCGGTGTCGCGCACACGGCGCACTTTGATTTTTTCCAGTTTCATTTTTGCCAGGGCATCCACCTGGTTGTCATCCACCTTGATATCCACCAGTGCATCCAACTGACCCTGCAGAATTTTGTAGCCAAGCAGAGCGGCGATATAGGGGGTTGTGGGAATGAGGTTGGCGCCTTCAACATAACCGAGCAGTGAGGCATCCCACTGGTTGTCTTCCAGAAGATTCACCTGCCCGGCCAGGTGCATTTCGCTGAAGCCTCCAGCGCGCCCGTTCAGGATCACCAGTGCCGGCGGGTCCTCGTGATAGTTACTGACACCCCGCAACAGCAGGTTGATACGGCGCAGGGGGAGCTTGGCATCGTAATCACTCGTGCTGTCGAGCCAGAGAAAGCGTCCACGATCAACCGTGATCTGGTTCACCCGGTAGTGGAAGCGATTGGCCTCGCGTGCGATATCTCCCCGCTGGTAGCGGTGGCGGTTCTCCTCCGGGGTCTGGCTGCGTAAGCGTTCCCACTCCCCAAGGTCGCCCTCGCGCCCACGCGCGAGCATGCTGTGGGGACGGATGAGGTCGATGGTGTCGATGTTGAGAATTTTCTCCGGCGGGAAATATTCAAACTGGTTTACCCGCAGCAGTTCGATTTCCGTGTTCCACTGGTGGTTGACGAATTCCTGCGCGCGCTCATCGCGACGAAACAGCTTGCCGCTGGCAATTTCCAGCGCCAGCAGACGAATGACGCCTTTCGCGACCGTCAGTCCCCGGGCGTCTGCGTATTCGGTTTCCAGCACGCGGTCGCCTTCGATACCCAGCACCGTCAACTGGTCCACGCGCGCCTGCGTCAACGCCAGGGTGCGCGTGGCAAAATCGTAGTGCCCGGTGGCGATCAGTTCCTGCACGTTTAAGCAGTGATTGAGATTGTTGATGTATCCGCGCGGCAGACAACTGCTGATATTTTTCAGTCGCAGATTGTCGCTGACCAGTTCGCGGGTACCGAATCCCAGCAACTCCGCGTCCAGGGTTTCAACAAGGAGCAGGTCCGACGGTACACCGGCGGAAAAATCCGCCTGGGTAACACGCAGGCCCTCTACGCGTACATCGCGAAAATAGCGCTGCGCATCTCCACTGCCCAGCGCTCCGAATCTGACCTTGTGCTGGCTGGACACGGAAATACGCCCCACCTCATAACAGGGCGCAAGGGACCTGTCGCCGAGTTGCACCGGACTGAAGCAACCGCTGAGCCCGCTCAGTTCGCCCTGCTCCAGTGCCAGTGCGCCACCGGAAAAGACCAGCCCACTCACCCCCAACCGGGTAAACCCAAGGCGCCGATGCTCTCCCTGGCGCAGGGCAACATCCTCCACCAGCACCTGCCCGTTCAAACGCAGGTCTTCTCCCTGGGCCAGGGTCTGCGACCCCGCTACCTGCAGCCGGCCAATGGCAACGCACAACGGGTCGTGTACCGGCTGGCCCGGCGTCGGCGGCAGACAGCCGGAGAAATCCCGAGCCGCGAGATCCTCCACCTGTATTCGGGCACCACCGGGCCAGTGCAGAGATTGCCACGCGAGTTGCGACAGCTGCAGGATGGGCTTCCGGGTATCCGCGGACATCAGCTTCAGATCCGCCGCCGCCAGCGGCCCGAGCCGGATCCGGCCGTCACCGCGGAGATCCCCGTC
Source organism: Microbulbifer pacificus (assembly GCF_002959965.1). NCBI lineage: Bacteria > Pseudomonadati > Pseudomonadota > Gammaproteobacteria > Cellvibrionales > Microbulbiferaceae > Microbulbifer > Microbulbifer pacificus. Next base: position 938,533 of record NZ_PREV01000026.1, read on the forward strand.
AGTACCGCCGCCCAGACGCACCAGATTGTCGCCGCTCAGTTGCAGTCGCCCGGACGACAGGCATCCACCCCAGCGCGCGCCAGCTGCGCTTGTGGCCAGCCAATCGTCAAGGCCGCAGCCATTCACGGCATCCAGACTCAGGTTGTGAAGATTGAGCTGGACCGGGTTGTCGTTGCCTGCGGCTCCGCGCTGCACCACGCCCAGGCTTTCGATGCGCAGCCGCTCAAGGGTCAGTTGCGCCGGATCCGACAGCCTGCGATGCAGCGCCAGCTGCGCGACGGCGACGCCGTCACCTTCCGATGCCACACCGCTACCGCGCACACAGCGAGGCAGGCCTCGATCGGGCGTTCCGCGCTCTGTCGCATCTTTCTGCGGCCAGCAGACCTCAAGTTCTTCGGCCTGCAGCTGTTGCAGTTTCCAGTCGGCGCGGGCACCGGCGATCCGCGGCAGGCTGACCTGGAGGGCGTGGCCGGCAAGCTGGTTTATTTCGACAGAGAACTGATCCTCACCACCGCTCAGTGAGAAATGTGACAGCGCCAGATCATTCATATCCGCATTGAAATGTCCGGGCGCATAATCCAGCGCGAACTGTGCTCCGGTGCGCAGGCTCGCCACATCCACACAGCGCTCGGGGCTCAGGCAGAACTCCGCCTTGTCCAGCGCCGCGCCAGGCAGCTGCAGGCGCGCGCGTGCCGGCTGCGTCTGCACACGAACATCCGCCTTTGGCATCGTGAATTGTGCCACGCGGAGCAGGGCGTCGCCGCTGGCACTGGTGATATCGGCGCTGTCCAGTGACAGGTCTGCGGCAGTAAACCCGAGACGCATGTTGCCGTCCGTTTTTCTCTGCGCTTCAGTACTACTTGCGATCTTCTCCATCCGCAGATGCAGAGGCTGCTGCTGGCGCAATTGGTGCACGGCAAAGCACGCTGGGCGCCGGGTACCACCACTGTTGAGCAGCATTTGCCAGGAGGTGGGCAGACAGCCATCCAGACTGGTGAGGGACAGGGAAGCGAGTTCCAGTTCGGTTTCACGCACACCGAGGGGTGTGCCGATGGCCGCTCTTGCCGCCGCGTCTGCGGACGCGCGTGCTGCCTTCAACTCTTCCGGCGAAAGGCCTTTTTCCGCGCCGTCGACACCCTCGTCCGCGGCCCTTACTTCTTCCCCCCACCAATGCGCGTCACCGCTGGCAAAGTACTCCCCCGGTTGCAGAGACTGCTGGCGCAGACGGAAAAATCCATTGCCGGTTTGCAGTTCGTTGAGGACAAGGCCCTTCTGTTGTGCCGGGTCCGCGCTCAGGTGGTCCGACAGCAGCAGCGTCGCCAGTTGCAGTTCGCCGAGAACCAGATAGGGAAATTCCTGCAGATCGAGAATGAAATCGCCGCGCCCGTCCAGTTTCCACACCCGTGCACACAGGGGGGACAGCCTCTGAGGCAACCAGCCATCCGGCACACATCCCCCCAGTCGCTCCAGCGCGATATCCTCCAGCAGGTAGCGCCGCTCCACCGGGGCGATCTCCGCACGCGCCCAATGGAATCCGCTCAGCAACAGAGTGGATGTATCGACGCTGCCTTCGCCCAACTGAAATTTAGCCAGCTGTAACGGTCCACTTTCCAGCTGCCACGACTGCGCCGGACGATTGCCCGCGGTGGACCTGCGCGGAAACTGCAGCGCAAATTGCTCCGGGAGCTGCAGACTGGCAACAGACACACACTGATCTTTACGCCCCCACAATGCCCCGGGCACACAGCCCGATGCACTGGCGAGGGAAAGCTGCTGCAGTTGCAGGCGGCGACTGCCATTGTGATAGCTGAGGGCACCAAGACGCAGGCTGCGGGTGTTGAGTGCATTGGCGGGCGGATGCGGTGCGTCCATGTCCAGCACCGTGCCCTGATCCAGGCTCGCTTCCGCTATCTCCACGCGGAAGCCGTCGCGCCACTCAAACCGCGTCGGTTGTGGCAGACGCAGACTGCCGGCGCGCAGACAATAGTGGTGCCGTGCACTGCGCAGGCGGCTTGGGCACCAGGAAAATCCGCTCGCCCCGGCGCTCTGCCACTGCAGGGATTTGTCCTCGCGGCGAAAATCAAAATCATTGATGGCGATGGTCGGCGCGTACCAGTTGGGGTGGCGACGGTTGTGGTAACGCACACGCACTTCCTGGCCATTGATTCGGTGCCAGGTAATTTCCGACTGCCTGCCGAAGGTAAAATTCGCGGGGCCCCGGACCTGTAACCGCCGCGCACTGGCGCAGTGACCGATGATGCGCCGGAATCCCGGCACCGCTTCCGCCCAACGCTCGGGAGGACAACCGGCAAACTTCCGCACAAAGGTGTCGGCGACGCTGAGCAGATTCCCCGGGTGTTCAAAGCGGATAGCGTCCGTTTTCAGGCGCACCAGCGCCACCGTGAGATTTTCCCCCGGTGTGCGCATCATGTCTCCCTCACCCGGCTCCTGTGCGCGGGCACCGGTGGACGACGGCGATTTCTTCTGCGGCAACTCGTCCCATGCCAACACGTTATCGAGGGAGAAGCTGTCGGCACCTATGGCAAAGCGCAGCGGCTCCTGCGCTTCGCGGAACCCACTGACAAAAAAGTCCTCCAGTGCCACCTGCCCCATCCGTATACAGGTGGGCGTATCCCACTGAGGCTTATGCTGGTAACAGATCACACCGTGGCGCACTTTGGCGGCAACCAGATCCACACGCCAGTTTTTTGGCGTTTTCTCCCCCTCTCCCAGCCGCCAACCACCGATCTCCCAAACCCGGCCGCGCTCACCCGGTTCGGATTCGAGGTCCAGATAAACACGCTCAAGCTCTGCCAGTTTGACGTGAATCCGACCGCGCAACAGATGCCACCAGCTGAGTCCGAGAGTCGCCTCACCGACCTGGAATCCGCGCTCGGATTTGTTGCGTACCTGCACACCGCGAAGGTGCACACGCAGACGCGGCAGGGAAATATCCAGGTACTCGATCTGAGCTTCCAGACCGCGCTCGTGCAGCCAGCGTTGCACGGCACCGGGAAGTACCGTGGCGACCACGATGTTCAATGCGCCAATCAACAGCAGAAAGAACACCAGCAGCCAAAGCAGCCGACGGGCCCCTCGGAATTCGGCGGAATTTTTATCTGCGGATGTGGACATCTAGCAGCCAGTCGGACTTAGGCGCACAGGAAACTTTGCGCGCGAACCGGGAAGCAACACGGCCCACACGCCTCCTACATTAAAGACCAGCCGCCATTCACCGGTTGGCGCACTTATTTCTATTGCACGATTTTTATCGGACTCCCTGCGCTTGTTCCGTTTTGAACTATTTTTTCAGGCGCCACATACCTCACGAACGGGCATCCCATCCGTGCTAAAGCGCCGCATCCCATTACACTGTTTATATTTCGATCGCAGCGGCGCTGATTAATCAGGAACACCAGATCATGCAGGAGCATCCACACTACCAGGACATAGTGTTGGTCGGCGGCGGCCACAGCCACGCCGTGGTGTTGCAGAAGTGGGCTGAACATCCACTGCCCGGCGCGCGCCTGACACTGGTTTCCCCCCAGGTACAAGGCGCCTACTCAAACATGCTGCCGGGTATGGTGGCGGGTCATTACAGCTTCAACGAGATGCACATCGACCTGCCGCGTCTGTGCCGCGCTGCCGGCGCCCGCTTTATCCAGGCCTGTGCACATCAGATTGACCCCGAGAACAATCGCGTTTCCCTGCTGGGACGGCCGGACCTCGAATTCGACCTGTTGTCGCTGGACGTGGGCGCCACTCCGAGCCGCGCCATCAGCGGCTCGGAACTCGCCATACCGGTAAAGCCCGTCGGCCATTTCCACCGCTACTGGCAGCAGCTGAAACAGCAGATCCAGGCCGTACACGAGCCGCTGCGCATCGGCGTGGTGGGCGGTGGTGCTGGCGGTTGCGAGCTCGCCATGGCCGCTGCCTGGGCGCTGGAGGAGCCGGTCTACAGCGGCCGTGTAGAAATCCATCTGATTCATGCCGGCAACAGGCTGCCCGACGGCTATCCACTGCTGGCACGAAAACTGATCGCGCGGGAACTCGCCCGCCTAAAGGTACAGGTACACCGCAGCTGGCAGGTAGCGGAAATCACCCAGAGTGGTGTGCACAGTGACGAGGGGCAGTTTCTGCCCGTGGACAAGGTGATGCTGTGTACCGAGGCCGCCGCGCCGCCCTGGCTGGCGGAATCAGGACTGATGCTGGACGGAAACGGCTTTGTACAGGTGGATGAGTACCTGCGCACCAATCACCCGCTCATCTTTGCCGCCGGTGACGCCGCCAGTCTGGTACCGGCCCCGCTTCCAAAATCCGCACAGCATGCCCTCGCGCAGGGCGACACCCTGTACCACAACCTGCGCGCCAGCCTGCTGGAACAGCCCCTGCGCCGCTACCAGCCGCGCAGAGAATTCGTCAGCCTGCTCACTTGCGGCGACCGGCGCGCCGTGGCTGCGTGCTGCGGTTTGGCAGCCGCCGGCAATACCCTGTGGCGCTGGAAGAACCGCCGCGACCGGAAATTCACCGCGCGCTTTCGCACACTGTCCACCCTCCCGCAACAGTGGCAACCCGCCTCCCCCCATCGATGGTTGCGCACCGCGGCGCACGGAATCACCCAGCGCAACAGTCACAGCGTGGCCGGTGTGCCCAGCAACGGCTGCGACGCCAATCCGGGAGCGGATATTCTCCAGCGCGCGCTGGCGGACCTGCCTCAGCAGCAGTCCCCCACCCTGCTGCACGGTACAGACGATGACGCCGCCGTGATCAAACTGCCCGCGGGCAAACTGCTGCTGCAGAGCTCTGATCAATTGCGCGCTCCAGTAGCGGATCCCTGGTTGTTCGGACGCCTCGCAGCCCTGCACGCGCTCTCGAACCTGTTCGCCATGCACGCGCAACCCGTTACTGCCCAGGCTCTGGTAACCCTGCCGCGGTCGGCACCGGAACTCACCGCACGCGACCTGCAGCAACTGCTGGACGGCGCCGTGCGCGAACTGAACCAGCACCACTGTGTACTGAGCGGCGGCCATACCGCCGAAGGCGCGGAGTTGCAGCTGGGTCTGACAGTAAACGGCATCGCCGACCCGCAGCAGCTGCTGCACAAAACCAATGTGCGTGCCGGTGATTGCCTGATTCTGACCAAGCCTCTCGGTATCGGCACTCTGTTCGCCGCCGAAGGATTGGGGCGTGCCCGCGCTCGCTGGTTGCAGCAGGCACTGGAAGTGATGCTGCAGAGCAATGCCGTGGCCGCGGATATTTTCGCGCGTAACCATGCCAGCGCACTCACTGACATCACCGGTTTTGGCCTGCTCGGCCACCTGCTGGAGATGCTGCAGTGGCAGGGGAGCAGTCACCCCGGGCAAACAGAAATCTCCAGCGGCCAGTACGCGTCCCGACTCGGCGCCAGCCTGTTCGCCGATGCGCTGCCCCTACTACCCGGGGCCACCTTTTGCGCCGAGCGCGGCCTGCTTTCGAACCTGCACCGACAAAATACCCACGCCTACCACGCACTGCAGAACCTCGCCGCCTGGCAGGCACAGCCGCATCTGCCGCTGTTGGTAGACCCGCAAACCTGTGGCGGCCTGCTGGCCTCGGTGCCCGCGGCACACGCGGACGAGTGCGTCACGTCACTGCACGCCGCCGGCTGCCGTCACGCCGCGGTCGTCGGCTTCGTCGACGAATTGCCGACCACAGACGAACCCTTTACCGGCCCTCAGCAACCGGTCTATCTGGCCCGCAGCGGTGACTGGAAAGCGCTGGCCCGGCGCTATACGGAAGTGGTGTCCTGAGTATCCCCCAGGCGCACCATTCAGGTTTCTATTTTTCAGTCCTCCAGCACCCGTTGCAGTGGATACCTTTTCCACTGTAACCATTCTTTGATTGCGAAATGCCCCCGGCCCGGTGATACTCGCCGCTAGCATGCGCGGCCGCGCCAAAGGCCGTAGGCAGCAACAACACAAACAACGAAAATCAGAACCGCAAGGTCATCACAGAGAACACGCCGCCCGGCGGTGGACGGGAAGAGCACAGAATTTTTTTAGCTCTACAGGAAACTCTGTCATGAAAAAAATCGTCATTGTCGGCGGCGGCGCCGGCGGACTGCAGCTGGCCACCAGTCTCGGTCGCCATTTTTCCTTCAATCGGTTTCACCGCCGTATCAAATCCCCCGCCGTGGAAGTCACCCTGATCGACAGAAACCGCACCCATATCTGGAAACCGCTACTGCACCAGGTAGCCACCGGTGCGCTGGATTCCAGTCTCGACGCACTCAATTACCAGGTACACGCCCGCGCCAATGGATTCCACTTCGAGCTGGGCAGTCTGTGCGGACTTAACCGCACGGAAAAAACCATTCAACTGGAAGAAGTGTGCGGCGAGGATGGCAAGCCATTGGTGCCGGCGCGCGAACTGGAATACGACTACCTGGTAATTGCGCTCGGCAGCCAAAGCAACGACTTTCACACTCCGGGGGTGCGTGACAACTGTCAGTTTCTCGACAGTGCCGAACAGGCGCAGAAATTTCACAACAAACTGCTGGATCGTTTCCTGCAACTGGAAAACCGCGTGCGCGACAAGGTGGAAATCGCCATCGTCGGCGGTGGTGCCACGGGTGTGGAGCTTGCAGCCGAGCTGGTGGACGCTGTACACGAGATGGGCCACTACGGGCGGATCAAGAACGGGGACCTCAAGGTGACTCTGATCGAGGCCGGTCCCCACCTGCTGCCGGCACTGCCGCCGCGTCTCGGCAACAGCTCCGCCAAGGAACTCACCAATCTGGGTGTACGGGTACTCATCGGCACTCAGGTGGCGGAGGCAACCGCAAGCGGGTTTGCCACCAAAGACGGAGAAGTGATTCCCGCGGATATCCGCGTGTGGGCGGCGGGGGTGAAAGCCCCGGATTTTCTCCAGCAACTGGATGGGCTCGCGCTCAACCGCCAGAACCAGATCGAGGTAGAAGCGACCCTGCGCAGCAAAAGCGACCCGGACATTTTCGCCCTCGGTGATTGCGCCGGTTGCGTGGATGCACAGGATCACAAGGTGCCGCCACGGGCTCAGTCGGCCCAGCAGATGGCAAAAACCGCGCGCGATAATCTCATCGCTCTGGTGGAAAAGCCGGACGCGCCGCTGCGGCCTTTTACTTACAAAGACCGCGGTTCCCTGGTATCACTGTCAAAATTCGATGCGGTGGGCAGCCTGATGGGCGGACTGGTAAAAGGCAGCCTTACCATCGAAGGGCGCCTCGCCGGTCTCGCCTACCGCTCGCTGTACCGCATGCATCTGGCCGCACTGCACGGTTGGCCAAAAGCAATGCTGCTGTACCTGATCGGCCAGGCGAACCGCTTCGTCAAACCGCGATTGAAAATGCATTGATGTCCAATGCATAAACTTCATCGCGTTCCACAGCGAAATAAGGAAAGACCTTAGTCGTCACGCGGCGAGCGATATTTCATCGCGGTCGGCAAAGGAAAAACCGATTGCGCCCTTCAGTGCCAGGCATTCATCCGGGAAATTTACCTGCCGGATGCATGCCGCATGTCCGCAACAGGCACTCACGTGACGAAATAGGCGATCAGGGCCGGATCACCACGGGCCCGCCGAGATTCACTCCCGGGGCCTTCCAGCGCTCGCGCCAGTGAAATTTCCACTCCAGCGGCCAGCTTACCGCGCACAGCGTGCCGCCCTCCGCGAAGCGGTAATTGATACACGGCAGATAGATATCGGTGATACCGACTTCCGTGTACGCCGGCTGACGATAGCGGTAGTGATCGATCAGGTAACGCAGGCCATCATCCAGCGGCAGATACTGCCAGTGCAAATGCAGCAGGGTGTTGGTGGTGCCGGTATACCCTTCGCCCTCTCGATACCAGTCCAGTAGTTGTCCGCTGGAGCCATATACGCGGGTAACCGTCAGCAGACTCTGGCGCTCACCGGCGCTGTTAAAGGTGGCGATGGCGGTTTCCCGCAATTGACCGCGGCTGTTGTAGCTATAGTCCGTCACTTCGCTGACATCGACCGCTCCATTGGCATCGCTATCCAGCTCCATCTTGATTTGCGTCAACAGGTCGCCGCTGTTGTAGCGATATGTGAAGGTGCGCCGGGACTCCATGCGCCCGTCTGCATCTACATCGAAGGACCACACCTGCTCGCGCAAACGGCCGCTGCTCAGGTAGGCAAACTCATAGGTGTTTTCGCTGTCTACCCGCCCATCGCCGTCATCGTCGATGCGCTGAACTTCCCGCAGCAGCCGCCCACTGGCACTGTAGCGGTAGTCGACCTCGATGCGGGCATCCACGACGCCATCTACCTCGATGGTTTCGCCGTCATCCAGAGTGTCCAGCTGTTCGAGTAGTAAACCCCCGCTGTTGTAGCCGAATTCGAAACGTCGGCGCCTCTCGAACAGGCCATCCGCGTTGAGGTCAGTCTCCTCTTCCCGCAACGTCAACAGACCGCGGTCGTCGTACAGGCTGCCCACGCGGAAAATGGTATCGACGATGCCATCGACCGCGCCGCCGACGCTGGCGTCAAGATCGCCGTCCTGTTCAAACAGGAACAGGGAATTGTTACCGCCCGCGTCATACTCGAACCGATACCGCCGGCGCTCGCTCACGGAAAACTGGCCGTCTTCCTCCAGGATTTCAACCAGAAACCCACTATTGCTGTAGAAATGCTCGGAGCGGTAGAAAAATTCCACCGTGCCGTTTTCGTCGGTATCGGTTTCCCTCAGCATGAATCTCCGACGTCCCTGGCTGTCGTACTCAAAATACAAACGCTCGCGCCAATAGTCGGTGCTGTCCGGCAGCAGGGAAAAGAAAATCTCCCACGGCAGGCCGAGGCCGTTGTAGCTCCAGCGCACCTCCTGCTCGATACGGCCGTCATCATTGAAATCGCGGGTCTCCCTGATGGGCACCCGCACCGGCACCACAATACCGAGTGCCTCGTAGAGATACAGTAGTGGCGCCTCCAGCGGCACCTGATATTTGATGTCGAACGCACTTGTGATCGCCGACAGGGCGTCCACCCCACGACGATAGGGAAATGCATACAGGTCGTAGGCGAAATCCACGCTGTAACCGACGAGGTCTGTATTCCAGTCGGTGAGGTCGATGCCGTTGTCGGGATCCTGATCCCGGTCGAGGGTGAGCAGCAGTAGCATCCTGTTCGACACGAAGTCCAGCGCATCCACCCGCTGGTGGTCTTCCAGCGCTACCCGCAGGTCCACTTCGGAGGTCAGCGGCGGGCTGCCCGCCAGGTCAAACAGGTCGAGCTCCGGCGCCCCGGGGGCTGTGCCAAACCAGATATCGCCGAGGGAAAAACTCACCTCCTCACCATCCCGGTAGCGAAAGGTTCCACTGGCGTCGGTAAGCCCGGAAAAACTCGGTGTTTCGTAGTACAACCCCTGGATGTCACCGGCAAATGTTCCGGTCAATTCCGGCCCACGGCCTGCCGCACCACCACTGCTCGAAGACGAGCTGGCGCTGCCGCCAGAGCTGCTGCCGCCGCCCAGGGCGCGGTCACTGCCGGACCTGCCAGAGCCACATCCTCCAGCAACCAGCAACAGGCACAGGAGCAGGCCGAATGCCGCGCGCACACGCCGGCGTAAGGGCGGGGAACGGTGGCCGACGGCCGCCAAAGCTAGCCTCACTGGCACAGGGTACTCCTTGTCACACCACAACATGACTCTCACAGTCGGGCACTCGCCGGCTGCAGACCCGAGACTCCCGAAAGTATTGTTGAAATGCCCTGCACGCGTTTGCTGGCTAGCGCCGGAATGCTCCAATTGGCGCACGTTGAGCGACATTGCCGGCTAAACCACCGCCAAACCAATAAAAAAGCCCCCGGTAGCTGGGACTACCGGGGGCTTTTTCGTACTGCCAGTAGGCGGCTGAAATCAGATTTTCCAGCTCTGCACTTTATCCAGGCCGTGCTCGGCAACCCACTGGTTCAACTGCTTGGGATTGCGTTTTTTCTTCTCGATGGTGGCATTGGTGTAGGGGTTGCGGTAGTGACCGGTTTCCAGCTTTGGTTCCGCTGGTTTGGCGGTCGCGGACGCCTTGCGACCGGCACTGCGACGCGGCGCGTCGTTTTCGCGCTTCAGACTGCGGGCCACTCGGGCCTTGAGGGTGCGAATGTAGTCCGGCGCATCCTCATTATTCAGCTGACCAACGAGCCACTCGACGATCTGCTCACCGCGCGCGGTGTACAGTTCTTCCTCGTCCACTTCGTATTCCGCCGCCAGATTGACCAGCGCCTTGTCGAAAGCAATCACGCCCTGCTTCTTGCGCTCGGCGCGCGCCATCTGCTCCTGCAGCTCTTCGATTCTGGCCTGATGCTCGGCAATTTGCTGTTCGATCTGATCGTATTCCTGGAACATATATATTGAGCCTCGATATATATAAAAATTTCTGTTTTTGATAGTGCGTTTTTAACGATGAATCATCGATTTAACGGCATTCATACCCGATAAGCTTCCCATCGAGCGAATTCAGCAGTCTCGATTCCACAGTCGTGAATCAATTACTGGCAATACACCTGAACCAGTGCACATATTCCAAATAAAGATAGACGCAAATGGAATATTCAAGGCGGATTCAAAACCCGATATCCAGTGAGCGGCAAAAAAAACGAGAGCACCGTTAGGCTCGCGAAACTCCAGCGCGTTAAACATCTCTCACATAAAGAATATCAATGAATAAAGTGCGTTCGAGCCGAAACTCACCCCGCCTTTGCACTGCAGACCAATGGCGTTCGGCGATGCCGTATATCTGCTTATCACCGCGACCGTCAAATAAACCAAATACTTTTACTAAATAACACGTATTAAAAGTGGTTCACTCAAATGGCAATGCACAGATATGGCTATAAATAATGCCTGATGTCGGCATTTCAACCCGAGTCCGGATATTAAACCCAAAATCACCCGATAAATGAACCCGATCCCACGGGATATGCAAGAGGGCCCCATGGCCGGGCGCTGCGCATAATACTGACTTGCCGGTAAATAGCCAACAGGGTGAATAACTTTTATTTAACGGGTATTCGCTTTCGCCCGATTCTATTCTTGTAGTGTCTTGACCTAGTAGCGTCTTGAAATGCCATATGCGGCTCCCGGCCACTGCCCGCCGCGCAAAAACCAGCCAATTACGGAGTACCCTGAGGTATGGCCAAAGTACGGGACATCCACCGTATGCCGACACTGGCGGCCCTGATGACGCCGTTCCCCTATCATATCGATATCGACGCCCCCATCGAGGACGCGGAAACCCTGATGGAGGAGCACGGGGTCCATCACCTCCCGGTGACTCGCGACGGCGACCTGGAAACCGTCATCTCGCGCGGAGACATCGAACGCGTGCGCTCTCCGGGCCATCGGCTGGAGGAGCAACAGCTGTACGTGCGCGACGTCTGCGCTCGCCGCCCCTACATCGCCGACATCCATGATCCGCTGGACAAAATCCTGCTGGCCATGGCGGACACCGGGATCGGCTCCGTACTCGTCATGAAGGAAGGAGATCTCGCCGGCATCGTCACGGTCACCGACGCGCTGCGATTCTGCGGTGAGTACCTGGCCGATCTGGCAGAGATACCAGACGACGACGTGGCCTAGCCGTCTGTTGAAAAACAGCCTGCCACACCGGGCCACGAATGATCCGGTCGCAAACCAAGCGCGCAAGAACCCGATTTGTCGTAGAGGGTTTGCGGACATGTGCCGCAACTCCGGGTCTGGGACGGCCTTTCTCAACAACCAGCTAGAGCGGCCAGACCCACAACAGCATGGGGACCGAAACCGCGATTACCAGTAATTCCATCGGCAACCCCATCGGCCAGTAATCGCCAAACCGGAACCCGCCGGGCCCCAGGATCAGCGTATTGTTCTGATGTCCCACCGGCGTCAGGAAAGCGCAGGACGCGCCGATCGCCACCGCCATCAGGAAACTGTCCGGATTCACCTCCAGCTGGCCCGCCACGCTGAGCGCAATCGCGCACATTACCGCCGCCGTGGCGGCGTTGTTCATGAAATCCGACAGTGTCATCGTCACCACCAGAATCAACACCAGCGCCACCACCGGGCTGCCCCGCGCCACCGTATCCAGCATCGACTTGGCCACCACATCCGCCGCACCGGATGACTCCATCACCTGAGCCACCGCAATCAGCGCACCGAGTAACACAACCACCGATCCGTCCACCGCATCGTACATGCTCCTCAACGGCACCACCTTCAGTGCCATGTACGCGAGCACACAGGTGGCAAAGGAGATGGCCGCCGGCAGCAGGCCAAACGCCGCTCCCGCCACCGCCAGCGCCATGGCGATCAGCGCAACATATGCCTTTTCCTTGTTGGGAATGGTGATATCCCGCTGTGCCAGCGGCACGCAGCGCTGCTCATTGGCAAAGTTGCGCAGATTCTCCTCGGTTCCCATCATCAGCAGCGCGTCGCCCCCCATCAGCGGCGTCGAGCGCAGACGCTTGACCGAGCGGCGCCCCTGACGGGACAGGGCCAGCAGGCTGATTTCATAGCGGCCGGCGAGACGCAGGTTCTCGGCGGTGCGCCCGATCAGAAAAGAGTCCGGCAGCACTACCAGCTCCCGCAGTACCAGATCAGGTCGATCCCGCGCGCGCTTTTCCTCCGACTCTTTCCGTTCCTCCTCCCGCTTCTTTTCCTCGTCCCGCTCCAGATTCTGCGCCGCGGTCTCCCCGCTCCGGGACTCAGGAGGAAGAGTGATATCGCCCGCTTCAACACGCTTTTGCGGCAAATCGGTATGGGCTTTCAATTTGGCCGGCGGTCTGTCTGCGGGTGCTTCCGCATCATCTGCCGGCGTGTTTGTATCGCCCGCCCCTTTCCCGGCGTTTTCCTTTTCCGTCTTGTCCTTGTCGCTACTGGGATCCGCCGCCAGCGTCAGCCCGAGGCTCGACAGCACCGCGGAGAGGGATTCCGGCTCGGACTCGATCACCAACAGGTCCCCCGCGCGCACCCTCAGTCCCGGCATGGCGGTGGAAACCCGCGCGTTGTTGTGCACAAGGCCAATAACCTGCGCGTCTTCATCACCGATCATTTTCACCAGCTCCGCCAGTGACTTACCGATGGCCGCACTCTTTTCCCCCACCAGTGCCTCCGTGAGATAGGTGCCGGTTTCAAACGTATTCGCACCCGCTTGTGTGCGCGCAGGCACCAGCCGCCAGCCGATCAAGGCGACAAACAACACCCCCACCAGGGCCACCGCCAGACCCACCGGAGTGAAATCAAACATGCCGAAACTGCCCGCACCAGCGCTGGCGCGGAATCCGGAAACGATAAGGTTGGGAGGTGTGCCAATCAGCGTCGTCATGCCGCCGAGAATGGTGCCGAATGACAGCGGCATCAGTACCCGCCCCGGCGGTAGCTCGTAGCGGTCTGCAAGATCCGTCGCCACCGGCATCAGCAGCGCCATGGCGCCGACATTGTTCATAAAGCCGGACATGCCGGCCCCGAGTGCGGTAAGTGCGGCGATGGCGAGGGTAACGCCCCCCCTCCGGGGAACAACTTTCTGCGCCAGCGCGTCCATGGCCCCGGTACTCTGCAATCCGCGGCTCAGAATCAACACACACGCCACGGTGACAACCGCCGGGTGGCCAAACCCTGTAAACGCGTCCTCGGGTTCAATCAGGCCGGTAAACACACAGGCCAGCAGTGATGCCAGCGCCACCATGTCGTGGCGCCATGGGCCCCAGATAAACAGGCAGATGGTGACGGCGATAATCGCCAGAATAACGATCTGATCGAGAGTCATGGATGAATGACATTCCGCGGCTGGCCCGACCCGAGGAAAATCCACAGGCCAATCACAAACATAGTGGATCGGCCTGAACTCGGCGGGGATATCGGCGGAGCGCGTCATCGCGGGAAAGCCAGAGAAAGAGGAATGTTCCATAGAACCAGCCCGGGGAACTTCTATAATTCTCCGGGCACAAAAAAATTAACCGACACAACCGCAGTACATCATGTCGCTCATTTTTCGATTCTGCTTTCAGTCCGTCATCATTGCGTTGCTGATGAGTACGGCCCTGCCGTCCATCGCCAAAAACCCCTGGGAGACCGTCAAGAAGCCGAGTAACCAGCTTCCTGAAAGCATCGGCGGCTACAGCAACGGCTGTCTCAGCGGCGCCGAGCAGATGCCGCTGCGCGGCGAAGGTTTTCAGCTGGTGCGCACCGGCCGCAACCGTCACTACGGCAACCCCTATCTGGTGGAGTTTCTCAAGGACTTTTCCAACGCGGTGGAAGAACAGCGGCTCGGCCGCCTGCAGATCGGTGACATGTCCATGGCGAGGGGGGGGCCGTTCAGCAGCGGGCACGCCAGCCACCAGATGGGTCTGGACGCCGACATCTGGTTTTCCCAGGATGAGCGGGCCGCCGAGCGCCCACTGACCGCCTGGGAGCGGGACCATATCTCCGCCATCCCTATGGCCGATGACCGCAAACATATCCTGTTGGAGAAAAACTGGGATCCACGTATCCCGGGTATCCTGCGCATTGCCTCCGAAGACCCGCGTGTGGCGCGGATCTTCGTGCACCCAACGATCAAGCGCAAAATGTGCGATATTGCCGGCGACGACAACCAATGGCTGCGCAAAGTGCGCCCTTGGTGGGGACACAACTATCATTTCCATGTGCGCCTGAACTGCCCACCGGAAGACAGCAGCTGCGTGCCCCAGCCCAAAGTGAGTGGAAAACCTTGTGAAGGCGGGCTGGACTGGTGGTTTAGCGATGAGTTTTACGCCATCCTGAACGGCACTGCACCGGCAAAACCCAAACCGGAGAAGCCGCCCAAAAAGCCGGAGATGCCCGCGCAGTGCGCGCAGGTACTCACTGCGCCCGCGGAGCCCAACTGACAGGTTGCCGAGAGACCCGTTCGATAAAAACCGGATTAATGAGAGCCCGATGAGCCAACAGAACAATATTCAGGTACTGCTGATCTGCGGCGGTGGTGGCAGCGAGCACGACGTGTCCCTGCGCACCGCCGATTTTATCCAACGCGAGCTGGCAAAAGCGCCGGACATTCAGCTCACCCGCGTCACCATGAACGACCATGGCCAGTTGCTGGACACCGACGGCACCGTACGCGAGCTGCGTTCAGACAAGCTGCTCTACCATGCCACCGGCAGCGCGCAGCCGGTGGATTACGTCATTCCGGCCATTCACGGTTACCCCGGTGAAACCGGCGACCTGCAATCGCAGCTGGACATTCTCGGTCTGCCCTATTACGGCTGCGGCCCGGAAGCGAGCAAGATCTGCTTCAACAAGATCACCACCAAGCTGTGGCTGACCGCTCTCGGCATCGACAACACACCCTATCAGTTTCTGTGCGCCAACACCGCGGAAGAAACGGCCAAAGCACGCGACGCTCTCCGGCAGTGGGGCGCGGTGTTTGTGAAGGCCTCCAACCAGGGATCGTCGGTTGGATGCTACAAGGTGAGTGACGAGAGTTCGCTGAACCAAGCGCTCGAGGAAGCCTTCACCCTTTCGCCTTATGTGCTGGTGGAGAAGTGTCTGAACGTCCGCGAGCTGGAAGTCGCGGCATACAACTACCAGGGCGCATTGGTGATTACCGCGCCCGGCGAAGTGTGCGCGCCGGCAGATACCTTCTACAGTTACGACGAGAAATACGCGGAGGGTAGCCGCGCACTGACCCACGTGGTAGCGGACGGGCTATCCGAAGGGCAGTTGGGATGGATTCACGAAGCGGCGAAGCGTGCATTTGTCGGCCTGCAGTTGAAAGACCTGTCGCGTATCGACTTCTTTCTCACCGACGACGGGGAAATTTACCTCAACGAGGTGAACACCTTCCCGGGAATGACCCCTATTTCGATGTTCCCGAAAATGTTGCAAAACCACGGCCATGATTTCTGCACCTATCTCACGGCGCTGATTCGAGCCGCGGTTTGAACACGGGGCAATCAACCCGCCTTGGGCAGCCCATCCGTCACTAACCACCCCTCCTGCCGCGGCCGGGAAAACTGGCCGCGGAGAAATTCCATCTGGTCACCGCGAATCCGCACGCTGTTGATGAGCGCCAGATACTCGGCCGCATTCGGCACAAATGGCAGCGCCAGCAATTCCATTTCAATATCCTGCAACAGCCGATTGCCTTTGTGCTGATTACAGCGGCGACAGGCGGTCACCACGTTTTCCCACGCATCGCGCCCGCCCTTTGATACCGGATGTACATGGTCCCGGGTGAGGTCGCGCAGTGGAAACCAGCTGCCGCAGTACAGGCAGGTGTGCTCGTCCCGCGCAAACAACGCGCGGTTGGTAAGTGGAGGACGAGTACGCGGCCGCGCCATGCGATCACCGCCACAGGCGATAATGGCCGCGAGATCCAGCTTTGAGCGCTCACCGCTGCGATTGACCCCGCCGCGCACCGTCTGCACCACGCCGCCAAGCGTCCAGGTGACCAGGTCCCGTACATACAGACAGGCCGCCTCTTCCCAGCTCAGCCACTCCAGCGGCTGTCCGGCGAGATTCAACCTCAGGATTTGTGCTTGCATGTGTTCACCTCCGGTGTTGGCGCACCCCAAGTGCTGTAGAGCCTCGCGGGACAAGCGGCGGGACTGGGATCTTGGAACCTGGGGGCCTGGGATGAAAAAAGACGCGGGAACGCGGAAAGGGATGAAAACAGGGAAAAGCTTGGAGTGTGAGAGTCGGGCCTGGGAATCCGGGGGAATGCGGTGGCGCAGAGAGAACGCGGCCAAATCTGAGGGCGATGAAGGCTCGACCACCAGTGATGCCAGGGTGGCTGCGCAATAAACAGGTACAGCGCTTGATTACTGAATGTATCATCCTCCGCGGCCACAATAATCGGACCGGCATGTGCTGATTAAAGCGGAGGTTTGTTACGATTTCCAGACAGGCTGCGGATTCCCGTGCTGATCTTTAGACGGCGAGCGGGGAAATGTCGGGGAAATGTCGGACCTGCTGAGGGAGGCAGGCAGTATTGAAGAAGAAAACAGGTCAGGAACCGGATTGCCGGGGAAAACGATGAAAATATCCGCGGCCCGAAATGTAAAACACCGCTTGAGCAGTCCGGCTCAAGCGGTGCGTCTCACAGGATGGTGCCCAAATCCTTTCAGGCTGGCAGCGCGGTCTCCAATCCTTGGAAACCAATCCTTGCCGCCGATGCAATCCGTTCTCCGTCCTTGCAATTACATTATGGTCGCTGGGAAAAATTCGGGTAGTGGGAAAGTGCTGAACTTGTTGTAGGAGATGTCTTACAAGCGAGTGACTGTCGTCACATTTCTCTTCAGCAGAATATCGGAGGGGGATATGGCGCGTATCGCAACTGGTACTACTGTGCGACATTTAACTAGCGGCTTACTATAGTTACTTTTGTTACGAGATCAAGACGATTGTGAGAACTCCGTCGAAAAACGCGCTAACTTTTCGGCGTATGGCGCTTATTGTCGCCATTGTCCTGTTTTTACTAGTGATTGCGGTTGCCCTGGGGCTCGTTCCCGGCATCAACCTACCCTGGGGACAATTGCTCGGTTCAAGTACCGACGAGACGACCGTGAAGCGCCAACTGCATCTGGCGCCGGGTTATCGACTGGACCTGTACAGCGACGACGTTCCCAATGCACGATTTATGGCGGTGACACGCAACGGTGATCTACTGGTTTCCCAGCCGAAACTCGGACAGGTGAGCCTGCTGCTGGCGGACCGCAACCGGGACGGCAAAGCCGACGGCCAGCGGATACTGATCGACGGCCTGCAGCGTCCCCATGGCCTGGCCCTGCACGAGGACTGGCTGTACATCGCCGAGAGCAATGGCGTCGGTCGCGCCCTGTTCGACCACTCCGACGGGCGTATCGCCGGCCGCTATCAGAGGGTCGTGAACCATCTCGCGGGCACCGGCAACCACTGGACCAAGACTATTGGCATGGGACCGGACGGCTGGATGTACCTGTCAAGCGGCTCCACCTGCAATGTGTGCGAAGAGGAAGACCCTCACCGCGCCACCATCATGCGCTTCCGTCCGGATGGCAGCCATTTCGAAATTTTTGCCACGGGCCTGCGCAACAGCGTGGGATTCGACTGGTCCCCGAGGGACGGCGCCCTCTACGCCACCGATAACGGTCGCGACTGGCTGGGCAACGATTTCCCTCCCTGCGAGCTGAACCGTATTGTGCGGGGCGGTTTTTACGGCTGGCCCTATGCCAATGGCAATCGGGTTCCGGATCCGGATTTCGGTGAGGGCAAGCACTCGGAAATCCAGCGGAAGATCGCGGCCTCCATCCCCCCGGTGTTCGAATTCCGCGCCCACAATGCACCTCTAGGCATGCGTTTTCTGCGCAGCCCGGAACAACCGGACGCCTATCGGGATGTGGCTCTGGTTGCACTGCACGGCTCGTGGAATCGGGATGTCAAAGATGGCTACAAGGTCGTGGCGCTGCACTGGGATGACCGTGGAGCAATTCATGCGGAAGATTTCCTGTGGGGTTTCCTCGGCGACGACAAGAATACGGTGTATGGGCGCCCGGTGGACATCGTCGAGGACCCGCGCGGCAATATCTACGTGTCCGATGATTATGCCGGCGCGATTTACCGGATTCAGCCGGGTACAACCAACCCGGTCGCTCCCGCGGCACCTGAGAAAAAACGCCCATCCATCACGGCCCCGAAAAAGCCCCTCGCCATCGACGGTGACGCCGCCCGCCAGGGGGCGCAGATATTCGAGCGCCGCAACTGCATCCGCTGCCACGAGCAGCTTCCACTGGAAAACCTGAGCCGCAAGTATTCGCTCAAACAACTGGCGGATTACTTCGACACCCCCACTCCCCCCATGCCCAACTATGGCTTCAGCAACAGCCAGAAACGAGCACTGGCGCACTATCTGATGGAGCGGGAAATTCATCAGGGTGGTGGACGGCAGATTCGGAATTTTTTGCCCTGACGAAGTGACACACCTCGGTGCTCCGCCGCCACCGGGCTCAATGCGAAACGGCACATCGCCGGTGACGTCATTGCCCCTTCGGCCGTTTCTGCAGTTTCCGCTGCAGGGTCCGCCGGTGCATACCCAGTACCCGGGCCGTGGCCGATATATTCCCGTCATTCTCCGCGAGCACGCGCTGAATATGTTCCCAGGCCAGCCGATTGACCGACAGTGGAGTATCGGTAATTTCCGGTAGTGGCGGCTCTTCTCTGGTGGTACCCAGGTCACCGATCAGCGCCGCCACCAGCTGATCTCCGCCCGCCGGCTTACACAGATAATCATCGGCGCCGAGTTTGATCGCCGCCACCGCCGTGGGAATACTCGAATAGCCCGTCAGCAAAACGATCCGCGCGCGCGGATTCGCCGAGCGCAGCGGCGCAATCAGTTCCAGACCACTGTGGTGATGAATTTTCAGATCCAGCAGCGCGCAGTCGAAGGGTTCCCGCGCGATCACACCCTGCGCGTCATCCACATCGGCCACGACCCGAACCTCGAAGCCGCGACGGGTCATGGCCCGCTGCAGCATATCGCGGGTACCGGTATCGTCATCCACGATCAACAGACGCGGTTTGTTCACGGTGGCGAAAGCTCCCTCGGTTTGGCAGAGAGAGGCAACTCAATCGTGGCCACGGTACCAGCCCCCTGCGCCCGCGCCTTGAGAGCCAGGCGCCCACCCAGTTGCGCCAATGCGGTTTTGCTCAGCAACAGGCCGATACCAAAGCCGGAAGAGGCCGGTTTGTCGGTGTCGATGCCCGGTCCGCAATCGGAGATCTGCACATTCAGGCGCTCCCCATCCCACTCCGCGACTATGTCCACCGGGGTATGGTTGCCCGCGGCCAGAGACGCATCGAGCGCGTTATTGAGCAGGTTGATGAGCGTCTGCTCCAGGGTGAGAGGAAGTCGCACCTCCAAGGCTGCCGGACCTCGCTGTTTGAGTGCAAAGCGCGCTTCCGGGCGCAGCAGTTGCCAGCGCTCCAGGCTGCGTTCAAGGAATCTCGCCACCGGCTGGAATTCATCGCGGCCCTCCGGGTCGCGGGCGCGACTTTTAAGCTGCTCCAGCGCCTGTTTGCAGAGCGAAACCTGCTGCTGCAGAAGCGCCAGGTCCTGCTCGGCAACATCGTTGCTGTGCCCGCGTTGCGCCTGTAATTCCTCCACCAGCAATCCGATGGTCTGCAGCGGCGAGGCCAGCTCGTGGGCGGTGCCGGCGGCGAGAGTGCCGAGCGACAGAACCTGATCCCGCCGTGCCTGTTCCTGCCGCAGTTTGTGCAGATGGCGGTCACGACTGCGCAGCGCTTCCGCCATGCTGTTGACGAAACCCGCAATCAGCAGTGCGGAGAAGGTAAACGTCGCCCACATGCCAATCAGATGGCGATAGAACTCGCTGCTGGCGGTCGGCATCTCCTGCGCGGCATGCCCCGTGTGGCCACCATCGACACCGGGAAAAAAAATCATCAGCCCGGTGTAGATGGCAATACTGATGGCGGCCATCAGCCACGCGTATACCCTCGGCTGGGTGGCGGCGGCGATGGTGAGGGGAACCAGCAGATAGGTAACGAACGGGTTGGCAGCACCGCCGCTGAAAGCGAGAAGTGGTGGCAACCACAACCAGTCCATCAGCAGGTGGCCGAAGAATTCGAGACGACCAACGGAAACACTGCCGCGGGCGCGCCAGGCACTCACCAGCGTGGTGAGCACCCCCAGCAACACGAACACCAGCGCGCCGCCACTGAGGACATCCGCCAGCCACAGGCTGACGCCGATATAGGCGCTGAGGGCTATAGCCCGCAGTGCCGTAAGGCGTCGCAGGTTGGTGATGACAGTTCTATCCCCATCGAATGGGGGTACGGCGGCAAACACTGGGCAATTCCGTTCCGGGAGTGATATCGACCCTATTGTGTCGCGGGCGCGGGAATGGGGCCAGCGCCAACAGGCCCCGCGCCCTTATTAACCGCTCGCTTTCTGCGTCCTGCAAGCATCACTCCGCCGATGGCGCCACTGACAAGCAGGATGAGCAGCGTAGCGACGATCAACAGGTCACGCGACTGCCGACCGATCAGCGGTGCCAGGTGGTTCCACTTATGCAGGAGGGAAAAGGACAGCCGCTCTGCGCGGTCGACACCACGGGACTGGTCCACCAGCACCCCGGTCACCGGGTCCACGAACAGCATACGCCGTTCAGCATCAGCGAGGTCGACTCGCCACACCGGCAGGCGCTTGTTGCGAAAATCGTAATCCGGACCATAGCCGGTTACCAGCTGCACGCGTTCAATATCCGTTGCGGAGATGCCCCCGTGGCGCGCGGCCAGTAGCTGCGCCTGCGCGCGATCGCCGAAGCTTTCCTGTATTACACCGCGGCGCGCGTCCACAAATACCGCACCGCTCTCCGATGGACGGCCGTCAAAGCGCTGGTTGCGGCTTGCGGGTGCATTGCCTTCCGCCGGCGCGAGGCCAAGTCGATAGTACGGAACACCCTCGGGACCGGCGATCAGTGACAGGCTGTTGATGGCGCGGCCATCGAGCGCCTGCACCCAGCGGAAGTCGTTACTCAACGGGCCGAATTCTCCGGTGGCGCCCAGTCGCAGCCCCTGAACCTCGTCCACCAGCGACGACTGCAGCAGGTGATAGAAACCACTGGTGGACCAGCCCAGCAGCGGCAGCCACAGGGCGTAGCCGAGAAGGCGGTGATAGCGGCGTTTGCCATCCCGGATCTTGCGGTTCTTCAGGGCGAACACCAGCGCCAGACCAGTGGCGGCAAATGCGGCCAGGGTCAGCATGAACAGCGCGATCAGAATCAGGCGGCCGTATTCCAGATCGTCCAGCCAGGCAAAGGTGTGCAACTGGCGGAAAATACCCTGCAATACAGACTTGCGGCTGTCGCTCATGGACGCCAGCGCGGCGGTTTCGGTGTGGATAAACAGGGTGAGGTTGTCTTGGCCGTGATAGGTCACCCGGTACACCGGCAGCAGGCGGTTGACCGAGGGATAATCGTTGTCGAAGCGGGTCTGCAACTGTACATCGGCAATCCGGTCGCCACCGCGACCGCTGTAATAGCCCGCCAGCCAACGCGCCTGCGCCATATCGCCGTCGATCACTTCACTGCCATCGTTCACGCGGTAGTAGCGGCGCGGGTCGGTTTCACTGTCGGTGACCTGCAGCAGCGGTCCGCTTGCGGACGGCACCACTTTCACCACTTTCGCCCCGGCTATCTTGCCGGAATCGCCGAGCAATTGCGGCAGTCCTGCGAGTTCCGCGGGTTGCAGGTGGATCGACGGAGGGAAGAATTTCGTCGCCTGCGGGCCGAACCAGGCCATCATCGGGTGGCAGATACCAGACAGCGCCCAGATCAAAATACCCGTCAGCGCCCACCAGCCCAGTCGGTTGTGCCACACCAGCCACTGTTTTTTCAGATTCATCGTTTTCTCTTCAGAGTTATTCAGCGTCAGAAGCGGTAGCGCACGCCGGCGAACAGGGAGCGTGGCAGGCCCGGGCGGTAGCTCAGGTCCTCGTCGCCCACCTGGTTGGAGGTGTAGGTGGAATAGCGCTCGTCGGTGAGGTTGGACAGGCGCGCGTACACCGAGAAATCGTCGCTGAAATCATGGGTGGCGCGCAGGTTCAACAGCTCGTGGCCGTCGTATTTCTGGGAGTTGCTTTCGCCGGTGAAGTAGCTGCCCATATGGGACCACTCCAGCTCCATACGCAGGCCCGCGAGCCACGCCGGTGTATAGGCCAGGGTCACGTTACCGAGATTTTCCGGCGCGCCGCTGATGTCGTTGCCGGCGAAGTTCAGATTCTCGCTGACCATACAGAAGCAGCCGCGATCAAACCGGCTGAGGACGTAGGAGAAATCCCGGTACTGCTGGCGCATGACCGCCCAGGAAATACCCAGCTGCCAGGAGTCTCCGATCGGCGCCTGCAGGCTCAACTCCACCCCTTTGTGGCTGGTCTCGCCGGCATTGGTGGTTTTGCGGTCGTTATCCTCGATGTAACTGACAATGTCGTCTTCAGTGGTCATGTCGTACACCGCCAGCTCGTAATTGAGCCGTTCCGCCAACAGACCGCGCAGGCCGATCTCCCGGCTGATACTGGTCACCGGGTCCAATTCGGTGGTGTCCTGGGTGGAACCGGGGCGAAACAGGGTGCCCACGGTGGGGGCACGAAAGGCGTGACGGTAGCTCAGGTAAAGCTGATGGCTGTCGGCAAACTGGTACACCGCCCCCAGCTTCGGGCTGAGGTTACCGTAGTCCCGCGACTGGGAGTCCGGGCGATAGTGGGAGACGTCGGTGTTGGGGGTATCCAGCCGGTCCTCATATTTCACACGGAACAGGTCATAGCGCAGGCCCGCACTCAGGCGCCAGCGATCACTCACTTCCAGTTCACCGTGAAGGTAGGGTGAAATGGAAGTCTGTTCGGCGTCGAAGTGGTAGGTGAGCACGCCGGTGCGCTGATAGTCGGTAAAAATTTCGCCCTCCTGGCGGACCGCAATGCGCTCTTCGGCGTACTCCGAGGGGGTGTAATCCGTATCTATTCCCACGATCATCTCACCGCGATCGAAGTTGCGGCGGTATTTCAGCAGCAGGCCGTAGGAGCTGAACTCGGTATCGCGGATATTCGGGTCATAGGTCACCATCCAGCTCGGCATCATCACCATGCTGTTGTGGCGCAGGAAGGGGGTTGCGGTGATCAGGCTGCGGTCATTCGGCGTGTAGGCGAACTCGGAGGACAGGCGCAGGGCTTCCACTTCACGGTAGCCGATATCACCGTGGTAGAGATTCTTCTCCACATGGTTGCGGTAGTCCTCTTCCTCGAGGCCGGAGACACCACTCTGGTCTATGGAGGACCAGGACAGCACGGTTTTACTCTGTAGCCCCTCCCCCAGTTTGCTGTCGAGACGCCCACTCAGGGACGTGCGGGTGTATTCCGCCTCGTCGCGGAAACCCTCACTCTCGGTGCGGTTGATGTCCACACGCAAGGCACTGCCGCTACCGATTCTGTTGCCGCCGGAAATCAGCGTCCGCCGCCAGCCGTCCGCACCCAGTTCGCCGTTCAGACTCACTTCTGCGGTATCCGGCGCGGCGCGGGTGACCGCGTTGATCACGCCACCAATGGCATCGCTGCCGTACAGCGCGGATGCCGGCCCCTTGGTAACTTCCAACTGCGCACTCTGAGGCACATTGATCTCGTACAGACCGTTGTGATTGAAAAACCCGGTGGGGCGGGTGGGGACGCCGTCTTCCAGAAACAGATAAACCCCGGAGGTGGAAATGGGCTGGCGGATAGACGTCATATGCCCCTCCCCGCCGAGGTTGTTCACATGCACTCCCGCCACCCGGTTCAGTGCATCGGAAGGATGTGCGGGCGCGATCTGTTCAAGCTCCGCTTCACCGATCACACCGACGGACTCCGCCAGCTCAGAGCGAGCCTTGGCCTCGCGGGTGGCCGTGACAATCACCTGTTCCAGGGCATTGTCGGTGTGGCGGTCGGATTCAGCCTGCACCGCCGCAGACATACTCAGGGCGAGAGGGCTGAACAACAGCGCGATCGTAGAGCGCACGGCATCTTCCTTGTGTGGCGTTTATTTTCGACCCGGAAATGCTACCGGAATCCTCCCGGACACAAGTGCGCCAAATTGTCGCAGGGGGCACGCGCACCGACGCTCCTCCCCGCCAATTGACCCTCTACCCCACAGCCGCTAAGGTTGCCCGCAATTGCCTACCCAAGCTATTTATCGGGATCACACCATGGCCGCCAAAAAGAAAGCCGCTACCTTCGAGAGCGCACTGGAAGAACTGGAACAGCTGGTGGAGCGCCTGGAAAGCGGCGACCTGCCGCTGGACGAAGCGCTGGCGGACTTCGAGCGGGGCGTGAAGCTCACGCGCGAATGTCAGCAGAAGCTGGCAAGCGCCGAGCAGAAGGTGAAAGTGCTGATGGAAGAGGAAGGCGGCAAAATTCAGGAACTGCCCTTCGATGCGCACGATGATTACCCTGGAGATGCGGAGTAAGTGAGCACTTCCACTCCTGCCACCCCCGCGGTCGCGATGCCAGCAAAACTCAAAGCCTTCCTGCAATCCTCTGGCCTCCAGGTCGAACAGACGCTGAAAGCTGCGCTGGCCGACCAGTCCAATGCCGATGCCCTGTTCGCCGCCATGAACTACGCCGCCCTCGGCCCCGGCAAACGCCTGCGCCCGGCGCTGGTGTACGCCGCCGCGCAGGCCCTGGGCGGGACGGGATCCGTCGGCCAGAGCCATGAGACCGCGGCCGCCCTGGAATGTGTACACGCGTACTCACTCGTGCACGACGACCTGCCGGCCATGGACGACGACGACCTGCGCCGCGGCCGCCCCACCTGCCATATCCAGTTCAGCGAGGCCACCGCGATCCTCGCCGGTGACGCCCTGCAGTGCCAGGCCTTCGAACTCCTCGGCCGCGCGCCACTGCCCGCGGAACTGCGCATCCGCCTGGTCAGTGAGCTGGCCCACGCCTCCGGCGCCCGCGGCATGGTCGCGGGACAGGCCATCGACCTCGCCGCGGTAGACCAGTCCCTGACACTGGAACAACTGAAGCAGATGCATCGCCTCAAAACCGGCGCCCTGATCTGTGCCAGCGCCAGAATGGGCGCCCTGATTGGCGGCGCCGATGAAACCCAGCTTGCCGCCATCACCCGCTACGCCGAGGCCATCGGCCTCGCCTTTCAGGTGCAGGACGATATTCTCGACGTAACCGCAGATACCGAAACACTGGGCAAAACCCAGGGCGCCGATGCCGCCCGCAACAAGCCAACATACGTCTCCCTGCTCGGTCTCGACGGCGCCCGCGCCAAAGCCGATGAACTCCACCGCGAAGCCAGCGATGCCCTGGCGCAACTGGGCGGCAACACCGCCGTACTGCAGCAGCTGGCGGACTATATAGTCCATCGGGATCACTGACTGCTTGCGCAGTAAAAATTCCCGAATCGAAGCCAGAACGGCGGGCACGGCTTTTTGAAACCGTCGGCGACAGGGCCGCAGGCGCCGTGAATACATGGAACGGCCGGGCCGTCGCCGCCGGAGTGTACATGGATGTATTGAGACGGGGCGCCTAGCCCGATTTCAAAAAGCCGTACCAGTCGATCTGGCGCCACAGTGCAAGTCGAAGCCGCCTTCCATTGGGATGCAATCTCGCGCCCGTGGGCATACAATCCCCTTCCATTATCAGTTGCAATTGATACTTTGGGCCCAATGCCGCCTGCCACTGCCAGGCCGCACCGGAAAACGGGCCCAAATGCCCGAATTCAGGACCCTAGATGTTCGACCAGATACCCCGCCAGCGCCCACACACGCCGCTACTCGACCAGATCGACGATCCGGCCCAGCTGCGCGCCCTGTCGGAAAAACAGCTGCCCCAACTGGCCACCGAGCTACGTGAATACCTGCTCTACTGCGTCGGACAGACCGGCGGCCACTTCGGCGCCGGACTCGGCGTTGTCGAGCTGACCATCGCCCTGCACTACATCTACAACACACCGGAAGACCGCCTGGTCTGGGATGTGGGGCATCAGACGTACCCGCACAAAATTCTCACCGGCCGACGCGAGCAGATGCTCAGCATGCGCCAGCAGGGCGGTCTGTCCGGCTTCCCCAAGCGCAGTGAAAGCCCCTATGACACCTTCGGCGTCGGGCATTCCAGCACCTCCATCAGCGCGGCGCTCGGTATGGCCCTGGGCTCACCGGATGAGCGCAGGGTAGTGGCGGTGATCGGCGACGGCGCGATGACTGCAGGCATGGCCTTCGAGGCTCTGAACCACGCGGCGCACACCGGCCGAGACATGCTGGTGGTACTGAATGACAACCGCATGTCCATTTCCAAGAATGTGGGCGGCCTCGCCACCTACTTCGCCCGCATACTCGCCAGTAAAACCTACCTCAACATGCGCGAGGGCAGCCGCAAAGTGCTGTCGGTGATTCCCAAAGCCTGGCAGCTGGCGCGTCGCGCCGAAGAGCATGTAAAGGGCATGATCACCCCGGGCACGCTGTTCGAGGAACTGGGCTTCAACTATGTAGGGCCGCTCGACGGCCACAACATGCAGGACCTGGTGCACACCCTGCGCAACCTGCGCAATCAGCGCGGCCCGCAGCTGCTGCATATCGTCACCACCAAGGGCAAGGGTTTTGGCCCGGCGGAAGAAGATCCGGTGGGTTACCACGCGCTGAATAAACTCGAGCCGGAACCCAAGGTTCAGGTGGCGGTACCGGAAGTGAAGAAGGGGCCGAAATACCAGGACATTTTCGGGCAGTGGCTGTGTGATGTAGCCGAGCAGGACGACAAACTCATCGCAATCACTCCGGCGATGTGCGAAGGCTCCGGCATGGTGGAGTTCGCCGAACGCTTCCCCGAGCGCTACCACGATGTGGCCATCGCCGAGCAGCACGCGGTCACCCTCGGCGCGGGCCTCGCCTGTGAAGGCCAGAAGCCGGTAGTAGCGATCTACTCCACCTTCCTGCAGCGCGGCTACGACCAGATGGTGCACGACGTCGCCATCCAGGACCTGGATGTGACCTTCGCCATCGACCGCGCCGGCCTCGTCGGCGAAGACGGCCCCACCCATGCGGGCAGCTTCGATCTGACCTTTATGCGCTGCCTGCCGAATATGGTGATCGCCGCCCCCAGTGACGAGAACGAATGCCGCCAGCTGCTCTACACCGCCTACCAGCACAACGGCCCCGCCGCGGTGCGCTATCCGCGCGGTACCGGCCCGGGTGCTGACATCGAAAAAGCCATGCGCGAGCTGCCGATTGGCAAGGGGCGGATAATCCGAGAGGGCGCTAATGTGGCGATCCTGAGCTTCGGCACCCTGCTGACACCGGCGCGCGAGGCGGCGGAAAGACTCGGTGCGACGCTGGTGGATATGCGCTGGGTAAAACCGCTGGACGAGGAGCTGATTGACCGCCTGGCGGACGACCACGATCTGCTGGTCACTCTGGAAGAAAACACGATTGCCGGTGGCGCCGGCAGCTCGGTTTCAGAATATCTCAACCAGAGAATCAGACCTGTTCCACTGTTGCAGCTGGGCCTGCCGGATAAGATCATCGAACACGGCAAACACCAGAAACTACTCGCGGAAATCGGCCTTGATGCCAAAGGTATCGAAGAGCAGATCCGCAAAAGAATCGAAGCCATGGCCAACGACAACTTCAACGGCCAGGCCGCTGCGATCTAAAGCTAAAGCTCACGCAAATACAAAACTAACGAAGCACAAAATCAGAATCGAAGGCCGGGCACCGAGGATGGGTTTTCAGGATCGTCGGCAACAGGGACGTTGCCGACGAAGCGTACAGGGATGTATTCACAGCGGTCCTGAAAACCCATCCTCGGTGACCGGCCGCCACAGCCGCCAGAACGGAGCGCAGTCTCGGTGCTCCGAATAGAGTTCCGTGGCGGCAGATCACAGGGTGGGACATTTGGAAACCGCTGTGAATACATCCCTGTACGCTCCGTCGCAAACATCCCTGTTTGCGACGGTTTCCAAATGCCCCACCCTGCGCTCCGCCTTAACATTTGAGTTAAGCGCTCCGAATTCAAAAATTATTTACAAATAGAACAATCAGAGACAGGAAGTACCATGCTTTTCCCCACTTCTTTCAAAAAAATCCTGAACTCTAGATCCTTCGGATTATCCGCTGCCATCCTGGCCGCGAGCCTCAACGTCCAGGCCATGGATCAGAAATCCTTTGAAAAGGATCTGAACGCACTCCCCAAAAAAGATGCCAGTGAAAAGCTCCGCGCCCTTCAGGACCTGCGCTACCGCTGGATCATGGAAAGCTACCCCGAGTCCGCCACCTACCAGGGTTACCGTGGGGTAGAACATAACTGGACCGACCAGACCATCAAAGGCATAGAACGACGCAAAGGCCAAACCCGCGACCTGCTCGCCGCCAGCCGTCACATCGATGAAAACAAACTTCCGGAAAGCGAAAAACTCGACTACCAGTTACTGTACCAAGACCTGCTACTGCAGGTCCGCGGCTACCAGTTCCCAGAGCACCTGCTGCCGGTAAACCATATGAGCGGCATCCAGCGCAGCGTGCCCGGAGTGCTGAATGCCATGCCCAGACGCAACCCCGCAGACTATGAAAATATTCTCACGCGTTTGGACAAACTTCCGGACCTGATTGAGCAAACTCAGATTCTGATGGAGAAGGGGCTAGGCCAGAACCTGACACCACCGCAGATTACCCTGCGCGACCTGCCCGGCCAAATCCGTGCACTGATCCCCTCCGATCCGCAGCAGAGTCCGCTGTTGAAAGCATTCTATGAAATGCCCGCGAGCATTCCCGCCGCGCATCAGGCGCGCCTGCGTCAACGCGCACTGACTATTTACCAGAAAGCGCTGATCCCGGGATGGCAGGGGTTCGCGGAATTCGTGGAGCGGGAATATATTCCCAAGGCAAATACCGAAACGGCATTTACCAAAAATGAAGATGGCGCGCGCTGGTACGCGCACAAGGTGCGCGAGAAAACCACCACCGAACTGAGTCCGGAAGAAATCCATCGTATCGGACTCATGGAGGTCCGCCGTATTCGCGAAGAGATGAACGCGGTCATCAAGAAGATTGGTTTTGCCGGAGGCCTCAAGGAGTTTAATGAATTCCTGCGCACCGATCCGCGCTTTTACTACGAGAGCAAGGAAGAGTTACTGAAAAATTATCGGGATATCGCCAAACGTATAGATGGTGAGTTACCGGCATTGTTCGGCACCTTGCCCCGCCTGACCTACGGGGTAAAGCCCATCCCCGCCTACTCGGAAAAATCCCAGACCACAGCGTACTACCAACCCGGGTCCGCCGACGCAGGGCGCGCGGGTGTGTTTTATGCGAACACCTATGATCTGAAAAGCCGCCCAATCTGGGAAATGGAGGCGCTGACGGTCCACGAGGCAATGCCGGGACACCATCTGCAGATTGCGCTGGCCCAGGAGCAAAAGGATATTCACCGGTTGCGCCGCCTGAAAACATACACAGGCTTCGTCGAGGGCTGGGGATTGTATTCTGAGAGCCTCGGCTACGATCTCGGATTGTACAAAGATCCGTACAGCGAGTTCGGGGCGCTGACTTACGATATGTGGCGTGCAGTGCGGCTCGTGGTGGATACGGGAATGCATCAGCTGGGCTGGAGCCGGGACGAAGCGATCGCCTATTTCATGGAGAACAGCCCGAAACCGGAGCACGATATTGTGGTGGAAGTGGATCGCTACCTGGTGTGGCCGGGGCAGGCGCTGGCCTACAAACTGGGCCAGTTGAAGATAAAGGAAATCCGCGCGCGCGCGGAGAAGACACTAGGGAACAATTTCGATATCCGTCGTTTCCACGATGTGCTGTTGGGCGCCGGCGCACTGCCTTTGAATGTGCTGGAAACCAGGATGAATAAATGGATTGAATCTCAGGGTGGAGAAATCAGTCAGACGGTTCCCGCGAGTAATCCGACGGGCCAAGCGGCACTCAATTAAATTTTTGGTGGTTTTGAAGCGGGTCCAGTGGCGGCAAGGCACCGTGTATCTGTTTTCAGAACCGCCATGAATACCCGCAAGTGGGCCCGGCCGCTTCAATGCGGCGCCGTCGGCCCTGCTTGCGACGCTCCTGAAACAAAGATACCCGGCACCCTGCCTTCGCACTCAAGAATTACACTTCGACATTAGCGTGCGTTTAGTGGTCTCCATTTTTTCTAGAACGCGCCTGCCCACCCACTTTGCGCACTAACTGACTGAATGCCCGCTCTTCCGCGCGGGTTTCCGCCAACGTCTGGCTATTCCGTTTGACCTCCCGCTCCAGCTTGCGCCAGTTGCGCACCCGTCGCTCGTCCAGCTCATTCGCATCCATCGCCGCGCGCACGGCGCAACCGGGTTCGGTTTCGTGGGCGCAGTCGGCGAAGCGGCACTGGGCGGCGAGTTCGCTGATATCGGAAAACGCCTCTGAGAGACCTTCGCCAATGTCGGCGAGGCCGAGTTCGCGCATACCGGGGCTGTCCAGCAGCAAGCCACCATCGGGTATGGCATAGAGCGCCCGGTGGCGGGTGGTGTGGCGGCCCTTGCTGTCGTCTTCGCGAATGCCGGCAGTGGCAGCGAGTTCCGTTCCGGCGAGGCTGTTCAACAGGGTGGACTTGCCAACACCGGAGGAACCGAGCAGTGCGAGGGTTTCACCGCTGCGGCAGTATTCCCGCAGGGGCTCGACACTTTCGCGGTCCAACGCGTTGACCAGTACCACAGGCAGGTCGCGGTAGCTTTTCAACGCTTCGCGGTACTGCTCGTGCTCGTCCACCAGGTCGGACTTGGTCAGCACCACACAGGCGCGGCAACCGGCCTCTTTCACCAGTGCCAGGTAGCGCTCGATGCGGGACAGATTGAAGTCGTGGTTGCAGGAGGTGACGATCAGTACATTGTCGATATTCGCCGCGATCAACTGTACCTGCTTGGCTCCCGGTGCCATACGCCGGAACAGGCTGCTGCGCTCCAGGCGACGAACAGGTTTGCGACTGTCGCGTTCGAGCAGGAGCCAGTCGCCCACAGTGGGTTTCTCCTGCGCCTCTTCAAACAGCGGGCCGTTGACCAGTATCACTTCGTCACCGTGCTCGCCGGAAACCTCTATCTGGCTGCGGTGTACCGCCATCACCCGCACAGGCTCACAACACACTAATTCGTCCAGCGACAACTGCTGCTGGAAGAACGGTTTCCAGCCGCGGGCGCGCAGAGGTGTTTGTGTGTTGACGGCTTTTTCCTGGCCGCCATTGGAAGCGCCGCGCCGAAATAGCGGGCGGCGTGAAATCAGGGATTTACTCAAGGTTCTGAACCCTCAATGGTGCTCTGCGTTTTCAACCACGCAGGCGCACGTCAATCGTGCCCACTGTCTGGGCAGTATCGGAAAGGGTTTCCAATCTTCGGGGAAACCCGACAAGAAAAATTGCCGGGCAGGAGGCGATGTCAGTCGCGGCTGGCCCGGCGGGGCTTGGATACAATCATCAACAATCCTCCGCTGGTGGAATTTCGCGCAATCTAGCAGGCAACCCCGCCGACCGCAATAGTTTGAACGTAGCAGACGACCAACGAAGTGCATGGCCGTGCAGGTCCGCGCGAGCCGTCAGAAACCCGGCAGAACGACGCTTCTGCGTCGGCGTTTTTTGACGACGTCGGAATTGGAAATGACATGGACGTCATTTTCAATTCCGGCACAGAAAAAACAAAAGCCGGCATATAGCCGGCCTTGATATCGGATCGCTGTGGGTACATCACCTTTCTCGACCTTCAGCGCTCAGATAGATTGAGTATAGACGCACTCTCTGATCCCGCCGTTCCGTACCTGACTGTTTTGCCCTTCCCTGGCAATCCGCGGGATCAGCGCCTTGCTCCAGCACAGAATGGCGTTGAATGGTTTCTCCCGGGTGACGGTTTTGTGAAGGATTTATGACGGCAGCAGGCGCCGCGAGCCCACACCCTTACGGCCCCTTACTGGTCAGAATGTCCGTCATCCTCCAGCAGGTGTCCGAGCTTGCCCTTCTTGGTGGACAGGTAATTCAGGTTATGCGGGTTGCGGCCACTCTGGTGTGGCAACCTTTCGGTGACTTCCACACCCAGATCCTGCAACGCCTTCACCTTGCGCGGATTGTTGGTCATCAGGCGGATGGATTTGATCCCCAGGTGCTCGATCATCGGCTTCAGGATCGAGTAGTCCCGCATATCTGCGCCGAAGCCCAGCTGCTCATTGGCTTCCACCGTATCCGCCCCACAGTCCTGCAGTTTGTAGGCGCGGATCTTGTTCAGCAGACCGATACCACGCCCTTCCTGGCGCAGATAGAAGACCGCGCCGCGCCCCTCGGTGGCAATCCGGTGGAGGGCGTACTGCAGCTGTGCGCCGCAATCGCAGCGCAGGGAAAAGAGCGCATCACCGGTCAGGCACTCGGAGTGAATACGGGCCAGTACCGGCTCATCAGTATCCAGGTCGCCCATGGACAGGACGACATGCTCCTTGCCGGTTTCCACTTCCTCGAAACCGTGCATCTTGAACATGCCCCAGGAAGTGGGCAGCTTGGAGGATTCCACATAGCGAATGGTCAAACCGATACCTCACGATCCATCAATGTATGTCATCAATCGCGCGCGCGCAGCAGTAACAGGCCATCCTGTTGCTGCATATCCACGCGGCTTAAAAAACTGTTACCCAGCAGGGTCACTCGCGGAAAATCATTGCCCAATACTGCCGCGTCCACATTGTGCACGGTGATCCCGCCGATGGTGACGCTGCTCAACTGCAGGCGGTAGGCCCGCTCCACGCCACTGGCCGTGGACACCGCCATGGGTTGCGCCTGGGCAAGATCGAGCCCCAGGTCTTTCGCAGTGGGGTAGTTGAACGCAATACTGGTCGCGCCCGTATCCACCATCACATCCACCCGACGACCATTGATCCACGCCACCGTGTTGTAGTGACCGCGGCTGTCCGGGCTCAAGCGGACTTCCGCCCGCTCCACCGTGGCATAGCTCGCCGCTACCGGCGCCGCCAGCGTCAGCTTCTGCTCGCGCCCGCCAACCGTTACCAGCGCGTAGTCGCTGGTAACCGACAGCAGCTTCACGCCCTCCGGTGAAGTTTTGCCGGCCTTTAACAACCGCTGTCTGCCGTCGATCTCGAACATGGCGCTGGTGCCGAAAATCGCCTGCAGGCGCACGTCCTGAGCAACGGAGAACGGCGATACGGCAACCAGAAGTAACGCGAGCAGCGGCAAATGCAGTTTCATGAGCATCCGGCCTCAGAAAATCGTTAACAGATACGCCGTGCCCTGCAACACCAGCGCGGCATAGATGCCGGCGAGTATATCGTCGAGCATGATCCCCAGACCACCATGTACTCTGCGGTCCGCCCAGCCGATAGGCTGGGGTTTGGCGATATCGAAAATGCGGAACAGCACAAAACCGTACAACGCCCAGAACCAGCCCGCTGGTGCCATGAACATGGTGAGCCAGTAGCCGACAAATTCATCCCACACGATACCGCCGTGGTCGTGCACACCAAGCGTTTTGGAGGCGGCGCCGCACAGGTAGCAGCCCAGTGCGAAGGTAACGACGAGCACGGCCAGATACAGCATCGGCGACAGAAACTGCAACCCGTACCACAGCGGCACCGCAGCCAGAGTACCAAAGGTACCCGGGGCCTTCCTGGCAAGGCCGGAGCCGAACCCGAAGGCGAGGAACAGCACCGGGCTACGCAACAGCTGGGAAAAGGTCGGGGTCATATTCTTTTGTTCTCCACCGCTCAGAAATGCCGGTAACCGGTGCCGCGCGGCAGCCAGGGCTCGTTGTTCAGCAGGCAGCGCACACCCTGCACTGATGTCATACGGCCTACGGCGGTAATCGGCAAATTCAATGCCGCCAGTAACGCCAGATGTTTTTCCGGCACGGTAAAACACAGTTGATAGTCATCACCACCGGTGAGTGCGGTTTCAAGTGCGTCTGTATCTTTAATTTCACCGGCGAGTTTCGCCTGCGGCAATTTTTCCAGAGTCAGCTCTACTCCGAGCTCACTCGCGCTGCAGATATGCGTGATATCACCGAGCAAGCCGTCGGAAATATCCAGTGCGGCACTGGCGTAGTTGCCAATGGCACGGGCGATACCAAATTGCGGCTCGGGAAAATAATACGCGGCATCGGCCAAGCGCTGCTGTTGCTCGCTCCCGTTTATCTGTCCGAGCACGATGGGCAGCGCCGCGGCGGCCGCGCCGAGTTCGTTGGAGACAAATACAATATCTCCCTCACTCGCGCCGTCACGTCGCAGCGGTTTATCACAGGCGCCGGTCACCTGGATGGTGATGGACAAAGGACCTTTGGTGGTGTCACCGCCGACCAGGGTAATGCCAAACAAACGCGCGGTATCCGCAAGTCCGCGCGCAAACGGTTCCAGCCATTCGGCGCTGCTCTCCGGCAGGGTGAGCGCGAGGGTAAACCACAGGGGCTCGGCGTTCATGGCGGCGAGGTCGGAGAGGTTCACTCTCAGTGCGCGGCTGGCGATGCGATAGGGGTCGGCATGTGCGGGAAAGTGCACGTCCGCCACCAGGGTATCCACGCTGGTGGCGAGCAGTTTGCCGGCAGGTGGAATCAGCAGAGCACAGTCATCACCGATGCCGAGTTCAACACCATTTTTGAATGTTGCGCCCGATGAAGCGCTTTCGGCACCAGTTTGAATGCGAGAGGAAAAATACTCCCGAATCAGCTCAAATTCACCGGGCCCGGCCATGGCGGGTGTCAGCCTTTGTCGGCTTTGACTTCGACACTGCGCTCTTTCGCCGCAACCTTGTCGAGGATACCGTTGATGAATTTGAAGGCGTCGGTGGGGCCGAATTTCTTGGCCAGGGCGACGGCTTCGTTAATCACGACCTTGTAGGGCACGTCGATACGGTTTTTCAGCTCGTAGGTGGACATGCGCAGCAGGGCGCGGGACACCGGGTCGAGTTCTTCCACGCTGCGGTCCAGGTACTGGGCGTAGGTGCCTTCGATGTCGTCGAGGTTTTTCGCCACGCCGTGGAACAGCTCGCGAAAGTAGGCCACGTCGGTTTTGCTCATGTCGTTGTCGGCATGGAACTCGGCTTCGATGGCATTGAGGCTGGCGCCGGCCATCTGCCACTGGTAAAGCGCCTGCATGGCGTAGTGGCGGGCCTTGCGGCGGGCGGATGCGGTTACGGTCATTTCAGTCGTTTCTCAATCAGATTTTGCCCAGCAGGGAGACCATCTCGAGGGCGGTTTCCGCGGCTTCGCAGCCTTTGTTGCCGGCTTTGGTGCCGGAGCGTTCGATGGCCTGTTCAATGGAGTCTACGGTGAGTACGCCAAAGGTCACAGGGATGCCGGTGTTCATGGATACCTGGGCGAGACCTTTGGTGCATTCGCCGGCGACGT
This sequence comes from Microbulbifer pacificus, assembly GCF_002959965.1. Taxonomy (NCBI): domain Bacteria; kingdom Pseudomonadati; phylum Pseudomonadota; class Gammaproteobacteria; order Cellvibrionales; family Microbulbiferaceae; genus Microbulbifer; species Microbulbifer pacificus. The sequence continues at coordinate 974,398 of NZ_PREV01000026.1, forward strand.
ACTCAAAATGCGGGGTGCCACCGCGGATGACGGCGCCGAGGGCGATCACGGCGTCGAACTTTTTGGTTTCGGCAATTTTTTGCGCGGCCAGCGGGAACTCGAAGGCGCCGGGGGCATAGTAGATGGTGATGTCTTCATCTTTGATGCCTTTGCGACGCAGGGTATCCAGCGCGCCGTCTTTCAGGCTTTCAACTACAAAACTATTCCAGCGGCTTACCAGCAGGGCGAATTTACCGGTGCAGCCTACGAAATCCCCTTCGATGACGTTGATATTGCTCATGATCTTTTCTTCCGTTTTCTAATTTTTTCCCGCTGTCAGATGCTAGTGCTTCGTAGCAGGTGCGGCGGCGGCAGAGCACCGGGGATACGTTTTCAGGACCGCTGTGAACCCATCCCTGGGCGCTGCGGCGCAAACATCCTGTTTGCGACGCTCCTGAAAACGTATCCCCGGCACTCCGCCTTTGATTTGAAGTTTTGAGGTTTTAATTACCCGTCAGATTTATTAAATCTCTTCCGCGTTCAAATATTCTTCCACTTCCAGGTCGAAGCCGGAAATTGCACTGAATTTGAACGGGGCGCTCATCAGGCGCATTTTGCGCACTTTCAGGTCGCGCAGGATCTGCGAGCCGGTGCCGACCTGTTTGTATACGAGGTCCTGGCTCGGGCGCTGTTGCTTACCGCTGATCAACCAGTCGATGCTCTCTTCGATTTCATCGGTGGTTTCGTTGTGGCAGATCACCACGACAACTCCCTTGCCCTCTTCCGCGACTTTTTTCAGCGCGCTGCGGAAGGTCCAGGGGGCGAACTTCTCGTCGCCGCGGCGCAGGCTGAAGACGTCGCGCAGGGTGCTGGCGACGTGCACGCGCACCAGAGTGGGATCTTCCGGTTTGAAGTCACCGAGGCAGAAGGCGAAGTGGCGTTCGCGGCGGGCTTTGTCGAGGTAGGTGCGCAGTCTGAATTCGCCGAATTCGGTGTGCACTTTGCGCTCGTTGACGCACTCGACGGTTTTCTCGTTGAGGGCGCGGTAGTTGATCAGGTCGGCGATGGTGCCGATCTTGAGGTTGTGGGCCTTGGCAAATTTTTCCAGGTCCGGGCGGCGCGCCATGGTGCCGTCTTCGTTCATGATTTCGACGATGGCGGCGGCTGGCTCAAAGCCCGCGAGGCGGGAGAGGTCACAACCGGCTTCGGTGTGGCCGGCGCGGCTCAGTACGCCACCCGGCTGCGCCTTGATCGGGAAGATATGGCCGGGCTGAACGATGTCGGACGGTTTGGCATTGCGGGCGACAGCGGCGCGTATTGTGCGCGCGCGGTCGGCGGCGGAGATGCCGGTGGTAACGCCCTCGGCGGCTTCGATGGAGACGGTGAAGGCGGTGCTGAACTGGGCGCCGTTCTCGCGGGACATCAGCGGCAGGTCGAGCTGCTTGCAGCGCTCGGCACTCAGGGTCAGGCAGATAAGGCCGCGGGCATGGGTGGCCATGAAGTTGATATCTTCTGGGCGGACCTGTTCGGCGGCCATGACGAGGTCGCCTTCATTCTCGCGATCTTCGTCATCCATCAGGATGACCATTTTGCCCTGGCGGATATCGTCGATCAGTTCTTCAACGCTATTGAGTTCCATAAAACCTCTAGTTCACTCGATCTACCGGAAAGGTAAATCTGAAATGTCGCAAGCTGCACCGGAACTTCGTCGAAAGCCCGTGGCGCGGCTGCTGCCGGGTAAAGCTTTGCGAGACACGCCGTGAACCCATCCATGGGGGCTCTTCCGCGAGGTCCCTCTCGCGGAAGGTCTCGCAAAGCTTTACCCGGCATCACCCGCTTCAGTTCAAACTACTTCGTCTTAATCAAGCCTTGTAAAACCCGTGCTGGGCCAGAAATTCCACGGTCAGGCCTTCGCCTTTGGGCTGGGCCGCGGCCCCCCCCAAGAGTAGTCGCTCGAGGTAGCGCGCGATCAGGTCCACTTCCAGGTTCACTTTCGTTCCCGCCCGATAACCACCGATAACGGTTTCCGCGATGGTGTGGGGCACGATGGTGAGTTCGAATTCGGCACCGTCGACCGCATTCACCGTAAGGCTGGTGCCGTCCACGGTGATGGAGCCCTTGTGGGCGATGTATTTGGCCAGTTCATCCGGCGCGCGCAGGCGGAACTGCTCGGCGCGGGCGGTGGTTTTGCGCCACACCACTTCACCGATACCATCCACGTGGCCACTCACCATATGTCCGCCGAGACGGGTCTGGGGCGTCAGCGCTTTTTCCAGATTGACCCGGTCGCCGAGCTTCCAGTTTTTCAGGGTCGCCACCGCCAGGGTCTCGGCGGAAACGTCCGCCCAGTAGCCGTCACCGGGTAAATCCACCACCGTCAGGCACACACCATTGGTGGCAATGCTGTCGCCGAGTTTGACGTCGGTCAGGTCCAGCTTGCCGGTCTGCACCCGCAGGCGCAGGTCGCCGCCTTTCGGTTGCAACCCGGTGATGGTGCCAACAGCTTCAATGATTCCGGTAAACATCAGCGCTCTATGTCGGTTGTCGCGGTGATACGCCAGTCGTGGCCGACCGCGCGCATGTCGGTAATGGTGATGGGCAGCATAGAGCCCATGCGGTCAATCGGCAGCTCAAACAGCGGCCTGGCGCTGGAGCCGAGAATTTTGGGGGCGACGTAGACGATGATCTCGTCCACATGGCCCTGGTACATGAAAGCGCCGGAGAGGGTCGCACCGCTCTCGATCAGCACTTCGTTGCACTCGCGGCGGGCCATCTCCTTCAGCAGCTCGCCCAGGTGCACACGTCCCTCTTTGTCCGCCGGCAGCACCAGCACCTCGGCACCGGCTTTCTGCAGGCGCGTGCGCCGCTCCGGGTCCGACGCCTCGGTAGTGACCACCAATGTGGGGGCGTCCCCCTGCAAAATAAAGGCTTTGGCGGGCGTGCGCAGTTTGCTGTCCACCACCACCCGCAGGGGCTGCTTGTGCGCTGCGGCGGCGGCCTCTTCCGCCGGCAGGCCCATTTCCTCCGGGCGCAGGTTCATGTTGGGGTTGTCGTGGCGGACGGTGTCGACGCCGGTGACGATGGCACAGCTGCGTGCGCGCAGGCGCTGCACATCGGCACGGGCCGCGGGGCCTGTAACCCATTTGGACTCGCCGCTGGCCATGGCGGTACGGCCGTCGATGCTCATGGCGGACTTGCAACGCACCAGCGGCAAGCCGAGGGTCATGCGCTTGATAAACCCGGGGTTCAGCGCGCGGCAGGATTCTTCCAGTAACGGGCCTTCCACTTCAATGCCCGCATCGCGCAGTTTTTGTAACCCTTTGCCGCCGACCTGGGGGTTCGGGTCTTCCATGCCGTACACGACCCTGGACACGCCGGCGGCGATCAGGGCATCGGCACAGGGACCGGTCTTGCCACTGTGACTGCAGGGTTCCAGGGTAACGTAGGCAATATTGCCTCTCGCCTTCTCACCCGCATCCTTTAACGCCTCCACTTCCGCGTGGCCTTCGCCCGCGCGCCGGTGCCAGCCCTCAGCCACAATATTGCCCTGCGCGTCCGCGATCACGCAGCCGACGCGAGGGTTCGGCATGGTGGTGTAGAGACCGCGCTCGGCCAGCTGGATGGCGCGGGCCATCAGTTCTCGGGGAGTCTTCAGCCCATCAGAAGTCTTCAACGCGCGAGAAGTCATTCGCGCCCCTCGCTTTCGGCCTTGCGGGTATTGAGGCGCTCGATCTCGTCGCTGAAGTCGCTGACGTCTTCAAACCGGCGGTAGACGGAAGCAAAGCGCACGAAAGCCACCTGATCCAGCTCCCGCAGCTGCTCCATAACCAGCTCACCGATGTGCATGGCGGGCAGTTCGCGCTCGCCGGTGGCCTGAAGTGCATGCTTGATCTGGGCGACGGCCGCTTCCACCCGCTCGGTGCTGACCGGGCGCTTCTCGACGGCGCGCTGGATGCCGGCGCGAAGCTTGTCTTCGTTGAAGGGCTCGCGATGGCCGTTCTGCTTAACGACCCGTGGCAACAGGAGTTCAGCGGTTTCAAAGGTGGTGAAACGTTCGTGGCACTGCAGACACTCGCGACGACGACGCACCTGGTCGCCATCGGCGACGAGACGGGAGTCTACGACTTTGGTTTCTTCCGCGCTGCAGAATGGACAGTGCATGGGGAGTGGACCCTTTGGAAAATGGGCGGCAGTTTACCACAGGGTGAAAATTTAGGCCTGCAGCGCCAAATCACCCGCCATGCACAGAGGATCTGCCGGTCAGATCTCCTCGCGCTCGATAATCCGCTGCCAAAGTTTGTGGCGCAGGGCCAGCACGCGGTTGTCGGTGGCGGCGGGGATCCAGGTGCGCTCGATTTCTTCGGGGCCGGGGTAAACGATGGGGTTGCCGAGCAATTCCGGGTCCACCAGCTCCTGGGCGGCCATATTGGCGTTGGCGTACTGGGTTTCATTGCTGATATTCGCGATCACGCTGGGCTGCATCAGGTAATTCAGAAACTGATACGCGGCATCCAGGTTCTGCGCATTGGCGGGCACCGATACCACATCGATCCACAGCGGAAAGCCCTCTTTTGGCATCACGTAACGGATGTCGAAATCCTTGCCCGCTTCCTCCGCCATCTGCTGGGCCACCAGCACGTCTCCGCTCCAGGCATGGGCGATGCAGCGCTTGCCACTGGCGAGGTCTTCCACATATTGGCCGGAATCGAAGTCGGTGATGTGCAGGCGCACCCTGGAGAGCAGGTTCGCCACCATGTACTGGTGGGCGGTGCTCATGGAATTGGGATCTTTGTCGAGGTATTTCAGTGCGACATCGAAGATCTCCTCCGGTGAGCGCATCAGGGTGGCGTTGCAATGGTCGAGTTTGGCGAGATTTTCCGGTTCGAACAGCAGGTCCCAGCTGTCTTCCGGCAGTGTGCCGCCGAAGGCTTTTTTCACCGCCTGCACGTTGTAGCCAATGCCCACCGTGCCCCACAGATAGGGAATCGCGTACTGGTTGCCCGGGTCAAACAACGCGATGCGCTGCATGAATTTGGGGTCGTTCTGAGACCAGTTGTCGATGCGGTTGCGGTCCAGCTTCTGCAACTGCCCCGCGGCGATATATTTGGGAATGTTGTCGGAGCCGGGGACGATAACGTCAAAGCGACGCCCCTCTTTCAGCCAGACTTCTTCAAGCTCTTCGATGTCGTCGAACTCGAAATAATGCACCTTGATACCGGTGGCCGCCTCGAAGTCGGCGATGGTGTCTTCGGCAATGGATTCGGACCAGTTGGCGAAGTGCAGCTCTTTGGTCTGCGCACTCGCCTGCGCGCTGAAATTGAGTCCGATAACGGCGGTCAGGGTGACCAATACTCTGGATATTGGACGCATGCTCTACTCTCGATTTGCAGCCTGGCTGCACGGTGGGTTCAGCGCCTTCGCGCGGCAGTCCCGCCACGACCGAAAGCATCGAATCCTGAAACCGCTTGGACCCGAAAGTAGCGACGCGCTCAAACGGGCCGCAGAATGCGCAACACATCCCTGATGCTGCAGTTACCGGGTGCAAAATCCGCGCCCGATACCAAAGCGGACACAAACTTGAAATCCGCTTCGGTTTTTCAAGGCCGCGTATTAAAGCAGAAACCGTGGGGGGATTTACAGGCCACCGCCCCCTTTTTCCTCTTCCGGCAGGGGAAAAAGAAAAAAGGCCCCAAAATGGGGCCTTTTCTAGTGCCGTGTCGCAGAGACGAAGGTCGTGAACTTATTTGTACACGGGGAACTTCGCGCAAATTTCCAGCACCTTGGCTTTCACTTCGGCGATGGTCGCGTCGGCATTGCCTTTCTCCAGTGCGTCCAGCACGTCACAGATCCAGTTGGTGAGCTGCTTGGTCTCTTCCACACCGAAACCGCGAGTGGTGATGGCCGGGGTACCCACACGCAGACCGCTGGTAATGAACGGTGAACGCGGGTCGTTGGGGACGGCGTTCTTGTTCACGGTGATGTTGGCGTTGCCCAGAGCTTCGTCCGCATCCTTACCGGTGTATTCCTTGCCGATCAGGTCCACCAGCATCAGGTGGTCATCGGTGCCGCCGGAAACGATGTTGATACCGCGGTCGAGGAAGGTCTCGGCCATGGCGCGGGCATTCTCTACCACTTTTTTCTGGTAGGCCTTGTACTCGGGGCTCATGGCCTCCTTGAAGGAAACCGCCTTGGCCGCAATCACGTGCATCAGCGGGCCGCCCTGGCCGCCCGGGAATACCGCGCTGTTCAGTTTCTTCTCGATCTCCTCATTGGCCTTGGCCAGGATGATGCCACCGCGGGGGCCCCGCAGGGTCTTGTGGGTGGTGGAGGTCACCACGTCTGCATGGGGGATCGGGGACGGGTAAACGCCAGCGGCCACCAGACCGGCAACGTGGGCCATATCCACCATCAGGTAGGCACCGACTTTATCGGCGATGGTGCGGAACCTGGCCCAGTCCATGATGCGGCTGTAGGCGGAGAAACCGGCGACGATCATCTTCGGCTTGTGCTCCAGCGCCAGGCGCTCCACTTCTTCGTAGTCCACTTCGCCGGTTTCCGGGTTCAGGCCGTACTGCACCGCGTTGTAGATTTTGCCGGAGAAGTTGACCTTGGCACCGTGGGTCAGGTGACCGCCGTGGGCCAGGCTCATGCCGAGCACGGTGTCGCCGGGAGCGCACAGGGCCTGGTAGACCGCGGCGTTGGCCTGGGAGCCGGAGTGCGGCTGGACGTTGGCGTAGTCTGCGCCGAACAGCTCCTTGGCGCGCTCAATGGCCAGCGCTTCTACCTTGTCGACGTACTCACAGCCACCGTAGTAGCGCTTGCCCGGGTAGCCTTCGGCGTACTTGTTGGTGAGGCTGGTGCCCTGGGCTTCCATGACCTGCGGGCTGGTGTAGTTCTCCGAGGCGATCAGCTCAATGTGTTCTTCCTGGCGGCGGTCTTCGTCCTGAATCGCACTCCACAGCTCGGCGTCGTAAGAGGCAAGAGTGACTGATTTATCAAACATGGTATTCCCTCGGATAAGGCGCAGATCGCGCAAGCATAATCTCGGCAAGGGCATTTACCGACCCGCTTGCGACCGGCCCGCCCCAGAAAGCGGCGCATTGTACACCAAGGGGATGGCCGCGGTGCAAAGGGTGCACGTGAAACAAATTCAATTCAGCGCCGGGTTTTATTCAAGTTCGACGGAGCCCGGTCGGTGGTTCAGGTTCGCGACGGTGACGCTACCGGCGGGGTTATAGCAGGGCTCGATAACCGGCAACATCCACCAACCGCCCGCGGTAACCGTAGACACGCTCCACCAGTTCCGGCTGCAACAGTTCCGCAGGCGCGCCGTCGGCCTGAATGCGACCATCGGCCAGCATCACCATGCGATCGGCATAGCGGGCGGCGAGATTGAGATCGTGGAGCACGGCGACCACGGCGGTGCCCTCGCCGGCAACCTCGCGGGCGAGAGACAGCACGTCGTGCTGGTGTTTGAGGTCGAGGGCCGAGGTGGGCTCATCCAGCAGCAGGATCTTGTCGTCACCGGGGTCGGCGAGGCTCAGTTGCGAGAGCACCCGTGCCAGCTGCACCCGCTGTTTTTCACCACCGGAGAGGCTCGGGAAAAGCCGGTCGCGCAGGTGCCAGACATCGGCGCGCTGCATGAAGTGCTCGACACGCTCCCCCTGCTCGGCCCGCGACAGACTGCCGGGGCCGAGCCCGAGCTGCACCACCTCGCGACAGGTGAAGGCAAAATTCAGGTTGGAGTGCTGCGCCAGCAGGCCGTAGCGCCGCGCCAGGGCGCGGTGCTCGCTCTGACTGCGGTACCAGTCCGCCTGCGGGCGGCCGAACAACCGGATATTTCCGCGGTAATCCAGCTCTCCACTGATGGCGCGCAACAGCGATGTCTTGCCGCAACCGTTGGGCCCGAGTAGCGCGGTGACCTCACCGCCGGCAAAGCCGAGGGAAATACGCTCCAGCAGTGATGAAGCCGCGCGAGGATAGCGAATCGAGAGATCGGAAATTTCTAAAAACACCTGCGCCCCCTTAAAAAATCTGCTGACGCTGTTGCCACAGCAGGAACAGAAAGAAGGGCGCTCCCAACAGAGCGGTGAGAATCCCCACGGGCATTTCCGCCGGCGCGAAGACACTGCGCGCGATGGTATCCGCCACCGTCAGCAACAGGCCGCCGAGCAGTGCGCTGTAGGGGATCAGAAAGCGGTGGTCCGGCCCGCGCAGCAGGCGCACGATATGCGGCACCACCAGCCCGACAAAGCCGATGATCCCCGACACGGAGACCGCCGCGCCCACAGCAATACCGTTCAGTACGATGATCTGCCGCTTCAGGCCAATCACGTCCACCCCCAGGTGGCGCGCCTCCGATTCCCCCAGCAGCAATGCATTGAGATCGCGGGCACGGTACCAGAGCAGGCCTGCACTGATGGCGAATATAAGTCCGGTCACCAGCACACTGGTCCAGGTGGCGCCAGACAGGGAACCCAGCTGCCACATGGTCATGTCCCGCAGCGCGGTATCGGTAGCCACATAGGCAAACATGCCAAGGGCTGCGCCTGCCAGCGCGGAAATCGCAATACCCGCCAGCAACATCATCACCACCGAGCGCCCGCGGTCACCGAGTACATACACCAGCCAGGTGGCAAAAATCGCCCCGGTGCTGGCGAAGGCGGGAAGCAGTAACCACTGCGCCCGCTCATGTAATGCACCCATCCACACACTGAGCGCAGAACCAAATACCAGCACGATGCCCGCGCCCACGGCGGCGCCGGAAGAGATACCGATGATCCCCGGCTCGGCGAGTGGATTGCGAAACATGCCCTGCATCACCGCGCCACAAACCCCGAGCGTACCGCCGACAATCAAGCCGAGCAGCAGGCGCGGCAGGCGGATTTCACCGAGCACCAGTGCATATTGCTCCGGCACATCCCGCTCCAGAAAGCCCGGCCAGCTCCACTGCACCAGGCCAGCGAGCACATCCCGCCAGCCGATGGTCACCGCACCCACCGCAAGGGAGATACCGCTTCCCAGCAGCAACAGCGCAACCAGCGCCGGCAGCAGACGTTTATCACTCAGGCGAAATTCCAACGGCGGGTTACCTCTGATTTATTGGCCGGCAAGTTTTTTATTCAGCTTCTTCGCTTCAGTGAGACTCGCGAGACCGATCCCCCCCAACAGCGCATAACCGTCCACCGAATAGAAGGCGCCGCGCTTGCCCGCGGGGGTCAGTTTCAGCAGCGGTTGCCATTCCAGCAGGGCGGTCCCGTCTTGTAACTGCTCCGCCTGGTCACTGGAGAACAGGATCCAGTCCGGGCGCAGCTCCAGCAGCGCCTCGTCCGTCAGCTGCTTGTAGCCGTCAAAGTCCACCGCATTCACACCAGCGGCGAGGCGGATCAGGCTGTCGGGGCTGGTGCCTGTGCCGGCGGCCTTCAATCCCCGCCCCTGCTGCGCACGCACGAACAGAATACGCGGCGGCTGCGCCAGGGCGGTGCGCGCCTGCATCAGCGCCTGCAGCTGTGCCTGAACGGCCTGCTTGATGGCCGCCGCCGGCTTGTCCAGCGCCCGCGCCAGGCGGTCGATATTCGCCAGCAGTGCCTCACCGTTTTCCGCCTCCGGCAATTGCAGAATTTTCACCCCGGAATCCCGCAGCAGCTTCAGGGTGTTCGCGGGTCCCATATGGTCGCCCCCGACCAGCAGTTGCGGGTTCTGGGCCAGCAGTCCCTCCACCGGCAACTGGCGGTAGTAGCCCACCACCGGCAGCGGGCGAAAGTCCGCCGGCAGACGCGTGGAGGAATCCACCGCGATCAGACTGTCGCCGCCGCCCAGCGCCAGCACCAGTTCGGTGATGGAATGCCCGGCGCTGATCACCCGCTCGGGCGTCGCAGCCCCGGCACTGCCAGCCAGCACCAGCGCCGCGGCGGAGAGAACGCGACAGAGTGTGCGCTTCAGCGCCTGGAGGTTGGAAAGGTTCATGGTTCGAATCCCGTCGATAGAAATGGGTTACTGCGGAGTCAGTGACTATTTGCGGCCCGAGGGTTGCAGGGCGATCTCCGCCACTTCCACCCCCTGCTTCTGCAGCAGCGCAAACAGATCCAGCATGCGCTGCACCGGCACGTTGCGGTCGGACGCCAGAGCCACCGGGCGCTCCGGCTCTGCGGCGAGCGCCACCATCAGCGCCTGTTCAAATTCCGCCTGGGTACTGTAGCCACGATCATCGATGCCCCACAGATCGGGGCCGCGATTGGACAGGGAAACCGCGAGCGGGTCCGCCGGCATTGCCGCGGCGACGTGCTCGCTCGCCGGCAGGTCCATCGGCAGCGATGCCAGACGCATGTTCGCGGTGAGCAACAGAAACACCAGCACGATAAAGATGATGTCCAGCAGCGGCGTCAGGTCCGGCGCAAGGGTCTCCAGGGAAAATTCCCGCCGGCTCGGGGGATTGATATTGATCACTGCGCCGGTACCGCCAGGTTGACGGCCTCGCGCGCGCAGGCGTCCGGACGCCTGCAGCAGGGATCCAGGCCTTCGAGCCACAGGTTGCCGCGATTGAACAAGTGCTCTAGGTCCGCCACCACACGGTCACTCCAGATCGCCAGCAGATGCGCGCCGGCGATAGCCGGCAGCGCCACGATCAGACCCGCGGCGGTGGTGCTGAGCGCCATGCCCAGACCGTCCGCCAGCAGCGCCGGGGTCACCGGCTCGCTGCTGCCGGAAAGGCCCGCGAACATGCCGATCAACCCCAGCACCGTGCCCAGAAGCCCCAGCAGTGGACTGATGATCCCGATCACCATCAGCAAACGAAGGCCGCTGTGCAGTTGGCGGCGCTGGTCCTGCAGCCACACCGCGGCAATTTCCTCGCGCTGTGGCTTGCCTGCATTGCGGTGCCGCAGCAGCAGCGCAGTGGCATGGCTCGCCAGCGCGCGTTCACGCTCGCACTGCTGCGCCAGCCGGTCCAAACCGGATGCGTCGGTGCACTGCAGGCGTCTGAAGGAACCGCTGATACCGCGGTGCGCGGTGCTCAGCAGGAGCCACAGACGCTCCCCCAGTAGCGCCAGCGCCAGCGCCGACACCAGCAGCAGCGGCCAGCCCATGGGGCCAAGCTGGGAGAAAAATTCAGACCAGGTTTGATGCTCGAACATATTGCACTCTTGTTTATACGGTCTCGTTTATACGGTCTTTTTTATTCGGGCAACGCCACCGATGCTTTACAGGGAAAAGCGAATCGGCAACCGCACCCTGGAGTGCCGCGCCCGCGCGCCTTCCCGGTAGGGCAGAAACTTCCAGCCCGCAACCGCCTTCAGGGCCGCCTCATCCAGGCTGTCGACACCGGAAGAGTGCAGCAGCCGGCGCACCACCTGCGCGCCGGTGTGATCCAGCTGTACTTCCACCACCACCGTGCCCTGCTGACGGCGTTGGCGCGCGAGTTCCGGGTACACCGGCGCACCGGGTGGACTGGCGAATGCCGGTCGCTCGATCAGTACCGGCGCCTCGCCCACACTCTGTTGCGCACTTCGCGGGGCAGTGGCGACATCGACTGCGTCAACCGCCATCTCGGAATCCGGATGGCGTTCTGCCTTGCGATCGGACGAGGGTGCCAGCGGCGGGTCGGCCGGCACGGATTTCTTCGCCGCTATTTCTTTGGCTGCACCGCGCTCTTTCGCCGGCTCTTTTTCAGCCACTTTTTCAACCGCCGTTGGCGCTGCCGGTGCGTTCGCCAACGCCGGCGGTTCAATCGGACTCGGCTCGGCTGGTGTTTCTCGCGACGGCGCTTCCACAGGCACCGCCGCAAGCTTCAGCGGCCCCAGCTTCAACGCCACCGCACCGGACGGCGCCTGCAACTCCTGTGCTGGCATTGCCCACAGAAGCCATGCGTGCAGCGCAACAGAGCCGATGAGCATCACTGTCAGGCGCAATTTCACGCTCCAACCTCGTTCGCGCCGATCGGCGCCACAGAATTTCTTTGGGGGAACCGGTACGGGCGCCCCACTTAAACCGTTAACGCGGCGAGATTACCAACTTGCAGATTCAATATCAAACGATAATAGTTTGCATTTACAATACGTTCCGCAATAACTATCATTCGGCGCGACCGTACCCGTCGCTATCCATAAACGAACAACTTCCAGACCAAGGGGGCACCGCCATGGGCCAAATCAAGACGCTTACTCTCCATCCTCTGGCTGTCGCTGTAGTTACGCTGAGCGCCAGCAGCGCGCTGGCGCAGACCACCACCAGCCAGCAACCGGTCATCCAGTTCGGCGAAGTGGTGGTAGCCGCCGAGCGCAATCTGGCCGCCACGGAAAAAGACGCGCGCACGGTGGTGGTAACGCGCGTACAACTGGAAGAACAACTGCCGGAGTCCATCGCCCAGGCGCTGAAATACGAGCCTAATGTGCAGGTGGAAGGCGGCCCCCGCTATTCCAACCAGTCTCCCAATATCCGCGGTCTGTCCGGCCTGCGTGTGTTGCAGACCATCGATGGCGCTCGCCAGAACTTCAATTCCGGACATCGCGGCACCTACCAGGTTGATCCGGAATTATTGAAGCAGGTGGAAGTGAAAAAAGGCCCCGCCTCCAGCCTGTGGGGCTCAGGCGCTATCGGTGGCGTGGTGGCGATGACCACCAAACGCGCCTCCGACCTTCTAAACAGCGGCGAGTCTTTTGGCGGTTACCTGAAAGAAGAGCTCGGCAGCAACGGCGACTCCACCGAGACCAGCGCCGCACTCTACGGCCAGTCCGGCCACCTTGATTACCTGGTAAACGGCAGTGTTTCCGACCACGACAACCTGGAGATCGGCGGCGGTGATGAACTCGCCAACAGCGCCAGCGAAAACGCCGCCCTGCTCGCCCGTGCCGGCTTCCAGCTGGGCGACCGCCAGCGCGTGGATCTCTCCATCCGCCACAACAACCGCGAGGAAGACGTCCCCTCCAATCCCAACGCCAATGTAGGCACCAGCTCTCCCCTTGTAGAGCGCGACATTACCGACCAGAACGTAACCACCAACTACTGGGTACAGGCGCTGGAAGGCAAACACACATCCAAATTCACGCTGTACCGCAACGACACCCAGTTCGACGAATTCCGCCCGACCCAGGGTGAGAACGGGCAGCAGGACAACACCGAAGTGCAGACCACCGGTATCGCCATCACCAACGCAACCCGGGGATTCGGCGGCGAGTGGGTGTACGGCCTGGACTGGTACAAAGACGATGTGACCACCGTGCGCGATGGCGACAGCCGTCCAGCCAATCTGAACGCCGACACCGACGTGCTGGGCCTCTACGCCCAGGCGGACTTCACCTTCGGCGACACATTCACCCTCACCCCCGGTGTGCGCTACGACCGCTTTGAGGCCAAGAGCCAGCAACTGACGGATTCCGCCCGCGACGACAGTGCGGTCTCCCCGTCCATTGCCGCCGCTGTCAAGGCCACCGACTGGATGACCCTCACTGCCAGCTACGCCAAGGCCTTCCGCGCGCCAGGTGTCGAAGAGATGTACACCCAGGGCACCCACTTCTGCTACTTCGGCCCTTTCTGCAACACCTTCGTCCCCAACCCCGAGCTGGAAGCGGAGGAAGCCCGCAACACCGAGTTGCGCGCGGATTTCGCGTTCAGCGGTCTTATCAGCAGCAACGACGAGCTGAGTGCGAGCGCATCGGTGTTCCGCAATAAAGTGGACAACTTCATCGAGCAGCTGGTGATAAACCCGCACCCTCAGATGGGTTTCCCCATGAACACCACCTACCTGAACGTGGACGAAGCGGAACTGAAAGGCTTTGAACTCGCGGCGGCCTATCTGGTAAACGACCTGGTGCTCGGCCTCTCCTACGGCCAGACCGAGGGCCGCGATCTCGCCGACGACAGCTACCTGGGCAATATCCCGGCAAACAAGTGGGTGCTGGATCTGGGCTACTACTTCCTGCAGCGCGACCTGAAAGCGGGCCTGCGCACCTCCGTGGTTTCCGCCCAGGACCAGTTGCCGGAATCCGAAACCCGCGAGTTCGACAGCTATACCCTGGCGGATGCCTATGTGACCTGGGAACCGGCCACCGGCAACATGAATGGCCTGAAACTTGGCCTGGCGCTGGACAACCTCGCGGACGAGGAATACCGCGTGGCCTTCCAGGAACTGTATATGCCGGGTCGCAACATTAAACTGTCTGCGAGCTACCGTTTCTAACAATTGCACTTCAACCAGGATCACCCGAATTTGGCTGGGCCTGAGCGCCCCCAGCGGGTGCCACCGCACAAACAACCTGTCGGCAATCGTTTGCGCAATGGCACCCGCCGCTTCGGCAGGGTATGTGGCTGCGGATATTTTGGATTTGCTTATGCAACAACAAGTACAGGAATTACTCGCCAGTGAATCCGGCTACACGCTGGAGCAGATGGCGGGAAAACTCGACACGAGTGTGCGCGAGATCATCGCCAACCTGCCGGCAGAAATGGCCTCGCTGGCGGGTAGCGAAACCGTCTGGCAATTGATCGAAGAACTCCCGAGCTGGGGCAAGCTTACCGCCATCGTGCAGAGCGAGGGTTCGGTGTTCGAGTTCAAGGGCGAGTTCCCAAAGGGGACCATCGCCCACGGTTACTACAACTTCATGCACCACAAAAACCCCTTCCACGGCCATCTGCTGGTGGACGGTATTGTGGAAGTGGCGCTGGTGAGCAAACCACACCGCGGTGCGGAGAGTCACTCCATGGTGTTTCTCGCCCCCAGTGGCAATTGTGTATTCAAGGTATTTCTGGGCCGGGACGCGGAGCGTCAGCTGATTCCGGAACAGGTGGAGCGTTTCAAACAGTTAAAGCAGCAACTGGCGGCGGCCAGTGCCGCGCATTCCTGAGGGGGAATTGAGACATGAGCGAACAGCAGATTTCTCAACAAGATAACCAGTCACCGAAAACGAACGACGGCGCGGATCTGGTGGCGGAGGTGCGCGATTTTATCGCCACGCGCAGGCTGCTGAACCTGGCGAGCCTGACACCGGAGGGGCACCCACATGCCAGCACAGCGCCATTTCTGGCCGCTGATGGCAATTTTTACCTGTTTATTTCCGATCTTTCCGAGCACGCGGCCAATCTGAAAGCGCACAGTAAGGCTTCTGTGATATTTAATGCGGACGAGGCGGATACCAAGCAGGCGTTCGCGCGCTTGCGGGTGACGTTCAATGTGGAGGCGGGAATGATCGGGCGCGAAGTGCCGCTGTGGCAGGAGCGTATCGAGCAGCTGCGCGAGAAGTTCGGGCCGGTGATGGATCACCTGAAAAATCTGGAGGACTTCCACCTGTTTGAATTGAAACCAAGCGCGGGCCGCTACGTGAAAGGCTTCGGTCAGGCGTACGCACTGGAAGGCATGGAAAAGCAGGTAGCCCTGCACTTGAAGGATGGGCACAAGGAAAAAAATAGCGACGCAGCGTAACCACCAGCCTCGCCGCTATCATACATAAGCCCGCAGTGAAGCACCTTCTGCTACTGCGGGCCCGATCTTAAAAGCGCTTGTTAAAAGCGGTAGCCCAGTCCAGCGGCATACACCAGCGGATCAAGTTCCACATTCGCAGTAACCGAACCCACGCCAGGAATGTCGACTGTGGCTTTGGTGTCGATGTCCATCCACCAGACAGCCACGTTAAACAGCCAGCGTTTGTCAGCCCCAAAAGAGAAGTCGACACCAGCTTCTGCGGCTATGCCAGATGAATTCTTCAGTTTGAGATCTGCGGAATCGGTTGCTCCCAAATCAGCGAATATGTCATTGGCGGTACCGCTGATTTTTTCTTCAAAAAAAACGGTGTAATTGAACCCAACCCCTACATAGGGCTGCACGGTGGATGAAGAAGCAAATGGGAAATATTGCAGCATAACGGTGGGAGGAAGGTGCTTCGTCTCGCCAAGGTCAAATGTCTCACCAAGCCCTGAAACTTTCAGATCATGACTGAACGGCGTCGCCGCTATCACCTCGAGCCCCCAGCTCTGGTTTAACATATACGTGCCAATGAGACTTATAGCCGAGCCATTATTCACATCTGCCGCAGTGCCATCGAGCGTTACATCGCCCAGAGCAAGCGCACTGGAATTCACATCGGGACTCACCGTAATTGCGCCGCTCCGCAATAGGAATTCTCCGGATTCATACGCGAGTACCGGCGCGGAAAGCAAAGAAGCGAGAAGGGATCCAAGAACCATTTTTTTCATCGTTATCTCCATATCCTTGATCGGTGTCGAGTGCCTCACCAGCGGAGATATCCCACGGGATACGCTGATACACCTTGAGACTCAACCAGAGTATAGACCGACCGGTCATACCGCAATAAAAATTTTCGCTTATATTTTGAGCTACCACAGTCGCTCTCTCTCAGTCTTCGCGGTCCAAACCAACAAAGGTACAGGTGACGTCATCAACAGATACAGAATCAGCACACCAATTATTTGCCTCAAAAGCAGCACCATCAGGCTTATGCAACGCAACAAAACTGCAACGCTACTGCAATCGTCGTTTGTTACTTTTTAGTAACAAATAACTAAAGAGTAATAAGTATGTTTTTTCGAAAAGGCTTTCTGTTTCCGCTTGTTTTCCTCGCGGGCTGTGCGGCCAATCCGGCGCAGCAGCCGCTGACAGCAACCGGCACACTGATGGAGGAGAACGGCAAGTATTTTCTGATCGGAGAGGAAGACCGGTTTCACCTGAACCGGATGCCACAACTGAACTACGAGAAATATCTCGGCCATAAGCTGGTGATTCAAGGAGAAATTCCCCGCTACTGTCACCAGGCGTGGGAGGATTCTATCGTCAAGGTGCACGGCGGTGCCGAGATGGTGGATCTGAACCGGGTGGACTGGTCCGATTGCCTGGTGGCGAACAAAGTGAGCCTTGTTACCACCGACGGTACCCGTTTGGTGTACGACTGGGAAAAAATAGATCTGGAAGATTACTACTTCTGATTTTCCCAGCCGTTCTCCATTCCCGCCGGTGCCTAGCCATGGCAGGCACCGGCGATTCAATCGCCCGCCGGACGACGAAACAGATTCTGAATACTGGAGAAATCCAGCGCCCGGTTGATGGGATCACCACCGTGCAGCTGATACAGGTTTTTCGCCAGGGCACCCAAGGGTGTAGACGAAGCACTGGCGGCGGCGGTGTCCATCGCCAGTCCAAGGTCTTTCAGCATCAGCGCCACAGAGAAACCACCCTGATAATCCCGCGCCGCCGGTACCTTGTCCATTACCCCCGGATAGGGGTTGTATTTTTCCAGTGACCAGTTGCCACCGGAGCTGGCCCGCATAATATCAGACAGCACCTTCGGGTCGAGGCCGTTATCCACGCCCATCTGCAATGCCTCGGCAGTGCCGATCATATGGATGGCAAGCAGCATGTTGTTGCAGATCTTCGCTACCTGGCCACTGCCAGCGGGGCCCGCGTGGAAAATATTCGCGCCCATGGCGTCGAGCACCGGCTGCGCCCGTTGCAGTGTCGCCTCCTCGCCGCCACACATAAACGACAAGGTACCCGCCGCCGCCGCCGCGGTGCCACCGGAGACCGGTGCATCCATGGCCTGAATACCACGCTCGCCGGCGGCGGCGATGACCTGGCGGGCGTCGTTGGCGGAGATGGTCGAGCATTCGATCAAAAGCGTTCCCGCCGCCATCGACTGCAACAGGCCGTGTACTCCGAGGTACAGTGCGCGCACCGCTTCACCGTGGGGCAACATCGACACCACCACATCCGCGCGATCAATGGCGGCGTGGGCATTCTCTGCTCTCACACAACCAAGCGCCACGGCCTTTTCCAGCATCGGCGCTGACAGGTCGAACGCGGTTACCGAAAATCCCTTTTTCACCAGATTCGCTGCCATCGGACCGCCCATATTGCCGAGACCGATAAATGCAATCTTCTCCATTTTTAACTGCCTTGTATTTATTGTTTAGTTATCTACACCAGCAGAGGTGTACCCTGAATAGTACCGGGCCCGCACGACATATAACAGTTTGGGTCGTGCCGTGCCCTGGTTTCCACGACAGCCATCACTCCGCACCTGTATTTTCTACCTCAACTGACTTTGCCCTCAGATTTCCATTTCGCACAAGATCAAATTTCAATCAAATCTGAAAACACTCCAGATAGCGTCATGTGCAGTGGCGTCGGGGGGCGAATGGACGACCACTACGCCCCAGTGGGGGCGGATGCGCGCGGTTACATCACTCGCTTAGCCTGTATACGCTCGCCGGTATTCAGTACCGCACAGGGCTGACGCCGGGCGCTAAAAATTCGATCAATAAAAAAATAATTAATAACGGTATACAGCGATGATCAAGCCCATATCTGGCGGCCGAACCCGGCTGGCGGCCGAACCCGGCTGTCTGTCATTCCCTGCCTGCTACTTTCTGCTTTTTCCTCTGGCGCATCGGCGGAATGGCATTTTCGCGGCACCCCCAACAACTGGTCGGCGGAAGCGATGACACAAGTCAGCGCCAACGAATTCCACACCTGCCAGAGTTTTGCCAACGGTGACGGCAATGGCGCACCCCGCTTCAAGATCGACCGCTATGGCGACTGGGCAGAAAACTACCCCTCTGCCGACTTCAGCGTAAGCGCAAACACCAATTACGAGATCACTTTTTTCAGCGACAGTCACAGTATTTCCGTCAGCGAAGTGGCCAGTTGCGATGACTCAGGCGGCTACACCGCCAATTTCCCCTCGCTCTATTTCCGCGGCACCCCCAACGCCTGGGGCACCACAGCCCTGCAACTGGTAGCGGACAACACCTGGGAGTTGACGATCGATTTCGACGGCCAGGCGGACCAGCGCTACAAACTCGATCTGTACGGCGACTGGAGCCAGAACTATGGCGACGACGGCGGCGATGGCCTGCTCGACATCGGCGGCGGTGATATCTATACCAGCGTTTCCGGCAGCTATCTGTTGCGGGTCAACGACAGCGACTTTACCTATGAACTGGTGGGTGGCGGTGGAAGCGGTAGTGGGGGAAGCAGTAGCGGCGGGAGCAGCAGCGGTGGCAGTGGCAGTGGCGGCGACAGCTGGTATTTCCGCGGCACCGCAAATGGCTGGGCGGCCACTGAAATGACCAGCAGCGACGGCAGTCACTTCTGCACCGAACAGAGCTTCGCCAGTGGCGATGCCGGCGGCGGGCCGCGCTTCAAGATCGACCACTTTGCCGACTGGACGGAAAGCTACCCCACGGGGGACTACGCGGTAAATGCCAACACGGATTACGCAATCTGCTTTGACGCCACCACACAGGCCATCACCGCCACGGCGCTCGGCGGCTCCTCCTCCGGAGGTTCATCCAGCAGTTCGTCCGGCGGCTCGTCGTCGGGCAGCGGCAGTGATTTCCGTGCGGAAACCATTTACTTCGTACTGACCGCGCGCTTCTACGACGGCGACCCCGGCAACAATTACTACAACCGCGACCGCATTATGCCCGGTGACCCGCAGTGGCGCGGCGACTTTAAGGGCCTGATCCAGCAGCTGGATTACATCAAAGACCTGGGCTTTAGCGCCATCTGGATCACCCCACCGGTGGAAAACCGCAGCGGTCTCGACTACCACGGCTACCACGCCTACGACTGGACCAAGGTTGACCCGCGTCTGGAATCCCCGGATGCCACCTATCAGGATTTCATCAACGCCGCCCACGCAAAAGGTATCAAAGTCATTCAGGACGTGGTGGTGAACCACTCCAGCCAGTACGGCATTCGCAACCAGGTGTGGATCGACCACCTGCCAATCAAGTACTACGTCCCCCAGGGCAGCAGCCAGGGCATGATCAGTAACGACCCCTACTTCGGCCATCTCGGCGACTACCAAAGCGCCTTCCGCGACGACAACGACAACCCGGTAGCGCCGCAGTGGTTCCGCGACCGCCACAACGCTGACCCGGATGGCACAGTGCCGCTCGTCGACCCGAACACCGGTGTCACCGTGCCGCTGGCGGGCTACGACCCCAACCGCTTCTTCGGCATCGATGCGCAAAACCTGGACCCGGCCTGGTATCACCAGGACGGCTTTATGTCCGGCGGCGACTGGGAAAACCCCACCGCCCTGCAGAGCAAACATATGGCCGGCGACACCATCGATCTCGCCACCGGCAACCAGAACGTGAAGGACTATCTGAACAGCGCCATCGAGCAGTATCTGGATATGGGCGTAGACGCCATCCGTGTGGATACGGTCAAACACGTGGAGCGCGATGAACTGCTGAGCTATGTGCACGACTGGCAGGCGCACAAGCCGGGGCTGTTCGTTTTCGGTGAGGCACTGGTGAAAGGTCTGGGCTTTGGCTCGGAACTGGGCAACGACAACGCTTCCGCGGTGATTCGTCCCTGGTGGTACACCCGCACCGGCAGTGACCCGGGAAATCCGCAGGGAGATTCCGATTTCGCAATGATCGACTTCCCGCTGTTCTCTACCTTCCGCGACAACGTCACCCGCGGCAGCTTCGGCGGTATCAAGGGCGCGCTGGATATGGACTGGACCTACGCCGACCCGACAGAACTGGTGACATTCTTTCAGAACCACGACGTGGGCCCGGATAACGACTTTAAATACCGCTTCGGCGGTGCCGAGTCGGATGCGGCCATGACCTACAACCTGCTGTGGACCATTCGCGGTATACCCACCCTCTACTACGGAGAGGAAATCATGTTCCAGGCGGGGCTACCGCAGGATATCCAGTCGTCCAACGATACCATCGACCAGACCGGGCGCGCCTACTACGGCCCGCACCTGGACAACCTGGCGGTCACCCAGAACCACAATCTGTACAAGCATATCCAGCGCCTGAACCAGATCCGACACGCCATTCCCGCATTGCAGAAAGGCCAGATGGAAAAGGTTAACGAGTGGGGCGCGGGCATGAGTTTTGTGCGCAATTACAGTGCCGGCAACTCTTATGCGGTGGTTGGTCTGGCGGCCGGTGGCGACCAGGGCATCAGCGTGTCAGGTATTCCCAATGGCACCTACACCGATGCGGTGACCGGTGCGCAGATCCAGGTGAGTAACGGCAGCATCAGCTTTACCGTCAAAGCCCACTCCGCCGGCGTCTATGTACTGAACGGCCCCGGCAAGATCGGCAGCGACGGCGTCTATTTGCGTTAAAGACCTGCACCAAAAAATATTTCACTACAGGGGCGCGGCTTCGGCCGCCCCCTTTCAACACATAAAAAATAAAGTGAAAAGAGCGATGAAAACAAAACTGATATTTACCGCATTGCTACTTTCCAGCGCGCACGCCAGTGCCGACTGGTATTTCCGCGGCACGCCCAATAGCTGGTCCCCGGAAGCCATGACATTTGTCAGCGGCACCCAATACAAAACCTGCCAACAATTTTCCGGGGGCGACGCCGGCGGCGGCCCCCGCTTCAAGATTGACCGCTACGCCAACTGGCAGGAGGCCTACCCCGCTTCCGATTACACCGTAGGCGCCAATAAAAGTTACGAAATCCTTTTTTACAGCGACAGCAAAACCATGCAGGTCACCGAGGTCGCCAATTGCGACGGCGGCAGCAGCGGCGGCCCCGCCAGCAACTTCCCCGGCCTGTCGTTCCGTGGCACCCCCAACGGCTGGGGCACCAGTGCAATGACCCTGACCGCGGACAACACCTGGCAATTACAGGTCAGCTTCGACGGCCAGGCCAACCAGCGCTTCAAGCTCGATGTGTACGGAGACTGGAGCCAGAACTACGGTGACAACAATAGCGATGGCGCGCTGGAGCTAAGCGGCGGCGATATTTACACGGGTGTCAGCGGCGACTATTTGCTGACGGTGAACGACGCCAACCTCAGCTACACTCTGGAGGCGGTTGCCTGCACGGGAAACTGTGGCGGCAGCGGGGGGAACGCCGAGACACTGGGTGCCCTCTACTCACCGGCGGAAACCACCTTCTCCCTGTGGTCTCCGGATCACAGTAATGTGCAACTGGTGCTGGACGGCCAGAGCCACACCATGAGCAAAGTCCCCGATGGTAATGGTCTCTCCGACGTTTACTCGGTGACCGTCAGCGGCGACTGGAAATTGAAACCCTACTATTTCGTGGTCAATGGCATCGCCGTGCGCGACCCCTACGGCAAAATGGTGGAGCCCAATACCAACAACAATATCGTGCTGGATCTCAGCAATACCGATCTGCCCGGCGGCTGGTCGCCGCGCCCGCAATTCACCGCACGCGAAGACGCGGTGATTTACGAGGTGCACGTGCGCGACTTCACCATCGCGCCAGAGTCCGGCGTCAGCAGCAACAAGCGCGGTAAATTCCTCGGCATGGTGGAAAGCGGCACCCAGTTTAACGGCGTTGCCACCGGCATCGACCACCTCAAGGAGCTGGGTGTTACCCACGTGCAGTTGATGCCCGCATACGATTTCGGTTCCTGCGCGAACCTGGCCGATACCAGCTGCTACAACTGGGGCTACGACCCGCGTAATTACAGCATCCCGGAAGAGCGCTATTCGCAAACGCCGTACGATTACGAAAACCGCGTCCGCGAATTCAAACAGATGGTGGACGAATTTCACAAGGCCGGCATTCGCGTGATTATGGATGTGGTGTACAACCACACCTACGCCAAGGAAATGTTCGAGCCCATTTCCGCCAGCTACTACACGCCCACCGACCTGTCGGGCACCGGTAACAGCATCGATGCCAATGTGCCCATGGTGAGCCGCATGATTCGCGATTCGCTGGAATACTGGGTGGATGAATACAACATCGACGGTTTCCGTTTCGACCTGATCGGTATTTTCGATTACGACGAGGTGGGCGAATGGGGCAGCTACCTGAACAGCAAATTCCCGGATAGAAACCTGCTGATTTACGGTGAGCCCTGGAATGGCTACGCCTCGGACCCGCGGGAACTGGAGCGGGTGCGGCTCGGCACCATCGGCCGTATTCACCAGTCTCACGTGGGCGTGTTCAACCCGAAATTCCGCGAGGCCATCAAGGGCCAGAACGACAACGGCGGCTGCAATTCCGGCGACTGCTTTGCCTTTAACAACAACCCGGATACCTGGCGTATCGAAGTGGGCAGCCGCGGCGCAATCCGGTACAGCAACAACCCCAACACTGCGATCGATTCCTGGGACCCGATGTTCGCCATGGACCCGGAACAGAGCATCAATTATGTCTCCGCCCACGACAACCTGACCCTGCGGGACAAGATCCTGCAGTGGGCGGATTTGAATGGCGTAAGCAGGAGCAGCGGCTACCTGCGCCGCATCCAGATGTTTGCCAATGGTATCGTCCTCACGAGCCAGGGTATTCCATTCCTGCACGGCGGTGTTGAATTGATGCGGGACAAAAAGGAAGACCACAACAGTTACAATTCACCGGATGCGGTCAACCAATACAACTGGCAGTGGAAAGTCGACAACGCCGATGTCTACGCCTACTACCGGGATGTTATCGCCCTGCGCCGCGCCCATCCGGCGTTCCGCATGACCAGCTGGGATGACATCGACCGGCATGTCATCAGCAACCGGCCGCGCTACGGTGTGGTGGTCAATCACATGGATGGCGCTGCGGTGGGGGACAGCTGGAGTGAAATTATCGTGATCTATAACAGCGCCGATAATTACACTTACAACCTGCCGGCGGGAGAGTGGAAGGTGGCGATGGAGAAGTCCGACCCCACTGCCGGCAATGGCCGTATCGTGAGCGATTCCGTAGTGGCCGAGGGTACGGCAGTTACGGTGCTGTACCGCGACTGAGGCGTTGCGCTGTGAACCTGTGGGCGGTATCCCGGTAGAGATACCGCCCTTGTTGTACCTGCCTCACAAATCCCGCAGAGGACTTTCGGACCAGGGCGAAGTAAAAAGGCGCTCCACATCGCCTCTGGAAACCGTCTCCAGGGAGGCGGGCTGCCACCGGGGATTCCGGTCTTTATCAATCAACAGTGCGCGAACCCCTTCCTTTACCTGGCCGCTGCTACACATATTCACCGCCAACGCCAACTCCATCCGCAACACATCGGCCAGCGACATATGCCGCGCGCGACGCAATTGCTCCCATACGATCCACGCCGTCAGCGGACAACCGGCCTTGAGGGTTTTCGCCGCGCGCAGCAGCCATTCATCATTCCCCTGGAAGTTCACGATGTTACGGTACACTTCGGGCAGCGTTGGGGCGTCGGTGAGATTCTGAATTGCGTCGTAGTGGGCGCGCACGTTGGATGGTGGGCGGGCGGGCTCCTCCATTTCCAGCGACTGCACAACGCGACTGACGAGGGTGCGATTGTGTTCCACATCGCTGCCAAACGGCTGTGCCGCGAGCGTCGCGCTCAACGTTTCTTTGCTCTCGCTCGGCAACAGTCTGTCCGCCATGCCGCAGTAGAGGGCATCTGCACCATTGAACTGGGCGCCGGTAAGACCGAGAAACAGGCCTGTGCGACCGGGCATGCGATTCAGAAACCAGCTGCCGCCGACATCGGGAAAAAGGCCGATGGTGATTTCGGGCATGGCCATGCGGGTGGTTTCGGTGACGATGCGGTGGCTGGCGCCGCTCATGATACCTATGCCGCCGCCCATGACGATGCCGCTGCCCCAGACGACAATGGGTTTGGGGTAGGTGTGGATACGGTAGTCGAGGCGGTATTCGCGACTGAAGAATTCCTCTACAAACCGGCTGGCACGCGGCTCCTCATAGCTGCCGGATTCCCGGTGAAGTGCCACTACATCGCCGCCGGCGCACAGGGCTTTGTCCCCTGCCCCGTCGATCCAGATACAGGCGATGGTGTCGTCTTTCTCCCACTCGTCCAGCTGTGCGGTCATCCGGTCGATCATGTCGAGATTGAGGGCATTGAGGGCTTTGGGCAGATTGAGCGTCAATTTGCCGAGAGCGCCCTGGCGTTCAGCGATGACGGGTGCTTCCTGGGTCATACTGGTTCCCGGTTGTCTGGTTTGGGGCAAAGTTAAACACAGATGGGTTGGTGGTGGCATTACCTCCTTCTTCCCTTCAAGTTCAGTGGTCCGTTTTTAAGCTGGCCCGGTGGTGACGAAGCACTGGGGATGGGTTGAGGGGGGCGCCTAGCTCGTGCCTCGCAAGGGGTTTACCGGTAGCAGTGCCGCCACCAAACAATCCAAGAACTTCCGCAGGACCCACGAGCAGAAACACCCCAAAAACCCAGGTTGAAGTTTCTCGCCAACCTGATAACTTGCGCCCAAATTCTGACCGACTGGAATCGAGCTCTAATGGCTGAATATGGGAATCTACCCTATTAAAACTACGTTAAGTATTGAGAAAGCATTGAAATTTCAGTTAAAAATAGGGGTTTTTGTCCCACATATAACTAGTAAAAGCGTAAAAATTGGGAACTCTTAGTATATTTAGTTAACTTTTAGTTATGTTGTATGCCAAAAGTTAACTTTTTAGGAGCTGGAATCCAGCCGTGCCAACAACCAGGTGTTCTAGGGTTTGCAGCCTGATCATGAGGGCGTTTGGTAGGGACATTTCTATATAATAGAACCCTGGTGTCCCCGTCTGAAGATGCCCCCTTGAGCTGGACTGATCGAGTATTGAGGTTTCATGGGGCTGTAATCCCCCCATTTTTAACCGCTCGTATTAGCAGAGAATTAGCCCACCTGTAGCAGTTGGGCTGGAGGTACTCCGCCGATAGCGGGATTCGGCCGCTCATTATTGTATTGCCACAGCCACTGAGTAGCTAATAGCTGGGCATGGGCAACGCTGGTGAATTCGTGCAGATCAAGCCATTCGTGTCTGGCCGTCCGATTGAATCGTTCAATGTAAGCGTTCTGAGTTGGCTTCCCGGGCTGGATATATATCAGCGTTATTCGCTTTTCGTTCGCCCACTCCACCAGTGCCTGAGAGATGTACTCTGGTCCATTATCGCAGCGAAGGGCGGCGGGCTTACCACGCCATTCAACGATCTGATCCAGTGCCCGTATCACCCGTGCCGAGGGCAGCGACAAGTCGACTTCGATGCCCAGCCCCTCGCGGTTATAGTCATCGATGACATTGAACGTACGAAGCGATTTTCCGCTGACGAGCTGATCGCTCATAAAGTCCATTGACCAGACCCGGTTCGGAGCCGTCGGTACATCCAGTTCGCCGGGGTAATCTCGCTTGATCCGCCGTCTTGGCTGGATGCGAAGGTTTAGCTCCAGTTCACGATAGAGGGGTATACGCGTTTGTGATTCCAGCCATAGCCTTTTACGTTACGTAGATACATAGAGCACAGCCCGAATCTCTACCGCTTGTGGGTCTGCGTCAGCTTAAGCAGCCAGTCAGCGATGACGCTGTTCTCGCTTATGCCGTAAACCTCGCAGGCCAGCCGTTTCCGACCAACCGAGGCATACTCGTGTCGCCAGTGCTACCTTGGCCGCGGACCAATCGCGAGCCAAGGCTCCCGGTAAAGATTCAACGCCACTGCTTCACAGTCTGGTCTCTTCCGATGTGGCCGCTTTCCTTTTAGTTGCTGGAGCCTCATCCTGAATGTCCTGCGAGGCTCGAAGCTCAACCTCAAAATCCTCGGGCCGCGGTGCCTGAGCAAACGGATCGGAAGCCACCCGTGTTCGACGCAATTCGAGCATCGCTTCAAATCCGCGCGCAACCGCCTGATCCAACACGGCCTTTGTCTCAGGATCATCCCTGAAGCCATTGATATACGCACTGTAGTCTGACTTGAATTTCGAAATGTCCGGCTCGACCGTCTGATGCCCCGTAAGGACACCGTGATTCAACGTCCCCTCTGTCTGGTTCAGCGTCCACAGCATTTCGTGCAACGAGTGTCCACCATCGTATGTCAGGAACATAGCAGCGCCCAGCATCGCATGATTTAAATCGATACCTGCTCCATTTTTATTCGCCTCATTCACATAGTGGATGATCAAGTTTGTCGACCCTGAAACACCGCTTCCGAAGGGGATGCCGTTTTCAAGTTCCAGCATCGCTTCAGCAGTCGGCTTGTCTGCTTCATTCCTACCAGACAGCTCCGTTAAGCGCTCACTGTCCGGGTAAATCGGTTCATTCCACAATGTAGGTCGCGTTGCTAGGCTCCCGTCTACAGGACCACTGGCCGCCTCTGGTTGATGCCCCAGCGTGAGGCCAGCTGTCCGACTCAAGGGTATTATCTTTGCCCGGGTATCCGGCTTTGCCGCACCTATGTTCGGCTTATGCCGGCCAACGGCAGACTGGAGCACATTCTTGTAGTTGAGATCCGCCTCCTGCACACCAGGCAATTTAATGCCGCCTTTGCGGAAACCGGCGGCCATTTTCACCGCTAGGAAAGGTCGTGCGATCACATCCGCGCCATTCTGTACCGGCCTGTTCAACATTGCCTGCAATAGCTCCTTACCTTGCTCAACGGCCTGCCTTTGCTTATCTGTGTACCCAGCCGGATCTACGTGATTGCCGGGAAATTTTAGTGACATGAACTCCTTGTATTCAGAGTTATTCTTCTCGAATTCGGCATCCCAGAAACGTTGGGCGTCCTTTTCCAGCAGCTCCTGCACAGAGTCCAGCGCCCCCCCCAAATTTTCATTGCTTTCATTATCCGCAATGGACTTCGACAAGGCGGCGCCAAGCTGATCCATGGACTTCTTAACGCCTTCCGGTGGGTTGCGCACTAGATGGTCGACCATCGCCGTCTCGAAAGTACGACCATAGATATTGTCATACAAGCGCGTCGCCGGTGGCTGCTTGTTCGGACCATAGCCGGCAAGTTCGCTGTCCAGGCGCTCGGCCAACCCCTTCAGCTTCTGACTTTGTGCATCATCGACGTTATCCAGTGACGCCACGGCATCCTTCAACATCGACTGCACATCACTGGCCTTCAGATCATGTCGCAGCCACTGGCGTTCGGCACTGTCCAGCAAGCTCTCCAAAGAAGTACGGGTGGGATCGGGCGGCAGCTCAGCGATGGTCTGCTGCAACCCAGCCATCCAATTCGTGGAAACTTCGGTCGGCACCCGGTCCATATCGCGCGGTGCGGGACTCACTGGTCTCTGGGCTTCAGCGACTAGCTTTGAAAGAGTGGCAGCGACCGCTGCCAACTCCTGCCCAGCAACCTTCTGCTGGAACTCTTTCGTCACCAAACCGTCAATCCGTGACTTCAGCGCGTTAAACGTAGTATCACCGGAAAGTGCATTCTCGTATCTGTCGAAAGTCTTGCTCCACACCTGTTCCCAGGCTTTCGCCGTTTTGGGCAACCCTGCCACTGCCTGGAGCTTAATTTCGTCACTAAGTGATTTCCAGTTTTCTTGCAGACTAGCTCTGGCTTCGGCTGTAGGCGCGTTAGCGATGGCAGAAAATGGAGGAGCTTGGGATATTGCACTGGCAATTGCTGTTCTTTCATTTTGTATAGCGAGCTTCTCTAATTTCCCATTCCGAACCTCATCCAAACGCTGCTTCAGCGCCGCAAACTCTGCAGCCGACACGCTTGACTTATTTCGGTCCAATTCATTCTTCACCCACTTGGTCAGTTGTTTAGTATTGTTGCCCGATACGGATGGAGACAATTTATTTTTAGGCAGGGGCCGCAACACCAAACTCACTGTGCTGTCCTCTTCGGGATCAATCTGCACTGTGTTTTCCAGAGAAGTGCCGGCCAAGTTTTCCACAGCCTGTACTGCATTGGCATCGTTAGCTACCTGGACAACTGGCCCATTACCACTCCCGCTTTCAACATCGCTCCCCACGCCGCGTACGGACTCACCTTCCTGACGGCTCCCTCCGGGTACCGGGACAATCCGTGTCCCCTCCTGATCGACTTCTCGCACAGGCGCACCATTCTCACTGTCTAACGCCACATCCACCGAGGTGGAGGGCAATATTGATTCCCTATGACCCGAATCCAGTGGAATGGACGAGTCGCCAGTTTCTTGCCCCGATGCTGTAACCTCCATGTCGTTCGCGGGGGAAAAGTTATCGGATACTCCATACTGTTCTGCCGCCCGCGCACCGTCATCGATGACATCTCCACCATCCGACAGGCCAACAGTGATGGTTTCCGGTTGAACCAAACTCTCGCTGTTACCAGCCATGAACTCCTCGGGCGCTCGCCTCGATGGCGCCGCCTGCTCAGGCTCCCCCCCGGACACCGCCGATGGGGTCACCTCTCCAGGCGAGGGAAGCGTTTGCGTCGGTGCTGGAGGCACATACGCCAAGCTATCACCACCCCGCTGGCTATCTGATACAACGCTGGTTCGCCGCTCCGGCCGATCAATGCTACTGCGCCTCTGGACATTTGCGGTGGGCTGCCCGGATTCTCCTCTACCGAGCTTGCTCTTTACTGTGTTCTTGAGGTCCCTGGCACCGTCTACATCAACGCTCGCCTCGAAACGGGTGCCTGCGATCTTGCGGTCCTCCTGGACTATCACCAACTGATCCTTGTCCTGATTGTATTCACCTACCGTATTGCCCGCGTTGACGCTGCCTACCGCGATGGTGGCATTCTGTTCGGCCTTGTATTTGATCTGATCTACCCGCTCCGCCTGAATGTTGGCTGTGGGCAGACCTGTCTTGCTCACACCGCCGCCGCCGCCGTAGAAGCCACCATCCTTGTCGTGGTAATCCTGCAGCTTCTCGGTGGTCAGCGTGCCATCTACCTCGACACTGCCCGCCCCCGTTTCCGATACGATATGTGCGCCTTTCAAGGTGGCGTCACCGCCTACCTTCAGGTTGAGCAATTCGGAGGCCTTGATACCAGATTGTTTCGCGGTCTTGGCGTAGTTATCCCAGCTCTGGCCGCCGCCGCCATCCGCGCTAATGGTCGGGGCGACGATGGAGGCGGTGGTCACTGCGGCGCCAACGGTGACACCCCAGTTGCCTTTTGTGGTCGTCGAGCGTTGGGTGTCCTGCACACTTTCAACGAGAGTATTGCCGGCGATGTCCACGTCCACAGTCCTGCCCTCGATATTGCCACCTTTGATATCGAGGTCACCCTTGCCCTTTACCACGACGTTGCCGCCAGTAATCGAGCTGTTGGTGTATTTGGTTTCCGTGGTTTCGGTTTTTTCTAGCGATCCGTTGTAGCCTGTGGACAAACCGACACCGGCACCGGTGGGTGCAACGCTTGCGCTCAGAGTCGCCTGGGCCTGGTGGGATTCGCTGGCTTCCGTGGTTACGGTGCTTTCCTTGGCAGCGTTGATCGCTATATCTCCGGCGACGTCCAGAACAACTTCTTTGTCACCCCGTATTTCCACTCCGTTCAGAGTGACGTCACCACTGGTGCCACCATCCTGCCGAGTGCGGAGACTCACGCTGCCGCTGGAGGTGATCGAACTGATGTTTTCCTTGCGGGTACTCACGCCACTGCTGGTCTTGGTGTGTTCACCGCCAACACCCACGGTGGCACTGCCGAGGTCGTTGAACGCCAGGTTGGCGGCATCGGCCGCGGCGCTCAGGGCAGTCAGACCAGCGTCAACTTCCATACCCTCGTGCTTCGCCTTGTAAGCAGTGTCAGCATGTTTGTCCACTACGGTAAGCACTGAGCTGGCACCATCCACAGTCGCACCGATAAAGGTGCTTTCCTCCTTGAATTTATGCGTGATGATATCTTCATATTTGGTGGTGGCAATTTCTCCAGCAACGATATCAATGGCAGCATCCTCGCCACCGGTAACTGCGATATCTGCACCACCGAAGTCGAAGGTTTCACCCACATCCACAACGAGCTTCTCTTCAAAGTTCAGTTGAGCGTTGGTGTAAGTCTTGCTTTCGGTGCTCTCTTCCCGAGTAATACTTTCAAAGCCGACACGGCCACCGATACCGGAGTTCAACGGGGCGCGCCCTTTACGTGGTGGTGCTCCGTTCAGCACCTTGCTGCTTTTGTATTCACCATCGGCATAAACGCCGGCCTCGACACCCGTGGCGCCGCCAACTGTAGCTTCGGCGCCATTGCCCGCCACACCGACATGCCCACCAATTTTAAGCTGGTTGATCTTTGTCTTGGTTTCTTCATGGGCATAGTCCGCCGCAGCCTCGATCGTGAAGTCTCCACCCGCAGTGATTTCACCCTCTTTACCACTGTACTCGCCCCCCACCAAGCGAATATCTTCACTGGCGTCCAATTTTAGCTTGCCACCAGCCTGAATCACGGTGCCAACGGCTGTTGCTGACACCTTGACGGTGTCGGTAACCGCCGAGCCCAGCACGGCAATATTCGCGTCCTGTGTGCGCTCGGCATCCACCACATACAGAGTCTCGCTGGTGATGTTTCCACCCGCCTCCAGGTTGACGTCATTGCCTGCAAGTGCTGTGGCAGAAGTCAGTTCGACGTCGTCACCCGCCGCAATGGAGAGATCGTTGTCAGCAAAGACGCCACCACCCTGAATGGCAATATTGCCGTCTTCGTCGAAACCCGCGATGCCACTGATCGCCACGTCGCCGCTTTCCGCCTCGAGGTTCACATCCCGACCGACGATATTTCCGCCGATATTGCGGATGTCACCGCTTCGGGAAACCAAGTCCACCCGATCATCTTCACCCGCGCCGCCGATGATCAGGGCGTGCTGACCCCCACTGTTGATATCGCCCTCGGCCGTGATTGAGACAGAGCCCACACCACGGATCAGGCCGTTGCTGTTGCGCAGAGAGTCCACGTCCAACTGCACGCTGCCACCCGCGTCTACCGTGGCCACCGCACTGGCATCAGCTTCCAGGGCCGCGAGGGTGTCAGTAGCCAGGTAGACCTTTGGTACCAGCAGGGTCTGGCCATCCACTTCTTCCCACACGTACCAAACGATATCCTGCTGCAAACCAGCCAGCTGTTCGGCACTCGGCTCGGCACCCACCTCAAGGCCCAACTCCGACGATACGATGCCGGCATTCTGGAATAGGTAGGACACCAGGTCCGCGCCCTGAAGGCCTCCACGGGTGAAGTAGCCACCTACCGCAGACTCGACCTGGTCGCTGATCAGCTTGGTGGTGAAGTAGTTATCCCCCAGCACCAACACGGTGAAGTCCGGGTCATAGCCCACCAGTTCGAAGAAATGCTCGGTGCCAAAATATTGGCTCTGATCGATAAATTCGAGCCGGGTCTCATACTTCGGCGCTACCTTGGAGGGGGCGGGATCGCTAAGCAGCAGGAAATCCTGGAACGACGAACTGGGCTCAAACAGGCCGTTGATACCTGCCAACTTCTTAACTCCATCCAATAGGTCGAGGCCGTCGGAAAAATCGCGGCGGTTGAACTCGATATCAACCTGAGGCACGGCGACATCGACTTCCTGATCACCAATATCGACTTTTTGTGTTTCCTGCCGCTCAAGCCAGCTTGAGCTATCCGTAGCGCCTAAATCGAGGCTGCCGCCGGTCTGTATGATATCGCCGCCGGCGATCATTCCAGCACGTTCGCCCGGATAGAATGCAAAGGCCCCACCCACGTTCTGACGTTTGGCCTGCCATGCGGAAACAAGTGCGTCATAGCTCAGGCTTCTCCAATCCGCACCAAATAACTCAGCGAATACCATATTGCTAAACGGACTTTGAACCACCTGCTGCAAAACCGGAGCGATATGGTCAGTGCTTCCCATATATGCCCCCCAAACAGTGTGCTGCTGACGGCCCTCACCGAAAGCAAAGTCCAGGAATTCCCGCAAACTGTTAAACGTAAATTCTTTCTCATACCACGATAACGCGGCCTTCACACCCATTTGAAGTTTGATGGTGGTTGGGCGATCGAGATAACTTGCAAGAGACTCTTCCTTCGAGGCAGTATGGTTTTTTACATTACCATTCACTTTCAAGTCCCGCCCCGCAAGTATCTGCCCCCCGAGGTTATCAACCAGAGGCTTATTATCATCGGTGTACAGCTTTTTCTGATTCAATAGAATATCGCCACCGGCTTGAATTTTCGCTTGTACGGCCGAAAGTTCAGAAGCCAAGGTATCCAGCTTGATGTCCAGTAAATAGCGGTCATTACGACAACAGTTCAGGTTTACCCAAAACTCCCCCAAATTACTCTCGTTACCGTTTTTGGAAATCGAGCCCTGCACTTTCGCCGAATTCGCCAGCCGATCTGTATCAATGCTGAGATCCCCTTCTGCGACTATCTCGCTGGCCACAGCCTCGCCATCACTACCTATGACCACTTGGTTATCAACCAGTTGGGCCTCAATAGATACATCTCCGTGTGCCCAGAGATATCCTCCTTGGTTCAACAGCGATTTGGTATAGACATAGTCACCCGCTTTGATGTCCCCCCCGGCCCAGATCAGCGCACGAAGCTGGTTGGTGATGGATTCAGCCTTCAAGGTGATATCCTTACCGCTGGCCAGCGTGTTCATATTGATCAGGTCTCTAGCGGCGTCTAGCACAATGCTGCCAGCGTTCTGTAGCTCACCTACAATAATGTCAGATGCCGACTTCATCGTCAGAGTGCCCATTGCGAACCAGGTACCCTCATTCTTGCCCTCCTCTTTCAGGTGCAAGGATTGCTCGCTCTCGACCGACACATCGCCATTGTTGCTAGTAACTTTACCGGCATTGTCCACCCACTTCGCTTTGATTCCAGCCAGCTCACCACCGATGAATTCTGCATCCTGTGCATTAGTAAACCCCTCCCCGCTCTCCACCTCGAGTTTGCCCAGGGAGACCATGCTACCGCGGTTCTCTATACTGCCCTTGGCTTTGAGACTCAGCTCTACGCCCGTCTGCCCCAAAATTTCACCCCCGGCGGTATTCACGATACTGCCAGTAGTATCGACATTCAGGGCATTCCAGACGGCCATAGTGCCGGCGTTCTCCAAACCGCCCTCTCTCAAAGCGAGTACCAACTCAAGGAAATCTATATCACCCTCATTGCGTATACCTCTCGCACTCCACGTGCTAGTAGTCCCGCCATAGATCTCTGCCTCATCCAGGATTTCAATAGTTTCAGCGTCAAGATCTAAAGTGCCATTGCTCTGGATCTTCGACTTACCGGCACTCCTCAGCATGCCGCCAGCGCCTAACTCTATACTGCTCCGGGCGGAAAGAAGCGCCTCCCCGAGGTTGTGTATATCCCCGCCTGCATTAAGGTTCAATGCCTCCCGGGCTTGTATTACTCCCTCATCCTGATTGACGATATCTAAACCCGCCGTTATCGTCACGCCACCACGCACACTGTTCAGCTGGCCGGAATTTGTTAGCGCTTCCTCCAGCTGAAGATTGAAGTTATCTTCCGCCTGCAGGTTGCCACCTGCGGCGTTTTCAAGATTCTTTGCTGCTATGTTCAAGGCGCCCATTGATTTCACATTGCCGGCATTTGTTAGATCCGCCCCGGCCTGAACCTGCATTCTTGCGCCCGACTCGATACTTCCACCCTTCGCATTCGAGAGCTTTTTAATATTGAGCAGTACCTCGCCCTCGGCCAAGAGAGCGCCATCGTTGGCTAAGTCGCCCTGCGCTTCCAGAGTCAGAGCCTCTCCGGCACTGACCAACCCTTGATTACCGAAATCTCCACCAGTGTTCAGGTTGACGTCCTGCCCCTGCAACAAACCGGTATTATCCAAGTCGCTGCCTGTGTGCAGAGCAAGATTACCGGAGGTCCGCACAAAGCCATCGACATTGGACAGCTTACCGGTAGTGACGATCTCTATATTACTTCCCGCATCCTGCGCTTGAAAAATCCCAGCGCTTTTCGCCAGCAGCTCCCCCGCTTCTAGCTTTAGGCCACCATCGCTGTACACTTGAGCTGAGGAAATGAGCCGATCGTACGGCTTACTTTTACCTTCTGAATCACGCGCTACATAAACCCCATTTTCCAGCGCAACAGTCACTCCTGGAATCTCATTGCCGGCTGCATCCAACACATAAAGGTGGCCGATAATCTCGTATCGACCCGCCACATCGACATGCAAACTGGAAAGATCCGAAGCCCCGCCCTCACGGCCAGCTACAATATCAGCGTCATCCTGCCGTATTTCCGCAGCCTTTACCGACACCTGCCGCCCCTGCAGATCTCCTTGCACTCGTGCCAGCCCCGAGGCTTCCAGGCTCAACTTGTTTCCTGCCCTGACACCCTGGCTGGAGGAGGTGACATCAACATTGTATCCCTCTAGAAGTGCGTCCCTTCCGGACTGCGCCTTACCCAGAGACAAATCCGCGTCTGCGGAAACTCGTAGGTCCTGACCTGCCAGCACTTGCTGAACATCTATTTGCGCCCCTCTCAGGGCAACATCGCGTTGCGATTGGGCATTAGAAATCGTCAGCTGCCTTTCTGCCGCAATCTGCAGATCCTGCCTCGCTAGTGCCTGATCGACAGCGATCTGCCGCCCCTTCAGCATGACATCGCGTTGCGATTGGGCGTTAGTAATCGTTAGCTGCCCATCTGCTGAAATTTGCAGATCCTGCTGTGACAGCAGCAGCCCCTTGTGGCGCACTCCTATACCAGACTCGGTACTAATCAACTCAATCTTGCCGCCGTACATGGAACCCATCGCAGCGCCATCGATACCAAACTGAGGGGAGGCACCCTGCCCTTGGCCTTTTTGGATATGCGCACGGGTCTGAGGATCGTATTCATTCACCCCCGCCAACACTTTGATATCTGCGTCGCCATTGATTTCAGCGGCCAGCTTAATAGCGCGACCAATCAAATCGAAATGAGAAAGACCTGTGGTATTGACGCCACTGCCTGTAACTTCGATTTCCCCACCGGAAACTAGGAAGCGCAAATCGTCTGCCGCAGACTCCACCCTGCCAGTAGTTAGAGCAAGGGCACCCATATTGACCGCCGAAACACCATTCACCAAGATTCCATTTTCATTGGCTATAAACACATCCGCCTTACCGCCGAATACTTCCATGGCCCCCAGAAGCTTTGTTTTTTCCGCACCGGTCACCTCGTTTAGAATTGCCCTAGCCTCCTTTGTGAGATTTTGATTTCGCAACAACTGACCGGCGAGCTGCGACCTCCCATCCTGCATACTATTGTTGAACACTAGGCCCA
The DNA here is from genome assembly GCF_002959965.1 of Microbulbifer pacificus. Classification (NCBI taxonomy): domain Bacteria; kingdom Pseudomonadati; phylum Pseudomonadota; class Gammaproteobacteria; order Cellvibrionales; family Microbulbiferaceae; genus Microbulbifer; species Microbulbifer pacificus. The sequence continues at coordinate 1,010,265 of NZ_PREV01000026.1, forward strand.
GCTCGGATACATTGAAGTCAGTGAACTGATTATGTGACAAGCCTTTTGCGTTTGGATCCACGATTTGTATAACTGGAACACCGTTGGGGCCATTAAGTACACCGGGGGAAGTAGTGCCCGGTGCTGGCCTTAACTTCAAGTCGCTGGCAAGCACCGCCCCAGGAAGAGCAACGGTCAACAGGAGGGCCGCACCGGACCGAGCGGATTTTTTCTTGCCTTTAGCCAATTCAGACGCCACCACCCAAGCTGATATGGCCGTATTCCAGATGATTCGGTAAATTTTATTCACAATAAAGATCTCAGTTATTGGCTCTTTCTCGAAGGGTCCATTTGAAAGCGCGAAAATCTATGGGTATTTCTCTTCCTGATATATTTCTGGATCAGGAGCCTCCGCTATCTGTACCTTTATAGATATAAATCGCCGTTTGACAATGATAGTGGAACCCCCAATACCGTTCTTTCAGTTCCGTGCTGCGATAATTTAGATGGCCACTGATCACTTAAATAGTGGGCTCCGTTAAAGCTCGCGGCGAAAATTGAAAATAGCAGCATCAGCTCTCGACAGCTTGTCAGCACCTGAATCGGCATAGGGCTCTCACGCACGCCATACCTGAAAACTTGCTAGATTCTTCTCAAAAGCTCATACCCACATCCATATACAGAACATATCCGGGATCAAAGTCATTCGGATTACTAACAGGGAAACCAAACGTTGACGAAAATTGGTAATTTGCACCATCAATCTTTAAACCAAGAGTTGCACCAGCAATTTTCCGCACTTCAGCACCTACACTTCCTCTGCGATGCTTTCGCGCCCAGCCAATATCGGCCCCAATAAATGGAGATACTTGATTCAGATATTTTTTACCGACCGGAAGAGAAAAGCTGACGGTATTTGAAAGATATCCGCCGAGATCACCTTCAATAGACATCGACGCCCCCTTAAACCCCCGAACGGTATATTCATCGCCAAGGATAAGACTGTCCTGGGCGAGCAAACGATCCGGAGAATACTGCCAGCCAGCGCTTAGCCTGTACTCAATTGGGGAACGAGCTGCGTTCCACGACCAATTGAAATTACCTTTGTACTTGCGGAAGCCTGCTTGTCCGGAATCATCCTGTCCGCGCCCTACATCAATATCCGCATTAAACCAGGAAGCACCCTGCACAATGGATAGATCGCCGTAGAGAAAGCCTCCTAAGGCCCTACCGACATAACGCCCACCAAGGGATAGATGTGTAAAAGCATTGCTCGAATCATCTAGGATGATTTCGGTATCGTCGTCAATTATGAATATATTTTCAGTACGCTTCTTGTCTATCCCTCCGAATACAGACCACTTTCCCGACTGTCCTCGGCGAAAAACTCGCTCAAGGCCAACTGACAGCTTCTCGGATTCTCCCTCACTGCTATAGTCGCCGACAGGGGTTTGGGTTTTTGAAAAATTACCTTTAAGAGAAAGCTTCCAAAAGCCTACTGGCAGACTGTATCCGAGATCATATATTTCTCTAAGATAAGTATCGCTATCTTTATAGTCTTGCCTAGCCAAATACAAGCTCAAAGTATCATTGACACCCATCGCGTCAGACATGGCCAAGCTAACGTTGTGCTGGTATTCCCCGGTCTCTTTATCGCCCGAATTATCTGCACCAAGGATAAACGCCCATGGCCGCAGCTTCTCCCGCCGCACATTCAGATAGGAATAGCCATCACGTTCCGAAGGAATCACTTTTACATTGACCGACTTGCCTTTCGTACTCAGGTTTTCAACCATTTGATCAACATCATGTATATTGAGCTTCTTCTCCTGGGCCCAAGGATAGGCACTAAAGAGACTAAGCCGGTCCCTTATAAAACTTGGGCTCTCCCCATTAAGCAAAACACCTTCAATCCTTCCCCACGAAACCTCAAGAGTTAAAGTACCAGAAGAAAGATTCTGGGGATTCACCTTGACAAGAGTTGTCGAATAGCCATTTTCAACGTAGTAATTAGTGAGATTTTCTACCAGTGAGAAAATCTCCGATACACCCAACTCAATCCCTACGTACGGAGTAATTATCTTGCTTTCATCCAAAGATAATGGGGTACCATCCCTTACAATCTCGATCTTCCGAATCAAAAATCGGCTTTCGGAAGAGATATCCACATGTCGCCCCTCTGCCACCACTGAGTCATCCTCAATCACTCTTTCGCGTTCACGCCCCTGAAATTCCTCAATTCTTTTTTGCAACTCTCTTTTTTCAAAGAGATCACGCCGCCTCTCGGCCTCACCGACCTGAGCCATCGCATAATCGGAGAAAGCAAAGCATGAAAGAAAAAAGACACGAATGCCTGTGTTACGCACCAAACCCAATGACTCTTGAGAGTTATCCGCAAAGAAGAATTGGCACATGTTTAACCTCACCCAAACTAAATGCCCCCATAACAGTACCGCAGCCTACACTTTCAAACCCGAACACTTCATTTCAACTTCCTGACCGATTCCTTCCAGAAAAGGCCGGCTTGAAGCTACCCAACAATCAGTAATTGACATAAACACGCTCGACACCACCCTCATGCCGATAACAAATAAAACTAAACGTCAAGATTTTTAATCTAAGAAAGCCCAAGAACCACACCACTACCGAAGACTAACGTTCGTCGAGGGAGATAGGTATACCAATGACAAGATCATTAGTAATAGCACTTTTTACAACAGTAAATTAAACGCCAACATTCTTCTGGCACTTCACATTAAAACCTTACTTCTTAGATATTTCTTAAAAGACAGGGTTTAGCAGAATAATTCAGGAGGATACTTGAGGGGAGCAGGAAAATTCTGATATTAATTTCTATTCTCGGTTCGACTTTGTAACAGTCTACTAACCTCGGACAACAACTTCGGTGGTAAGACTGCTACCTTAATTAGCTGTATTGCAATCTCCCCGAAATTTAATCGAGGTTTTGAGCAGAGACTATTAAAATGATCGCCTAAGGAGCGAATAATGAAGAAGTCTCGATTTCTCCGATAGCCAGATTCTGGCGATTCTGAAGCTGAAGCAGACCCACGAGCGGTGGGAATTCGAGCTGCGCTTTATGCATCTACGTCACTAAAAAGGCTATACCAGGAGTCACAAACGCGCATACCGCCTACATCGTGAACTGGAGCTAAACCTTCGCATCCAGCCGAGACGGCGGATCAAGCGAGACTACTCCGGCGAACTAGATGTACCGACGCTCCGAACCTTGTCTGGTCATCAGCTATCGGTCGAGTGCCTCTAACCCGACTGCTACAGATGGGCCAACTCTCTACTCATACGAGCGGTTAAAAATAGGGGAATTACAGTGTACGGGTTTAGTAGACCACTACGAAATTAAGGAACCAACACTTGCCCAAGAAATTGAGGCATAGCCAATCAGATACCAATAACTTTCAACTATTCCATACAAAGGCCATTTTTGGCTCCCAGAAGGTTACCTTGAGGTAATTAAGTGCGAAAATTTAAATAGCTCAGCCTCTGATCGTATACCCAACTTATTTAAAGCAGATTGCTTTTGAGTACTTATTGTCTTACAGCTTCGCGAGTACTTTTTCGCAATCTCCGTCACGGTCATACCACTCACATAACATCGAAGCACTTCGAGCTCTCGAGGAGAGAGATCATTTAATCTAAGTAAATTTTCGCCTTCATTTCCAGCTAGGGAGCTTTGGCTATTTGCATCCACGGCCCACGGGGGTATATATACATTACCTTTCCATAACTTGCGAACAGCTGCAACAAGCTCATCTGGAGATTGAGATTTACCAACAAACCCACTTGCACCCGCTTTTATCGCCAGACGAACAGTCACCGAATCCTCCGCAGAAGAAGATATCAATAATTTCATCAATGGAAACCGGATATGTAAACGCTTAATCAATGCCAAACCATCTAGTTCATCTTTTGAAAGCATGTAATCAAGTATAAGTAAATCCGGACAATTTTCAGAGATTGACGAAAAAAGCTCTTTACTAGAATCGAACACGCCACAGACGTCAAAATCCACTTCCCTATCTAGTCGAGCTGATATAGCTTGGCACATTAGTGGATGATCATCCAAGACCGCCACTCGCAACTTCTTATTAAACACAAAGGTCATAATTGCCTCAGCCTAAAGAATCCGAAACATATATTATTTATTAGAAGAAAAAATTAGAAACTATTCGCACTAAGCTCTCGATCAATCGCCATCATTACAACAACCAACCGCCTAATTAACGTGGTAACATGATCTCTGCCCAATCCTTCAAGGCAAGCATTCTCTAGCTGATCGCAAAGAGAAAACATAGGACTAACATGAATTAACTGCGCCGGACCCTTTAATTTATGCGCCATCTTCGCCAGTTCTTCGAGTTCGATTTCCATCGCGTAGGACTCCAATAACCTGTAAACATCCTCCCAGTTATTAGTACGAACCTCAGCAACTATAGCCTCAGAATCAAAACCTTGTGCGATCAAGCTATTTTTCACGTCAAAAAGTTGATACTCGGGATACGAATTGGAAACATCAAGATCCAAAAAAAGATCATTAAGCGCTTCCGACTTAATCGGCTTAAAAAGAACTTTATCCATTCCGGCAGTTCTACAGACTGAAACCTCGTCACTTAAAGCATTTGCCGTATAACCAACAATAGGCCTCCTTCTAATTCCTAGAATACTTTCGAAGTTGCGTATTTCACGCGCCAGAAAGTAACCATCTCCAATAGGCATACCGCAATCAGTCACAACTAAGTCATATCTCCCTTTCAAAAAGGCACGTAAAGCCAATACACCATTCGCCTCTTCTGATACCTCAAGCCCGAAACTTTCCAACTGCCGCCTTAGTAAAAGAAGGTTAGTCGGGTGATCATCAACAATTAACACCTTGAAAGAAGGGCCCTGATGCCTCACCAGTTTCACGCAATGGGGTTTGGGAATTTTAGTCGTATCGTCGGCCAATTTAAGATTAAATACAGCGCGAGCTTTGGTACCTGAACTAAGGACGCTAGTTAATTCAAGCTCACCGTCCATCAAGCGACATATTTCCCGACATAGAAACAGCCCCAATCCGGCACTAGTTCGCCCATCATTAGAAGACGGAAATGCAGAAAAACGCTCGAAGACCGACTTCATATTATGCTGCGAAATTCCACAGCCCGTATCTCTAACTGAAATAACTACCTCATAAATATTATCACTACATTTCGAGAATTCGACGCTTGTGCTTACATCACCCTCCGCAGTATTCTTCAATGCATTACTCAACAAATTAGCCACGACCTGCTTTACTCGAACAGGGTCGGCCATAAGCAATTTATCAAGTTTACAATTGAAAGACACAGGAAAACTCAGCCCCTTTTTACTTGCAATAGGCATAAAAGATCTGTGTACGGAATGCACCAGCTCAGAAATATTCACACGTTGAAAATCTAAGATTAAGCATCCTTCTTCGACCCGACTTAAATCAAGAACATCACCAATCATTTCTAGCATGTCGGATGCAGAATCTAGTGCTATCGGTAGCAGCTCATCATTATCTACAGTATCTTTAGGTCCTTTTACCAACAGCTCAAGAATTCCATACACCGAATTCATACGAGTTCGAATTTCATGACTAATTACTGAAACAAACTGGCTCTTCGCTCTGTTTGCTTGTTGTGCGATACTTTTTTGCTGCTGCAGAACCTCTTCCGCCTTCCTCCTGAGAATAATTTGCCGACGCAAGTAAATAGCCCACGCCAGCGACGAAAACACCACCAATAATGAAGAGACCAAGACTGGGAGTATCCAGTACCAATTGGCATGAAAAAAGGATTTAAGATCTGAAGGCTCTCTCCACCTCAACGCCATACTATACATATCTTGAGGGCTAATTTTAGTGATTACTGCATTCAATATAGAGAAGAGCTCTTCATCGCCTTTCATCCCAACAAACGACACAGGAAATCTATCTTCACTTAACACTCGAACAACACGCAAATCGTAATATGGAAACTGCCTTATATAGTAATCGGCTGTTGACTGTAACAAAGCCACGCTTTCAACCGATCCATCTAATAGCATTCTAATACCGCGCATTGCACTTTTTGGATATACTAAATCTGCTTCGGGGTATTCTGCGCTAACAACGGACCCTAATGTTTTACCAACTGCTATGGATATATTTTTATACTTTCCTACACCATGAACATTTCGCTGCCAACCATCTCCCCTAGAAACAAGAACAGCATAACCGTGATAGTATGGGACACTATATATAAGGTCACCACCCTTCATACCTAACTCTACACTTCCACTGATTAAATCAACTTCACCAGCACGTAAAGCGGAAAACGCAGCACCATCATTATCTACAACTTTGTATTTAAAACGGATTCCGGTCTTCGCAGAAATAATAGTCAAAACGTCATCACTAATTCCCGTGTATCTCCCACTATCTGAAACATAGCTAAATGGTGCCACCTCCTTTATGAATGCGACATGAATTTCAGGCATTTTTTGTAGCCATTCTTTCTGAGAATCAGAGAATAGAAGATCTTCACTGGCATCTTCGACAGAGATTGATTGACTTTTTTTACCATTTATTTCAGAAACATCTAGATAAGCTAGCGCCTCCTCGTGGTTACAATATAATTTATGTGAAACTTGAGTATTTATATCAGAGATGGGATGAGAAAAATGGGATAGGAAAGATGGACTACTTTGCTCTCTTAAATTGAGACGGGAACTTTCAAGCCCTGCGTCAAGTGAAGGTATATGTATCGAAAAAAATGGAATAAAACCTAGAAGACCATAAATGAAAGTCAATCTCACATTCATTCCTGCGGCTTCTTAATTTCATCAATTGACAACCAGCTTCTAAGTTCTCCAGCAGCAGCATATTGCATAATTATTGCAATATATGCATCAAAGCGCGACTCTATTTCTTTTACTTGATTATCATACAATCCTGTTTCAGCGGTTAAGACATCAAGTAACGTACGTTTTCCTAAATGGTACCATTGCTGATAATAGTCACGTCGCACCTTATCTGTCTCAATAACCAACTCGCGATACAGGTCAGCACGCGACTTTGCCTTCTCACCCTCAAGATTGGCTGACCTAATTCGAAATTCCAAATCTCTCTGTAAAAATTGTGCTTCATATTTTTGAGATTCAGACCTGTGCAGCGCCGCGCGCTTCGCGGAGCGGATAGAGCCACCGCTAAATGCCGCCCAATTTACAGATATATATGTCTGCCATGGCGTTTCATTTGCAAATACATCTTGCTCAGTACTCTTACTAACCTCCCAGGTCAAACTGGGAAGAGTCGAAGCTCGAATTGATTTTGCCTCGAGCATTGCCGCTTCACTACGGGACTTTGCTTGCTTCACCGTCGGGTGTAATGCGATGCTATCCAGAAGAGAATTTAGATCCGGATTCGATATCCCCCAAATACTTTTATTTGGAACATTGATATTTGAATTACCAATATACTTCTGCAAATTAATTGCTTCTTCATTTGATTTTGCTTCTGCAGCATCGCGTTGCCCCCTAGCTCCGAGAAGGCGAGCACGAGCTTGCGTCAATTCACTTGCTCGACCAGTATCAACTGCGACAACGCCAGAGAGCATCGTTACCAGTTCTTGCATGCGGTTGACATATGCTTGGCTAGATTCAACAATTAGCCTGTATCGTGCCAGATTTATTATACTGGAAAGAACGTTAAAGGCTGCATTTTCCCTCTCCGCCTCAACTTGCTCTCCGGCGGCTTCTGCAAGATTTTCCCTGCTCGCTATTGCTGATCGTATAGCACCCCAATCGTACACAGGTGTAACCATGGTAAATAGCCACCCGCCGGAGCTGCGATTATCAATACCTTCACCATATTCTTTTGATTTAGTTTGTGCACCTATATTCACTTGCGGCCAACGCTGCCCCTTAGCTTCTAAAACCTCTTCTTCTGACGCCGATTTATCGGCTAACGCTCTTTTTACCTCAGGGCTTCGCTGAAAAGAAGCGAGTACTGCCTGACGAAACAAGCTTTTTATTTCCTCAGCAGGCACCTCCACATCACTTGTACCATCAATTTCTTTAACTAGTGATGCGTCTAGATGAGAATCCTCCACACCAAATACATTTGACGTGAAACAAAAAAAAATAAAAAAAACAGTAGAAACAAAAACAGGCGACGAGAGCCTGCCAATGCATCCTCGAAAACCCCATACTGTATTACAGTACGCATTAAAATTATCTTTCACGAAATGCCTCTTTCCCTTTCAGTACAGGCTTAAGCAAGTAGTCGAGTATCGTCTTCTCACCGGTTCGAATTTCTACCGTTGCCAGCATTCCTGGAATAATAGGAAGCGACTTACCGCCCTTACTCAATTCGCTACTATCAGTGAGCACGATTACTCGATAGTACGTATCATCTGGCCTCCCTGCTGCAGCTTTCTTTGTATCTTCAAGAGTATCGGGACTAATATGCTGAACCGTTCCCTTTAGTCCCCCATATATACTGTAGTCATATGCTGTTATCTTCACAGTGGCGGGTAAGCCTGGAGAAATAAAAGCTACATCAGATGGTCGAATTTTTGCTTCTACTAAAAGTTGATCCTCAAGTGGAACTATTTCAAGAATCGGTTCACCGGCTTTAATAACACCACCCACGGTTGTAACTCTTACATTCTTGACCGTACCGCGCAGAGGAGCCTTTATCGTTGTACGATCGAGAACATCAGCGCGCCCAACTAGGTTTTCTTTAACTTGCGACAATTCAAGCTCAAGCTGGACTAATTCCGCATTCGCTTCTGCCCTAAACTTGTTAGTCCGCTCAACAATCTGGGACTTAATGTCATTAGCCTGCCTTCGCATTCGTAACAACTCCACCTCAGACATTAGTCCCTGTGCAGCAAGCGGTTCAGCCAACTCAATTTCTTGTATCGATAATACATAGCTTTTCTCCAATGCCGAAACTGCATCACTTAGTGCACGCTTTCTTGATTGATACGCCTTTTCTTCCTTTTGCACAATATCGGGAAACGCTTTTACTGCGTCAGTAAAACTTATGGGTTGATCGTAGGCCTCCGCTCTAAGACGCGAAATACTCGCTTCCAGTCCAATCATTTTTGAGTATGCTTCCCTGTATGTAGCTTTGGCTCTCGTAGGGTCAATTCGAAGCAACACATCACCCTTATCTACAATAGCCCCCTCTCGCACAAGCATTTCTTTTAGGATACCGCCTTCCAAACTCTCAATAACTTGCTCTCGACTTTTTGCAATTACAGTCGCTTCTCCAACAGTTATCTCTTCTACCCGCGCGAAGTATGCCCACACAACGCCAACCAAAAAAACGACGCCGATTAAATATAGAATTAATCGTGATCCCGGCGTTTTCTGCGCAATTAAAGAAGCTCTTAAGTCATCTAGAAACTCTTCATCACCAGATTTCAATCCGCTGTCATCGCGTCTACTTCTTTTAAACAATTTATTAAACATGGTAAGCACGCCTACTAATCACCAATACATCTTATTAATGTGCCATCACTTTCCACATTGACACATTGAAGCACTCGTGCGACTCCCAACTGCCTAATCATAGCAATACCTTTTAGTGCTAAAAGTGAAAATCGAGTCTCTCAAGTAATGAGTAACACAAAATTTAGAACAACAGCGACTAGCTTAGATCATGAATACGTTCTTCTCTATATAGTGGAATTAGTACAGTTTACTTGGCCAGATTTCGACGCTTTACGCATCTTGACACCAAACCCTACCGCCTCACGGTTGGAGCCAACAGTTTTTCCTAACGCTCTCGACTTTATTTGTGCCAGCACGTGGTCTTTTGCGCCATCCATTGCAATTTCGCCATTTTCGACAACTAAAACCCGATCAACCAATTCCAGAATGGACGGACGATGCGTGACAATAACGAGCGTGTGCCCATCAGTCGTCCGTTTCAGGCTAGAGAGAAATTCGCGCTCTGTCTGCATGTCCATGGCGCTTGTAGGCTCATCCAGTAAAAGAAGGTTAGGACGAGCTAATAGACTACGGGCCAGACAAACCAGTTGTCTCTGACCTCCAGATAGACCTTCCCCCATTTCTCCTATAGGCATATTTAAGCCTTCAGGATGTGCGGCTATAACTCTATCGAGACCCGTTAATTTCAGGACTCTTAATAACTCACTTGCGGTTACATCTTGGCAACCGATCATAATATTTTGCTTCAACGTTCCGTAGAAAAGTTTTGAGTCTTGCCCTACATAACTTACCGCTCTACGCCAGTCCGCGGGATCAATTTGCCTAACATCCAGATTTCCGGATAGGAGCTGCCCGCTTGTTGGTGCATATAACCGTGACATCACTCGCAGTAAGGTCGATTTACCACTACCTATACGCCCCAAAATTGCAACTCGCTCACCCGGTTCTACGGTCAAATTTATATTTTTCAAAACCTGCTGTTTTTGACCATCAGATTCACCAGGGTAGGAAAAACAAACTTCTTTTAACGTTAATTGCCCTTTAAGTTCCGGTTTCGCGAGGTAGTTTTGCTCGGAGTCCCGGTCTCGCGGCATTTCCATCAAACGGTTCAGTGTGCTCAGCCCTGCTTTAGCTTGCTGGAAACGTGTCGCCAACCCCATTACTTGCCCCAATGGTGCGCTTGCACGAGCAGCCAACATTACCGTAGCGATGAGCGCGCCCATTGAAAGCTCACCTGCGTCGATCATATACACGCCAATTACCACGAGCACGACAGTCTGCAATTGTTGTAGAAAGGTCATTACGCCTGTCGCCAAGCTATTTATACGATTTATCTTAAGTGATGTAGTAGATGCAAGAGCGCTACATTCATTCCACTTCCGCTGCATAAACGCTTCGCCACCTACGGCTTTCAAGCTTTCCAAACCTTCAACAGATTCTACGAGTATCCCGTGCTTTAATTGTGATTCACGCATGTTCTGCTTCATCACGCGCGCGAGGGGCCATTGAATAAAAATTCCCACCAAAAGAATAATCACTACAAGAGACAGCGATACCCAACCTAGCGCCCCACCCACAAGGAAAATCACGCCGACAAACATAAGAACGAACGGTAAATCCGCGATACTCGCCAGGCTTGCAGACGCAACGAAATCTCGAACAGACTCGAATTCTCGTAATTGACTCGCAAAAGCACCGGGAGAGGAAGGCTTGTGCTCCATACGGATAGATAGCGCTTGTCGATAGAGCATGCTTCCTATCACTAAGTCTGCTTTTTTCCCCGCAGTATCGATCAGATAAGCTCTCACGTACCTGACTATAGCTTCGAAGCAAAGAGCAATTACGACACCAACCGTCAGCGACCATAGAGTTACAAACGCCTGGTTAGGAATAACTCGATCGTAAACATTCATGGTGAAAAATATGCTGGCAAGTGCAAGTGTATTCGCAAGTACGGTGCCAATTGCCGCACTTCGATAGTAGCGGCGATATCGCCACAAAGTATCAAACAACCAACGAGAAGGTGGTTTCTCGAATTCTTCCCCCGAACGATTATCCGGCTCAGTCAAGGGTTTGATCAGGATCGCGTGGTTACCGTATATACCAGCAAACTCTTCCGCTGTAAGCGATACAGAGTCGAGGCTAACTTCAGGTAAAACCACGATATAGGACTCTACATTTCCCTTTTTACTTTTTTTTTCAAGTAGAACACCAGCTCCGCCACCTTTTCTAAGGAAAATCATCGGCATTAGCTGGTTAGGAAGTTTCTCACTCACACGTTCAACAACCCCACCAGATAGACCTGCGTTGTTTAACGCTCCGAGAGCGAGCGTAGGGGATAGCAACCTTCCTTTTGGTAAGCCTACGGTCAGCGCATCATCGGTACGACCAAGGCCATAGTAGTCACACACCCAGGAAACGCTAGCCAGTAGCGTATCTTCTACCTTGACCGATGAACACCGCATTACGGAGTCATCTACCCAAGAGCCGGCGGTATCATCTGGAACCATTTTCATCTTGTTCACCTATCTAGCGTCACAGGACGCACTACCACAATCAATCATGGTTAAATTTTACACAATTTTATTGTAAGAATTTCCCTAAATGGAGACGGGGGAATAATTAGATAGACGTAAGACGTGGCACTAGCCCTCTAGAATTATGACTGTAACAGGTCATGCAGTTTCAGAGAGAACAAGAGGAAATGTTCAGGCAAAAGAACAATCAATAAAACCAGAGTGCAAGATCGCCTCAATTGCATCAGCTGAATTGTGACATGCAATAAAAAAGCCGTGTGGGGCCTCCACACGGCAAGTGCCTGTCAACAGCACGCAGACACCTAAGCAATCTAACATTGATTCACTCAGGTTTTAGCTTGTCAACAAGTGTTATATTTTCACCTTCTCCGAGATTGTGACATCAACACGGCGGTTTGCAGCCCGGCCACTTGCTGTACGGTTGTCCGCTACAGGGCGATCCTCACCATATGCTTCAACTTGAATGCGGTCAGGAGCAATATTAAAGCTGTTGATAAGGAGGCTTGCCACACTCGCCGCTCGCTCTCGAGAGAGCTTGCGGTTGTATGCAGCAGAGCCTACCGAGTCAGTATGCCCCTGAAGTAGCACCTTAGTTCCTGGATACTGACGCATCGCATCAACAATCTTATTTATTTCACTAAAGCTTGTAATCTCGCTGCTATCATTCTCGAAAGCAGTCTGCACTTTTACATATAGTTCTTTCTCGAGCTTCAGAGCACAGCCATAAACATCCACTCTGGCTCCAGCCGGTGTATTCGCACAACGATCCTTCGAGTCCATTACACCATCGCCATCACTATCCATCTCTACCGGGGGCGTAATCACTGTCACTGAACGATCAGATGGTGAACTAGCGCCGCCAAACTTATAGGTAAAGCCAACACCTGCATAGGTGTCGTTATCATGAGTATCCAACCCATGAAAACGACGCACCTCAGCGCGTACGCCTACATCTTTGTAAAGAGCGTAATCAAAACCAACGCCAAGATTCAACTGAACCTGATCATCAAGCTCAAGATCATCGTCCCCCAAAAACTGTCCGGCACCCGCAGAAAGAAAGAATGGACGGCGCCCGTCTTGGCTTCGTGGGCCAAAATGCATAATACCATCTAGATGATATTGATCGGCATCAATGTCCCGGTAACCTACATTCCCATCGAAATCCAAATATCGGTATGTAGCCTCAGCAGAAAATCTCGAGTTAAAGCCATAGCGAACGCTTCCGCCCACAGCCCTATGCGTGTCAGTCTCACGCTCGCTCAGACCAAGACGCTCTTCTCCATGATCATTTTCAAGGAAATAGCGCCCACCAGAGAGGCTAACACTCCAAGGGTCATCTACCTTACCAAAATCCTCTGCAAAACTCGCAAGCGACAACACACCGCAAGTCACACCAATAGCCAATTGCAGTGTTCTGCTCTGCATTTTCATTTCTTGTACCTCAATCACACACTTAGTTAGCATTAGAGTATTCATCGTATATCTCTCAAAAAAATAGCACCTTAAGAATATCCTGATAAATACGTGTTTTTTTCAACAAAGATACGATCGACCCGATTCACTTCCTTTTCACAAGACCGATCAACAGCAATAGCAAAAGCGCCCCCATAAAGGCATGCAGTATTTCTCCAACCAACCCACTACCAAGGGAAACATCCAGCACTTTTGTGATCCAAGATCCCAGGTAGGCACCGAGTACGCCAACAACGATATTGCCTACAACACCAAGCCCCCGCCGCGCCACCACCAATGAAGCTAACCAGCCAGCTACAGCGCCCACTATAAGAATGTAAATTACATCTTCCATTATTTTTTCTCACATATAATTAGTTTTATTGCCTACCACTTCCACCAAACAATCGATACGCGCAGCCACCCAACACTGCGCCAGCAAGCGGCGACAACCAGAATAGCCATAGCTGGTCGAGCACTTCTTCTCCCGCCACCCATGCTACGCCAGTTGAGCGCGCCGGATTTACCGATGTATTGGTTACCGGAATACTTATAAGGTGCACCAACACCAGCGCCAAACCAATCGCGACCGGCGCAACATATCTCAGAGCGCGGTTGTCAGTGACGGCAAGAATGACCCCAACGAACATTGACGTCATCAACACCTCAACCAATATCGCGACTCCCATACTGTATCCACCGGGTGAAAGCTCACCATAGCCATTACTGGCGAAGCTACCCGCCACTCCGGGCTCCAGAGAAAAACCTACGGCCCCCTGTGCGATCCAGTACAAGGTTCCACCCGCCAATATACCTCCCGCCACTTGGGCCAAGATGTATGGCACCAGCTCGCGCGCAGGAAAACGCCCTGCGACCCAAAAGCCAAAACTCACTGCAGGATTAAAATGCCCCCCGGAGATATGCCCAAATGCGTAAATAGCCGACATCAAAGAAAGGCCGAACGCAAAAGAGACACCGAGTAGTCCAACCCCTAGAGGATTGCCCGTACCGCCGAACATCGCCGCAAGCACTGCAGTACCACAACCTCCTATCACCAACCAAAAGGTTCCGAGGAATTCCCCACCCATCCGGTAATATATATTCTTCATAAAATGATTACCCAAAGCTAAACGCCCAACAGAAATAGGTTTTAAAACTTCACTTAAATTAAATTACTATCGAGCCCTACCTCCAGAAGCCAACTTGACTCCCACCCTGATCCGCCACCGCTCGATCCTGAGCCAAAGCGATTGCAACAACACGCGCTGGAATTTGCCTTTCACCTGACAGATAGTAGCGGAGCATCCGCACGGAAATATCAAATATTTCCGCGGCAACCTCCTGGGTCAACTTATGTTTTTCTCGCCATTGATCTAACTGCTCCGGACTCATCGCCACCTCGAACATACCTTGATTATACGATTACGGAATTATCTTTTAGTAAGCGCCCCCTGTAGATTCAGCGTGAAATTATTTAACTATTACACGCAGGCGTCTTCAGGAAATTTCTTAAAATAAGTATTTGTAAATTTGGGGTGTCCGTATTCGCAAAAAAGCCCACGGAACCGAAGCTCACGTGGGCTTTGTAGGCAATCTAAATCTACCTTGACCCTTCCGAAATACCGCCCATACAGGCAAGCATGAAAGCGTCGAAGATGTGATTCTAGAAGTAGCTATTTAAAACAATCTCCTGTTGATCCTGTTGCGCAGTACCCTCCCCACCAGAGGGTGGATGAGGGTCCACTTCTGAAGCAGAAGATATAACTGGATCATGGTTTTCAAGTACGACCTCAATGTCTTTCTGAATCAGCAGCGTTGCATCCTCTCCATCATGATGGAATATATTATAGGTAATGCCATCTTTATCCAGCGTCTCCAAGGCTTGCTCCCAATTGCCACTATCAGAGCCATCAACAAGAAGATCATTCAACACGACCTTATCACCAATCTCTCCGTGAATAGTTAACTCAGTATTTCCATCGTCATCAGAAGACAAGCCCAGAGACAGCAAGTCACCCAGCGAGAGCTCCAGAGCATCACTGCCGCCCCCACTTAAATCGATCTGCTGCATTTGAGCATCATCACCCAGTTCCACCTTGATCATCTCCAGATCGATTACATCCTCACGCTCGAGTAACCAAGACAGTGCCGTTGGCTCTGCCAAAAACTGGGGCGCCACTACATCTGGCTCGGCAAACGAGCTGGAGACAACGGTTGCGGGCTCCCATTGAATTTCACAGAGTTCAACTCCGGAATATCCCCCAACCGTGCCAGTGACATTAAAACGCACACTTTCGAATACCACTCCAGGATCTAACGTGTGAGTATACCTTGAGAGGGGAATTTGTAATGAAGATAATACATTTCCTGCGGAATCCAAAAACTCAATACTTCCTTGGACGCTACTACTATATTGATAGAAGGTAAAAGTCGAAGCTGCCTCCGGCAACTCCAACAACATAGTGCTGCCAACATCAATTTGCATGTATCCGTCTTTCTTTTCATATAGCGAGCTCGGATTTCCGAGCGCCATTTTAGCGAATGCCCCAGAACCAGACTCGAGTGTAATTTGGGTACCCGTCAAAAATTCCAGCTTCTCCCCAACAGAGAGATTATATGCCCCCCCCTGAGGAGCCCAATCCCCTATTAAAAAGTCCACAACTTTAAAATCAATTTCACTGCTTCGCGCACTAACCCGGCCTACATCATCGATAACCTCAGCGGCAAAGCTATGCGACCCGCCGGAAATAGGGGTAACCGGGACAAAGCTCCAATTACCTTGAGAGTCACTTGTGACTCGACCTATTTCCACAGCATTGTCATAGATAACGACCGTACTGTTCGGATCACATTGCCCTTCTAGCGTAGGCGTACGATCATCGGTCTTACCCCCATTGATTTCTTTAAGAGTTTGCCCCCCCTGGTTATACCCCCCGTTATCGTCATAGAGCTTAAGCGCAAATGGCGGGTTAGGAACTACGGTATCAACCACGATGGTCCAGTCGTCGGAACGTGGACTGCTGTTACCCGCAGGGTCAACAAATTCAATGCTGAATTTGTGCTCGCCATCCGCCAGTGCCTGAGGTGGTGTGAAGCTCCACTTGCCATCCTGCCCCACCACTGCTTCACCCAGTTTTTGGCCGTCGTCGTAGATGATGACGGTGTTGCCCGCTTCACCGGTACCAATCAGTTCCGGTTGCGTGTCGTCGGTGGATTCACCGTCCAGAACACTGCCTGTCTTGCTGCCCACATCGTCGTGAATGTCGGTCAGACCATAGGTGTTGCCAGGCAGCGGGTCGGGATTGCCGTCCGGACCGGGGTTGCCGTTTTCATCGGTTTTGTCTTCACCGCTGACTTCCGGTTTGTCCGGGCCTGTCAGGTCAATCACAACCGCGGTAGACAGACTGCGGCCACTTTCGTTACCCGCCTTGTCACGCACCATGTAGTCGATATCAAAGCTGGCATCGCTCGACAGTTCCGCTGCGGGAACCGTGATACGGGCCTCCTGGACGTTCACATCCGCGGCCGTGACGGTGTACTCGATTTCAGTACCATTCCAGTCCAGAACAATGACGTCGCCTTCCGCCATGCCGTCGTAGCCAGGGATACGCACCACGGTGCCGTCCGCGGCTTCGGCTTTGTTGATCACACCATCGTTGTCCATTTCGTCGACGATTGGGGCTGCGAGGTTTTCGTTCACTGGTGTGGTTGAGTCATCGATACCACCACCAGGATTGCCCGGAGCTGCGGTATCAACCACGATGGTCCAGTCATCGGAACGTGGACTGCGGTTACCCGCAGGGTCAACAAATTCAATGCTGAATTTGTGCTCGCCATCCGCCAGTGCCTGAGGTGGTGTGAAGCTCCACTTGCCATCCTGTCCCACCACTGCTTCACCCAGTTTTTGGCCGTCGTCGTAGATGATGACGGTGTTGCCCGCTTCACCGGTACCAATCAGTTCCGGTTGCGTGTCGTCGGTGGATTCGCCGTCCAGAACACTGCCTGTCTTGCTACCCACATCGTCGTGAATGTCGGTCAGACCATAGGTGTTGCCAGGCAGCGGGTCGGGATTGCCGTCCGGACCGGGGTTGCCGTTTTCATCGGTTTTGTCTTCACCGCTGACTTCCGGTTTGTCCGGGGCAGTGGTGTCAACCACGATGGTCCAGTCGTCGGAACGTGGACTGCTGTTACCCGCAGGGTCAACAAATTCAATGCTGAATTTGTGCTCGCCATCCGCCAGTGCCTGAGGTGGTGTGAAGCTCCACTTGCCATCCTGCCCCACCACGGCTTCACCCAGTTTTTGGCCGTCGTCGTAGATGATGACGGTGTTGCCCGCTTCACCGGTACCAATCAGTTCCGGTTGCGTGTCGTCGGTGGATTCACCGTCCAGAACACTGCCTGTCTTGCTGCCCACATCGTCGTGAATGTCGGTCAGACCATAGGTGTTGCCAGGCAGCGGGTCGGGATTGCCGTCCGGACCGGGGTTGCCGTTTTCATCGGTTTTGTCTTCACCGCTGACTTCCGGTTTGTCCGGGCCTGTCAGGTCAATCACAACCGCGGTAGACAGACTGCGGCCACTTTCGTTACCCGCCTTGTCACGCACCATGTAGTCGATATCAAAGCTGGCATCGCTCGACAGTTCCGCTGCGGGAACCGTGATACGGGCCTCCTGGACGTTCACATCCGCGGCCGTGACGGTGTACTCGATTTCAGTACCATTCCAGTCCAGAACAATGACGTCGCCTTCCGCCATGCCGTCGTAGCCAGGGATACGCACCACGGTGCCGTCCGCGGCTTCGGCTTTGTTGATCACACCATCGTTGTCCATTTCGTCGACGATTGGGGCTGCGAGGTTTTCGTTCACTGGTGTGGTTGAGTCATCGATACCACCACCAGGATTGCCCGGAGCTGCGGTATCAACCACGATGGTCCAGTCATCGGAACGTGGACTGCGGTTACCCGCAGGGTCAACAAATTCAATGCTGAATTTGTGCTCGCCATCCGCCAGTGCCTGAGGTGGTGTGAAGCTCCACTTGCCATCCTGTCCCACCACTGCTTCACCCAGTTTTTGGCCGTCGTCGTAGATGATGACGGTGTTGCCCGCTTCACCGGTACCAATCAGTTCCGGTTGCGTGTCGTCGGTGGATTCGCCGTCCAGAACACTGCCTGTCTTGCTACCCACATCGTCGTGAATGTCGGTCAGACCATAGGTGTTGCCAGGCAGCGGGTCGGGATTGCCGTCCGGACCGGGGTTGCCGTTTTCATCGGTT
Source organism: Microbulbifer pacificus (assembly GCF_002959965.1). NCBI lineage: Bacteria > Pseudomonadati > Pseudomonadota > Gammaproteobacteria > Cellvibrionales > Microbulbiferaceae > Microbulbifer > Microbulbifer pacificus. The sequence continues at coordinate 1,028,983 of NZ_PREV01000026.1, forward strand.
TTGTCTTCACCGCTGACTTCCGGTTTGTCCGGGGCAGTGGTGTCAACCACGATGGTCCAGTCGTCGGAACGTGGACTGCTGTTACCCGCAGGGTCAACAAATTCAATGCTGAATTTGTGCTCGCCATCCGCCAGTGCCTGAGGTGGTGTGAAGCTCCACTTGCCATCCTGCCCCACCACGGCTTCACCCAGTTTTTGGCCGTCGTCGTAGATGATGACGGTGTTGCCCGCTTCACCGGTACCAATCAGTTCCGGTTGCGTGTCGTCGGTGGATTCACCGTCCAGAACACTGCCTGTCTTGCTGCCCACATCGTCGTGAATGTCGGTCAGACCATAGGTGTTGCCAGGCAGCGGGTCGGGATTGCCGTCCGGACCGGGGTTGCCGTTTTCATCGGTTTTGTCTTCACCGCTGACTTCCGGTTTGTCCGGGCCTGTCAGGTCAATCACAACCGCGGTAGACAGACTGCGGCCACTTTCGTTACCCGCCTTGTCACGCACCATGTAGTCGATATCAAAGCTGGCATCGCTCGACAGTTCCGCTGCGGGAACCGTGATACGGGCCTCCTGGACGTTCACATCCGCGGCCGTGACGGTGTACTCGATTTCAGTACCATTCCAGTCCAGAACAATGACGTCGCCTTCCGCCATGCCGTCGTAGCCAGGGATACGCACCACGGTGCCGTCCGCGGCTTCGGCTTTGTTGATCACACCATCGTTGTCCATTTCGTCGACGATTGGGGCTGCGAGGTTTTCGTTCACTGGTGTGGTTGAGTCATCGATACCACCACCAGGATTGCCCGGAGCTGCGGTATCAACCACGATGGTCCAGTCATCGGAACGTGGACTGCGGTTACCCGCAGGGTCAACAAATTCAATGCTGAATTTGTGCTCGCCATCCGCCAGTGCCTGAGGTGGTGTGAAGCTCCACTTGCCATCCTGTCCCACCACTGCTTCACCCAGTTTTTGGCCGTCGTCGTAGATGATGACGGTGTTGCCCGCTTCACCGGTACCAATCAGTTCCGGTTGCGTGTCGTCGGTGGATTCGCCGTCCAGAACACTGCCTGTCTTGCTACCCACATCGTCGTGAATGTCGGTCAGACCATAGGTGTTGCCAGGCAGCGGGTCGGGATTGCCGTCCGGACCGGGGTTGCCGTTTTCATCGGTTTTGTCTTCACCGCTGACTTCCGGTTTGTCCGGGGCAGTGGTGTCAACCACGATGGTCCAGTCGTCGGAACGTGGACTGCTGTTACCCGCAGGGTCAACAAATTCAATGCTGAATTTGTGCTCGCCATCCGCCAGTGCCTGAGGTGGTGTGAAGCTCCACTTGCCATCCTGCCCCACCACGGCTTCACCCAGTTTTTGGCCGTCGTCGTAGATGATGACGGTGTTGCCCGCTTCACCGGTACCAATCAGTTCCGGTTGCGTGTCGTCGGTGGATTCGCCGTCCAGAACACTGCCTGTCTTGCTGCCCACATCGTCGTGAATGTCGGTCAGACCATAGGTGTTGCCAGGCAGCGGGTCGGGATTGCCGTCCGGACCGGGGTTGCCGTTTTCATCGGTTTTGTCTTCACCGCTGACTTCCGGTTTGTCCGGGCCAGCCAGATCAATCACAACCGCGGTAGACGGACTGCGGCCACTTTCGTTACCCGCCTTGTCACGCACCATGTAGTCGATATCAAAGCTGGCATCGCTCGACAGTTCCGCTGCGGGAACCGTGATACGGGCCTCCTGGGCGTTCACATCCGCGGCCGTGACGGTGTACTCGATTTCAGTACCATTCCAGTCCAGAACAATGACGTCGCCTTCCGCCATGCCGTCGTAGCCAGGGATACGCACCACGGTGCCGTCCGCTGCTTCGGCTTTGTTGATCACACCATCGTTGTCCATTTCGTCGACGATTGGGGCTGCGAGGTTTTCGTTCACTGGTGTGGTTGAGTCATCGATACCACCACCAGGATTGCCCGGAGCTGCGGTATCAACCACGATGGTCCAGTCGTCGGAACGTGGGCTGGTGTTGCCCGCCGGATCGACGAACTCAATGCTGAACGCATGATCGCCATCCGTCAGAGGCTGATCCGGAGTAAATGTCCACTCGCCATTTTCATCCACTACCACGCGCCCAATTTCCTGGTCGTTGTCGTAGATGATGACGGTGTTGCCCGCTTCACCGGTACCAATCAGTTCCGGTTGCGTGTCGTCGGTGGATTCACCCTCCAGAACACTGCCTGTCTTGCTGCCCACATCGTCGTGAATGTCGGTCAAACCGTAGGTGTTGTCGGGCAGCGGGTCGGGATTGCCGTCCGGACCGGGGTTGCCGTTTTCATCGGTTTTGTCTTCACCGCTGACTTCCGGTTTGTCCGGGGCAGTGGTGTCAACCACGATGGTCCAGTCGTCGGAACGCTCGCTGGTATTACCATCCGGGTCAACAAATTCAAGGCTGAAGTCGTGCTCACCTTCGCTCAGCGGCTGGTCCGGCGTAAACGTCCACTCGCCATTTTCATCCACCACCACGCGGCCAATTTCCTGGTCATTGTCGTAGATGATAACAGTATCACCCGGCTCACCAGTACCAATCAGCTCGGGTTGACTATCGTCAGTAGCCCGTCCATTTAGAATGCTACCCTGAACATCCCCCACATCATCGAGAATATCAACAAGTCCGTGCGTACCTTCCGGGAGCGGATCCGGTTGACCATCCGGACCCAGGTTACCGCTTCCATCAGTCTTGTCTTCACCGCTGACTTCCGGCTTAGCAGGAGGCAAAGTATCTCCCGGCGACTGTCCAGCATCGCCATCCTTGCCCTTGCTGCTAGAGCTGCCACCGCGCGACAATGCAGCCAGCGCACCAAGTGCACCGATCCCCAAGAGAGCTGGAATAAACAGCGCCCCGAAGTCATCATCACTGCCAACCAACCGGCAAGAGCTATCACTTGCGTCCAGCACCAGCTCGGAGGATTCACCATCCATCAAAAATGGGGCTTCATCACCCTCTTCGCCACTCGCCGCAGCGTATTCATATAGATTACCGTCAGCCGTCATCCCAATGAGTTGACCACCAACTTTATAAAAGTCCTGGATAACTAAATGTGGCTTTACAGAAGAGTCACAACCAAAGGTAACATGCAGATCATCGCCCACTCGCTTGACGATGATATTGTTTGGACCAAGCCCAGCATCACCCTCGGTCAAACGGTAATACGCCCCCTGCACCGCCTGAATTTGCACCGGCGGCTTACCTGCAGAAACATTAATTTCATGCGTTTCAGACACAGAACCGTCTTTGACTACAACGATTCTGTTAGACAAACCTGAACTACTCACAATGACCTAACCTCAATTACTTCACACAAAATTTTCTGATTTGCTTAGATCCGCCACCCACAACACATAGAGAGGGGAGGAAAACCTATAGCGCTGCCGCCAGTGTCTAATTTTTAGCCAGAAAACAACATAGGAAGATTCCCAATATGAAAAGCCCCGCCACCCGAGCAGCCCTATTGCAACCAAATTCAACATGCCAGCAACATCTGAACCAGACACAAGTGGCCACAACCACCATGCGCTACTGAGTGAAGCAGCTTGAACCTGAACGTGGTGGTGAGACGCCAGCCAGCAAGGCCCACACAAATACAAGAAGACAACTGTTGACCAACCGAGTAACCGAACGGGCTTAGTCGCCAGCTCACGCTGGCGCCACCTTGCCACCGCTGTCGACCTATATGCCCAGCGCATCACTGGGGAGCCACCTCAGAACAACCAGATACCGCACTCACGGTAAAAGCGATGGAAATGACATGGGAGAGCCGAATGGCGCCATGCCCCACTCAGACCAAGGTGACCTGCATGCAAGCAGCTTGTTCCGGCAGCGGCTGCGGCGCTATCGGATGACTCAGAGCACGAGTCGTCATGGAATTGTGGGACAATGTCCCAATGGAAAGGCTGTTCCGCAGCTTAAAAAGCGAATAGACACCACTCTCGACTAGGCCTCCATACGGAGTCAAGGCGGGCCATCAGTCATTACTGATGGCCTACTACAACTGGGAATACCCCCATCATTACAACGATGGATTACCGCCTGGAAAGGCGGAAGAAAACCTTAACTTACCACCCGGAAAGAGTCGATCATCACATATGCGACTACTCTTCGCAGGATCAGTGTTTTGCCCTCGGCTCCCCTGGATACGAGGATATGAAAACATCTACTAGAAAGCCCATCGCAGACTTTGCCTTAGCATTATTTAATTATTCCAAACAGGCGACTTCAGGAGATTTCTTAAAATAAGTATTTGTAAATTTGGGGTATCCGTATTCGAAAAAAAAGCCCACGGAACCGAAGCTCACGTGGGCTTTGTAGGCAACCTAAAATCTACCTTGACCCTTCCGCAATACCGCCCACACAGGCAAGCATGAAAGCGTCGAAGATGTGATTCTAGAAGTAGCTATTTAAAACAATCTCCTGTTGATCCTGTTGCGCAGTACCCTCCCCACCAGAGGGCGGATGAGAGCCCTTTTCTGAAGCAGAAGATATAACTGGATCATGGTTTTCAAGTACGACCTCAATGTCTTTCTGAATCAGCAGCGTTGCATCCTCTCCATCATGATGGAATATATTATAGGTAATGCCATCTTTATCCAGCGTCTCCAAGGCTTGCTCCCAATTGCCAGTATCAGAGCCATCAACAAGAAGATCATTCAACACGACCTTATCACCAATCTCTCCGTGAATAGTTAGCTCAGCACTTCCGTCGTCATCCGAAGGCAGACCCATCGACAGCAAGTCACCCAGCGAGAGCTCCAGAGCATCACTGCCGCCCCCACTCAAATCCATCGGCTGCATCTGGGCATCATCACTCAGTTCCGCCTTGATCATCTCCAGATCGATTACATCCTCACGCTCGATCAGCCCAGACAGCGCCACAGGCTCCGCCGCAGACTGCGGGTTGGTTGCGTCCGAATCAACGAATAGGCTCGTTGTCGTGACTACCGAAGAGCTGGGAACCCAACTAAACGTATCTCTGAGCATAATCCAGCTCATATCATTTATACCACCACTAGCCACACCTTCGTCACCATTCTCGAAGCGGATGCTACTAAAACTTTCACCATTCGGAGCATCAAAAGTAAACACCCGGCTATTATCCTTTCCGTCCGCGCGTGGTGCCTGCGGTATTAGTTCCCGAGCCACCACCTGCCCATTCTCGTTCAAGAAAACTGCATAGGTGCTAGTACTGTCCAAAGCATAATATTCAAAGGAAACCCGCGTAGCAGGTCCCGACAGCGTAAAGATTGACACGCCCATCTGACCGCCTGCCCCTCGATCACCGTCTCCATTCGCGTCCGTATCGTGCATCCACATTTCATCTATCGCGCCAATCGGCACATAAATATCACCAGAATACGTAACCTGACTGATGTCGCCACTGCCGGGATTGCCCGGAGCTGCGGTATCAACCACGATGGTCCAGTCGTCGGAACGTGGGCTGCTGTTACCCGCAGGGTCAACAAATTCAATGCTGAATTTGTGCTGGCCATCCGCCAGTGCCTGAGGTGGTGTGAAGCTCCACTTGCCATCCTGCCCCACCACTGCTTCACCCAGTTTTTGGCCGTCGTCGTAGATGATGACGGTGTTGCCCGCTTCACCGGTACCAATCAGTTCCGGTTGCGTGTCGTCGGTGGATTCACCGTCCAGAACACTGCCTGTCTTGCTGCCCACATCGTCGTGAATGTCGGTCAGACCATAGGTGTTGCCAGGCAGCGGGTCGGGATTGCCGTCCGGACCGGGGTTGCCGTTTTCATCGGTTTTGTCTTCACCGCTGACTTCCGGTTTGTCCGGGCCTGTCAGGTCAATCACAACCGCGGTAGACAGACTGCGGCCACTTTCGTTACCCGCCTTGTCACGCACCATGTAGTCGATATCAAAGCTGGCATCGCTCGACAGTTCCGCTGCGGGAACCGTGATACGGGCCTCCTGGACGTTCACATCCGCGGCCGTGACGGTGTACTCGATTTCAGTACCATTCCAGTCCAGAACAATGACGTCGCCTTCCGCCATGCCGTCGTAGCCAGGGATACGCACCACGGTGCCGTCCGCGGCTTCGGCTTTGTTGATCACACCATCGTTGTCCATTTCGTCGACGATTGGGGCTGCGAGGTTTTCGTTCACTGGTGTGGTTGAGTCATCGATACCACCACCAGGATTGCCCGGAGCTGCGGTATCAACCACGATGGTCCAGTCATCGGAACGTGGACTGCGGTTACCCGCAGGGTCAACAAATTCAATGCTGAATTTGTGCTCGCCATCCGCCAGTGCCTGAGGTGGTGTGAAGCTCCACTTGCCATCCTGTCCCACCACTGCTTCACCCAGTTTTTGGCCGTCGTCGTAGATGATGACGGTGTTGCCCGCTTCACCGGTACCAATCAGTTCCGGTTGCGTGTCGTCGGTGGATTCGCCGTCCAGAACACTGCCTGTCTTGCTACCCACATCGTCGTGAATGTCGGTCAGACCATAGGTGTTGCCAGGCAGCGGGTCGGGATTGCCGTCCGGACCGGGGTTGCCGTTTTCATCGGTTTTGTCTTCACCGCTGACTTCCGGTTTGTCCGGGGCAGTGGTGTCAACCACGATGGTCCAGTCGTCGGAACGTGGACTGCTGTTACCCGCAGGGTCAACAAATTCAATGCTGAATTTGTGCTCGCCATCCGCCAGTGCCTGAGGTGGTGTGAAGCTCCACTTGCCATCCTGCCCCACCACGGCTTCACCCAGTTTTTGGCCGTCGTCGTAGATGATGACGGTGTTGCCCGCTTCACCGGTACCAATCAGTTCCGGTTGCGTGTCGTCGGTGGATTCACCGTCCAGAACACTGCCTGTCTTGCTGCCCACATCGTCGTGAATGTCGGTCAGACCATAGGTGTTGCCAGGCAGCGGGTCGGGATTGCCGTCCGGACCGGGGTTGCCGTTTTCATCGGTTTTGTCTTCACCGCTGACTTCCGGTTTGTCCGGGCCTGTCAGGTCAATCACAACCGCGGTAGACAGACTGCGGCCACTTTCGTTACCCGCCTTGTCACGCACCATGTAGTCGATATCAAAGCTGGCATCGCTCGACAGTTCCGCTGCGGGAACCGTGATACGGGCCTCCTGGACGTTCACATCCGCGGCCGTGACGGTGTACTCGATTTCAGTACCATTCCAGTCCAGAACAATGACGTCGCCTTCCGCCATGCCGTCGTAGCCAGGGATACGCACCACGGTGCCGTCCGCGGCTTCGGCTTTGTTGATCACACCATCGTTGTCCATTTCGTCGACGATTGGGGCTGCGAGGTTTTCGTTCACTGGTGTGGTTGAGTCATCGATACCACCACCAGGATTGCCCGGAGCTGCGGTATCAACCACGATGGTCCAGTCATCGGAACGTGGACTGCGGTTACCCGCAGGGTCAACAAATTCAATGCTGAATTTGTGCTCGCCATCCGCCAGTGCCTGAGGTGGTGTGAAGCTCCACTTGCCATCCTGTCCCACCACTGCTTCACCCAGTTTTTGGCCGTCGTCGTAGATGATGACGGTGTTGCCCGCTTCACCGGTACCAATCAGTTCCGGTTGCGTGTCGTCGGTGGATTCGCCGTCCAGAACACTGCCTGTCTTGCTACCCACATCGTCGTGAATGTCGGTCAGACCATAGGTGTTGCCAGGCAGCGGGTCGGGATTGCCGTCCGGACCGGGGTTGCCGTTTTCATCGGTTTTGTCTTCACCGCTGACTTCCGGTTTGTCCGGGGCAGTGGTGTCAACCACGATGGTCCAGTCGTCGGAACGTGGACTGCTGTTACCCGCAGGGTCAACAAATTCAATGCTGAATTTGTGCTCGCCATCCGCCAGTGCCTGAGGTGGTGTGAAGCTCCACTTGCCATCCTGCCCCACCACGGCTTCACCCAGTTTTTGGCCGTCGTCGTAGATGATGACGGTGTTGCCCGCTTCACCGGTACCAATCAGTTCCGGTTGCGTGTCGTCGGTGGATTCACCGTCCAGAACACTGCCTGTCTTGCTGCCCACATCGTCGTGAATGTCGGTCAGACCATAGGTGTTGCCAGGCAGCGGGTCGGGATTGCCGTCCGGACCGGGGTTGCCGTTTTCATCGGTTTTGTCTTCACCGCTGACTTCCGGTTTGTCCGGGCCTGTCAGGTCAATCACAACCGCGGTAGACAGACTGCGGCCACTTTCGTTACCCGCCTTGTCACGCACCATGTAGTCGATATCAAAGCTGGCATCGCTCGACAGTTCCGCTGCGGGAACCGTGATACGGGCCTCCTGGACGTTCACATCCGCGGCCGTGACGGTGTACTCGATTTCAGTACCATTCCAGTCCAGAACAATGACGTCGCCTTCCGCCATGCCGTCGTAGCCAGGGATACGCACCACGGTGCCGTCCGCGGCTTCGGCTTTGTTGATCACACCATCGTTGTCCATTTCGTCGACGATTGGGGCTGCGAGGTTTTCGTTCACTGGTGTGGTTGAGTCATCGATACCACCACCAGGATTGCCCGGAGCTGCGGTATCAACCACGATGGTCCAGTCATCGGAACGTGGACTGCGGTTACCCGCAGGGTCAACAAATTCAATGCTGAATTTGTGCTCGCCATCCGCCAGTGCCTGAGGTGGTGTGAAGCTCCACTTGCCATCCTGTCCCACCACTGCTTCACCCAGTTTTTGGCCGTCGTCGTAGATGATGACGGTGTTGCCCGCTTCACCGGTACCAATCAGTTCCGGTTGCGTGTCGTCGGTGGATTCGCCGTCCAGAACACTGCCTGTCTTGCTACCCACATCGTCGTGAATGTCGGTCAGACCATAGGTGTTGCCAGGCAGCGGGTCGGGATTGCCGTCCGGACCGGGGTTGCCGTTTTCATCGGTTTTGTCTTCACCGCTGACTTCCGGTTTGTCCGGGGCAGTGGTGTCAACCACGATGGTCCAGTCGTCGGAACGTGGACTGCTGTTACCCGCAGGGTCAACAAATTCAATGCTGAATTTGTGCTCGCCATCCGCCAGTGCCTGAGGTGGTGTGAAGCTCCACTTGCCATCCTGCCCCACCACGGCTTCACCCAGTTTTTGGCCGTTGTCGTAGATGATGACGGTGTTGCCCGCTTCACCGGTACCAATCAGTTCCGGTTGTGTGTCGTCGGTGGATTCGCCGTCCAGAACACTGCCTGTCTTGCTGCCCACATCGTCGTGAATGTCGGTCAGACCATAGGTGTTGCCAGGCAGCGGGTCGGGATTGCCGTCCGGACCGGGGTTGCCGTTTTCATCGGTTTTGTCTTCACCGCTGACTTCCGGTTTGTCCGGGCCTGTCAGGTCAATCACAACCGCGGTAGACAGACTGCGGCCACTTTCGTTACCCGCCTTGTCACGCACCATGTAGTCGATATCAAAGCTGGCATCGCTCGACAGTTCCGCTGCGGGAACCGTGATACGGGCCTCCTGGACGTTCACATCCGCGGCCGTGACGGTGTACTCGATTTCAGTACCATTCCAGTCCAGAACAATGACGTCGCCTTCCGCCATGCCGTCGTAGCCAGGGATACGCACCACGGTGCCGTCCGCGGCTTCGGCTTTGTTGATCACACCATCGTTGTCCATTTCGTCGACGATTGGGGCTGCGAGGTTTTCGTTCACTGGTGTGGTTGAGTCATCGATACCACCACCAGGATTGCCCGGAGCTGCGGTATCAACCACGATGGTCCAGTCGTCGGAACGTGGGCTGGTGTTGCCCGCCGGATCGACGAACTCAATGCTGAACGCATGATCGCCATCCGTCAGAGGCTGATCCGGAGTAAATGTCCACTCGCCATTTTCATCCACTACCACGCGCCCAATTTCCTGGTCGTTGTCGTAGATGATGACGGTGTTGCCCGCTTCACCGGTACCAATCAGTTCCGGCTGCGCGTCGTCAGTGGGCTCGCCATCCAGAACACTGCCTGTCTTGCTGCCCACATCGTCGCGAATGTCGGTCAAACCGTAGGTGTTGTCGGGCAGCGGGTCAGGATTACCGTCCGGACCGGGGTTGCCGTTTTCATCGGTTTTGTCTTCACCGCTGACTTCCGGTTTGTCCGGGGCAGTGGTGTCAACCACGATGGTCCAGTCGTCGGAACGCTCGCTGGTATTACCATCCGGGTCAACAAATTCAAGGCTGAAGTCGTGCTCACCTTCGCTTAGCGGCTGGTCTGGAGTAAACGTCCACTCGCCATTTTCATCCACCACCACGCGGCCAATTTCCTGGTCATTGTCATAGATAATGACGGTGTTGCCCGCTTCACCGGTACCAATCAGTTCCGGTTGCGTGTCGTCGGTGGATTCACCCTCCAGAACACTGCCTGTCTTGCTGCCCACATCGTCGTGAATGTCGGTCAAACCGTAGGTGTTGTCGGGCAGCGGGTCGGGATTGCCGTCCGGACCGGGGTTGCCGTTTTCATCGGTTTTGTCTTCACCGCTGACTTCCGGTTTGTCCGGGGCAGTGGTGTCAACCACGATGGTCCAGTCGTCGGAACGCTCGCTGGTATTACCATCCGGGTCAACAAATTCAAGGCTGAAGTCGTGCTCACCTTCGCTCAGCGGCTGGTCCGGCGTAAACGTCCACTCGCCATTTTCATCCACCACCACGCGGCCAATTTCCTGGTCATTGTCGTAGATGATAACAGTATCACCCGGCTCACCAGTACCAATCAGCTCGGGTTGACTATCGTCAGTAGCCCGTCCATTTAGAATGCTACCCTGAACATCCCCCACATCATCGAGAATATCAACAAGTCCGTGCGTACCTTCCGGGAGCGGATCCGGTTGACCATCCGGACCCAGGTTACCGCTTCCATCAGTCTTGTCTTCACCGCTGACTTCCGGCTTAGCAGGAGGCAAAGTATCTCCCGGCGACTGTCCAGCATCGCCATCCTTGCCCTTGCTGCTAGAGCTGCCACCGCGCGACAATGCAGCCAGCGCACCAAGTGCACCGATCCCCAAGAGAGCTGGAATAAACAGCGCCCCGAAGTCATCATCACTGCCAACCAACCGGCAAGAGCTATCACTTGCGTCCAGCACCAGCTCGGAGGATTCACCATCCATCAAAAATGGGGCTTCATCACCCTCTTCGCCACTCGCCGCAGCGTATTCATATAGATTACCGTCAGCCGTCATCCCAATGAGTTGACCACCAACTTTATAAAAGTCCTGGATAACTAAATGTGGCTTTACAGAAGAGTCACAACCAAAGGTAACATGCAGATCATCGCCCACTCGCTTGACGATGATATTGTTTGGACCAAGCCCAGCATCACCCTCGGTCAAACGGTAATACGCCCCCTGCACCGCCTGAATTTGCACCGGCGGCTTACCTGCAGAAACATTAATTTCATGCGTTTCAGACACAGAACCGTCTTTGACTACAACGATTCTGTTAGACAAACCTGAACTACTCACAATGACCTAACCTCAATTACTTCACACAAAATTTTCTGATTTGCTTAGATCCGCCACCCACAACACATAGAGAGGGGAGGAAAACCTATAGCGCTGCCGCCAGTGTCTACTTTTCACACAGGCATCAACATAGGAAAACTCCCAATGTGAGAGCCCCCATAACCCGAGCAGGCCCATTGCCCCATACCTAAGTAGCCATACCCCCAAAGACCCCAAGGCCGAAGCAGCACGGTAAAAACCACAGAATCAACCTACCGAAGAGTAAGTACTGAGAAATTACGAGGAAATATGTTCGCCGAAGAGGCTGATGAAGAATAAGCACTATTCGTAGCAGCTGCAGATACGACCACAACAGGCAACCCGCCGACTTATCAGGCCGCAAGATAGAGAAACCACTAACTCAGGGAAAGGCGGGAACTGAAATAACAGACATGAAAATGCGACACCACCTTAATTCAACCAAATCAAGTTAAACTCCAACCAAGGGCACCGATCAACCGCATAACCCCGCTTCTTATCGCGCCAACAATTATGAGCCCCAGTAATCGACTCGACTCACCAATCCAATGCACTTCCCTGGCCTTTCACCAATATCAACTGACGCATACCTCCACGCACAGAATCATCGAGAAATTCATCTCGAGTCACTGTCATATAAACCTTACAGGGTTCTCACTACTGCCGACCTTATATTCCGAGCAGCTGCTCCCAAGCCCGGCCAAGTCAAACTTTCTTACAATATAAAGGTCCGGCCGCCCCAAACCGGATACAACGCGTACAAATCTTAAAGTTTTTCATTATAGACTGCAGGATCTAGTGGGTAAGAAGATGCCCCAACATTGATGCCTTAGCCGGAAGTACTGAAGGAAAAATTTCGTAAGCGACAAAATTACACGGACTGAACCCACCTATATCTTATAGACACTCCAAAATTTACCGTTTCAGGCTTTCGACCGCCAGCATCCAAACCTTCTCAAAATGCGCCGCATGGTTACACAGAAATAGCACTTAAGGTACCAGCCAGAAAGCGGGCGCGAGAAATAAATCATCAACTCGTAAAAATACCCCAAAAGGCTAATAGTTCTTCAACGTTATCAGAGACCAAGCACTTTTACAGCATCGATCAATTCCGCGATAGTGCGAACTTTCAGCTTTTTCATAAGCCTGGTTTTATACGTACTAATCGTTTTTTCACTCAAAATCATCCTCTTCGCAATCTCTTTATTGGTAGCTCCCTTCGCAAGTTGCGTTGCAACCATTACCTCCCTATTAGAAAGAGAGCTCACAACACCAGAGAAATCCCCTACCGGCACTCCACTTAACGGTCGATTACTCGACGAAGGAAAATAAGATACGCCGGAACAAACTGATAAAACAGCGGATTCCAACTCTTTTAAACTCTGACTTTTTGAAACATACCCTGCTGCACCCGCGCAAGCACAGCGTATAGAAAAATAGCTAGATTCCTGCGCACTAAATACAATTATTTTAGTCGACGGGTCACGCCTAATCATTCGGGATATTACTTCCATGCCATCAAGGTTTGGCATCAACAAATCCATGATGACCAGCCCCGGGCTACACTCCCGATGGAACCTAAGCGAAGTAAGACCATCAGAGGCTTGAAGCACATCCCCAACGCCAAATGCTTCCAACAAGATTGCAACACCTGCTCTAATAACAGGGTGATCATCTGCAACTAAAGCACTTTTAGGAGCAATATCACTAGGCATCGACTCAATCACCTTTCACTTGCAAAGCATGGGCGATTCACTATCGCACGACATCCAAGCCCCCCCCATAGGAATCTCCCTATTCCCACCTACGCCCAGCCACAAAATAGGAAAATACCTACATACACGTTGAGGACCCTTGAATACGGTATAAGTTGTCTTAAAAATAGAACGGGATCGTTATATTAACATGCTTCAGAGAACGAGGATTCAGCCAAGATCATCTCTTGGCAATACCCCCCTATTAGTAGTAATGGCTCTAATATTAGTATTAGTGGCCAATCTAGTGTTGACTCGAGCATCTTATGCGAATGAACCCACCCACAAGCATATAGATTCGAGCAGCGATGCAATCGGTGAAACCAAAAAGCTTCGAGTCGGAATTCCTGCAATAAACTGGCCCCCACTCCAAATCACACACGGGGTAGACAGTTACACTGGCGCAAGTATTGATATAGTAGAAATATTCGCAGGCCAGCTAGGGAGAAAAGCTGAGTTTTTCCTCATACAAAACGATGAGGATATGAAAAAAAAGCTCGATTCAGGCGAAATTGACCTAGCCGTTCGCATACAGAATAGTGAAGAAGCAGTAAACAAAGTAGAAGGCTACATCTATGCTGCTGTAAGTCCAGCTTTCTTGGCGAGGCACGAATTTCGCAATCTCAGCGAATTAAAAAAAGTAGCCTTTCTAAAGGGGCAATACACTAAATTTCAACTTGAAAGGCTATACCCACACATTGATTTTATTGAGGTATCATCGCTGATGCGAGGGTTTTACTGGGTTAAATCAGGCGCACTGGATGCCCTCCTAAGTGATGAAACATATTCAAAATACACTATAAAACAAACCCGTTGGAAAGATGGTCGCTTACTGCAAGCCGAAAAGCTGCCGATCAAAAGACTACGCCTATTAACTAAAGATAGTCGTCTGGAATCTGAGATTGAAAGAATTTCCCAGTCAGAACGTTACATCTCTGACGCTAATACCGTACTCGCGCGCTGGAATATATATAACAGCAGAATAAATCTCAGCAATGAGGAACATCAATGGATTCTTAACAATCCTATCGTGAGGGTAGGGGCCCCCAGAAGCATAGCACCGTACGGGCAAATTTCTAAGCAGGGTGAGTATGAGGGCATAGACAACGACATTTTAAATATTGTACGCCGAGAAACAGGATTAGAATTTGAGTACGTAGAGGAGAGCGACTGGGGTAAAGGCATAGAAAAACTAAAGCTAGGAAAAATAGATCTATTAGGCGCCTCAATCCCTCACAAAAGAGACAGCGATATTATTTTTGGAATTCCCTATAGCTTGGGAATACCAGTAATTTTAGCAAAGAGTGGTTCGCCACTCAAAGACAGCGCATCTAGCCTTCGCAATCCCAGAATAGCCACAAGCAAAACGATATCAGAGCTAGTGCATGAAGACCTGCCTAATGCGCAATTTGTCTACAGCAAAAACTGGGAGAAGGGATTCGAACTACTTATCAGGAATCAGGTTGACGCACTGGTAATGCTTGAGCCCTCAGCAAACTACTACTTGAACTCATCAAAGGATAACGACATTCAGATTGTTGGTGCCGTTGGCGCCACTCCGGTTCACGTCTCATTCTCGACCACAAAAAATAAACGCATTCTTCTATCAATACTAGACAAAGTAATTTCAAACTTATCAGAATTTGAACTAGAACGCTTGGCATTCGCCTGGGAACCGCAAACCACCGAAGATCGTATATCTCGGAGGACATTTATAATAGTTCAAGCCATTGCCGCAGTATCTATAGCACTATTAGCAGCATCCTTCTTTTGGTTGAGATATCTAAATTCGCAAATTGAACGAAGAAAAGCCGCCGAAAAGAAACTAGAGTTTCAAATAGAACGCGAAGAGTCTGCAAACAAGAAAAAAAGCATTTTTTTGGCGACAATGAGCCACGAGATACGCACACGTGTTAGTGCAATCACAGGAATAATTGAACTTCTGTTAAATAGGGCGAGCACCACATCCGGTGATTACAATATGCTTTCCATTGCCCATGCATCATCAACAGATCTTGTCGATCTAATAGGAGATGTGATCGATATCAACAAGATTGATCAGAAAAAATTATCACTAAATGAAAGTCCGCATAGAATCGAAGACATTTTAAACCCCGTACTGAACTCTTTTGCAGTTAGTGCAGCCTCCAAATCGCTGAAGTATGAGGTACACAAATCACAACTACAAATAGAGAACTTTCTTGTCGACAGCGTTAGATTGAAACAGATATTATCAAATATACTAAGCAATTCAGTTAAATATACAAACAGCGGCAGCATAGATATTTACATAGACTACCATTCCATAGAGACCCCGAAGAATGTCCTCGAACTATCAATAATAGTCGAAGACACAGGGGTCGGAATACCGCATGAATTTTTGGGTTCTGAATCTTCTATTCTAGATAGCTCTTACTCAATGGCTCCAAATAGTTCCGGCTTAGGATTGGCTATCACAAATGAGCTATGTAAATTGATGAAAGGCCGGCTACACATCGAACGAATAGGTAAAAATGGTGGAACGCGAGCAAAAATTGACATACCACTAACTCCGTATATAAACGAGCATCCAGAAGAGAAATTTACACGATGCAAATTTAGAAACTCCCTCCCGAACAAAAGACAAGATGAGCTTTCTATACTCATCGTTGACGACCATCCTACAAATAGAATGATTTTGAGGGAACAGCTTTCCACACTTGGACACTCCGTTAGTGCAGCAAACTCCGGCGCCGAAGCAGTCCAAAATTGGGTACGGGGCAAGTTTGATCTGGTCATTACTGACTGCAACATGCCAAGTGGTGACGGCTATTTTCTTGCAGCACAGATGAGAGAGATCGAAGATCTATTGGGGCTTAACAACTGTCATATCATCGGATACACCGCCAATGCACTCAGCGATGAAGAGGGCCGTTGCCTTTCTAGCGGAATGAATCAAGTAATATTCAAACCAATCTCAATTGACGACCTTAATTCCTCAATTACTGTATCGCGGTTAACGAAGTACCCTATTCAGGCTATCGAAGATTCTGCGAACGCTGCACATATCGATCTTCAATTTGACGCATTCATGAAAAACGAAAAATTAGCGGAAATTTTTGGTCAATTAATAGAAACAAATGCCGCTGATATAAATGCTATCATACTGGAAGCCTCCAGCGGCAAATTACCTATGGTGCAAACACCTTCACTTTTACACAGAATTCGTGGCCCAGCCCAAATATTTGGCAATACCCCACTCGTTAACGCGTGTTTAGACTTTCAAAAAGTATGTGAAAATCGCCACTCGAAACATCACGAATTGCAAAAATCGATTGCAAGGCTATTAGTTGAAATAACTGCAATGGAGCTAAATTTAAAGTTAACGTTGCCGCCAGCAAGTAGTTCTCAACATAACGAAATCAGCAGCTTTTAGAATGAGCATCATTACCGTCAATTATATACATTTCAGCTAGAGACCCAGACTAGAAAATCATAAACTAAATCTGACCTAACTGAAAACTGCCTAAATTATTGGCGCTGTTAGGTCAGAAATTTTACGGCATCATCGCCACTACTTGAACTTGACTTTTTTAAACTATAGTTCTCAATGTAAGCACTCAACAAATCCGACCCAAGTCTGAAAGCCCTTCTGGTCACTACGCTCATAGGAAAACTCCCATTTATCCGTAAATGCTGGAGATTTTTCCGCAAACTATTCACCATAGAATCGAGGGCTGAGCACAGATTCAATTAGATTCTGCCTTTCTGTATCAACGAAAGAAGGGTGCTTGCACTAGTTTTACTACGAATACTCAGCAATATTTTATGATTTCGTCTTCGATTTTCCATCAAAATTTCAACCATGATAAGTCCACTTGAAAAGCGGGACCTTGTTAGCACATTGAAACCAGATGCTTCTATTTAAAGAAATAACTCACGATACGTAAATATACAAGCTGCAGAGCTTTCATAATTTCGATATCGATTTCTATTTGACCGACTCTAATCCCCCACAGTATAGGCTTTGAAAGTAGCAGCTGCTGATCAATCTATAAGTTAGCTTCCGGTATGTTTTTATGGTGAGTAGATTCGCATTCTTCTTTTTAACATTAACTGCTGTATTTGCAGGTCAGACATACATCTCTGGGCCATTTATACCAGAAGGAATGGCATATATACCCTCAGGAATTACTAAAATTGGAGAGGACTTTGATAGCGGGCCAAGGGTACATGTTCGGGAGTTTCTATTAGATTCACATCCGGTAACAGTGGGCGATTTCAAGAAATTTGCAAGCGCTACAGGTTATGCCACCCTTGCCGAAGTACGCGGCGGTGCAATGGTTTACGAAGATGAAACCGACACCTGGAAGTTTGTCGAGAATGCAAATTGGTTATGGCCTAGAGGGCCTGATAGGGAACGCGCCATAAGCAGCCACCCAGTTACACAGGTATCATGGTTCGATGCTGAAAAATATGCATCATGGGCTGGAAAGCGCTTACCTACAGAGTTTGAGTGGGAACACGCAGCTAGGAATGGAGAAAACTCTAGAAAGAAGTATTCATGGGGTGATAATTTCTTAGGATACTTCGGTAATTATCGAGGAAATACACGGCATCGAAAATATTTAGATAGTGGTAGGGGCGATGGATACCATTACACTTCACCGGTAGATGCCTTTACAGCGACCTCCCGTGGATTACTAGATATGACCGGCAACGTTCTCGAATGGACCGCAAGCAACTGCACTCCAGGACGAAGCTATGGCGGGTTAGACTGTAACAGGAATTCAGAAATTCGGAAAATTTTAAAAGGCGGGTCGTTTCTTTGTGAAAGAGAAGAATGCCGAATAGCGAAAAGCCACTCATTCCCTCCAGAATCTGTCTATTTTCATGTTGGATTTAGACTTGCTAAGGATATTGATCAATAAATTCATATTAGTTAGCTACATTTACTTCGCTTCACTATAATCCCCCCCGAAAATTAATCGAGGCTTTGAGTAGAGACTTCTACAATGATCGCCTAAGGAACGAATAATAAGATCTTGGCGACTCTGAATCTAACGCAGCCCCACAAACGGTGGGCGTTCGGGCACAGGATCAGATCATTGAATGGCGTGGTAGCCCGGCCGCCCTTCGCTGTAATAATGGACCAGAGTACATCTCTCAGGCACTGGTAGAGTGGCAAACGAAAAGCGAATAACACTGATCTACATCCAGCCCGGGAAGCTAACTCAGAACGCTTACATTAAACGATTCAACTGGACGGCTGACACGAATAGCTGATCTGCACCAATTCACCAGCGTTGCCCATGCTCAGCTATTAATTAACTACTCAGTGGCTGTGGCAATACAATAATGGGCGGCAGAATTCAGCTATCAGTGGAGTGTCTCCAGCCCAACTGTTGCAGATGGCTAACTCTCTACCCATAGGAGCGGTTAAAAATGGGGGGATTACACTCATTACGTCACTGAGATAGCCCTACTGCTAGCCGCAGATCGATCGAAACTTAACAGCACTTGACTTAAAGTGCAGATTCTTATCTACCCAACGCAGGGAACCGCTCTCAGTTCGCTCAATTTTCAAGCTAACTGAAGATTTACCAAGGGGAACAAGATTAATTGAGCCGCCACCATCGAGGTATTGTTCAATTTTTTTACTAATTTCCTGTTGCGCTTTAATACAACGTGAAAGTCTCGCCTCACCGATACACATTTTGCTTCTGAACCTCCATATATCATAGATTTTTATTTCATTAAATTTAGAGCTGTACTATGTAACAAAAGTGTTTGCTCTACTGCCTAACTTTCTCGATATAAGCTCCGTTACCTACCAGAAAAGGGATGAAATACAACTACTAGCTGATTTAAAATTCACTCACTACCTCACTCTATGGCAGCATGCTAGTTACCAATCAATAAGTCATGTTAATGTTGAACATATAGTTCGAGTACATATGTATTCGAAATTTAGACTTCGGCGAATTATATAATTGAAATACCCATTTAAAAGTAGAGGAGCAAAGATTGGGAATTTTCCCAATCTTTCGCACACAACCTTTAAGCGACGATTGGCTAGCTATAGACGAATCCGGAGTTTAAGGGGGGAGAGAAAGCGACGCATCAGGTTGATTTTCTATCGCCAAACAATAATGAAGCCAGCCGAGAGTACTTCGCTATCGATAAGAACACCGTTGTTGATATTTATAGGTCGATAGGAGGCCGCCGACCGATCTGTCGTAAAAGGTGATCAGGGCTGCGCTATCCAAGCTCTATGGATGGATTTGAAGGGTGTCGCCTGTAAGACGGACCGTGCTCAGTCGTTCGCGATGGCTACCTTCTGGAACGCGATATACACGCCGAGATTGGCCCAATCAAAGGTTCGAAGCAAGGCAGGACAGACAGTAACCCTCCGCTCAGCCCTGGTACCGCCGTATGTACGCAAGGCCTGTTCACGGAAGCCTCGCTACCGTAGCAATACCTGAAAGGCATTTAACCGGCTAGATGGAAGAGCCCGTCGTTTTTGGCCCAGAAGCAAAAGGCGCGTCAGCCAGATATCTGGCAGGTAGAGACTCGGGTGGATAAAGAGATGACCTTCGACACCTTTATCAAGACGTACGAGGACAAATTTCCATACATTGCTGCTGTAGAGATCAGACTCACCTGATCTGCTATTTCCAATTATCACGCGGCGAACGTATTATCCAAGCATCGTGTCATAGCGGATATTGACTAGGGCATTTCCACAAGTCATCTGCCGGCCTATCTGCTAAACGCTAATATTGGGCGATTCAACTTAACGGCGAGACGCAAGCGGCTTAATCTGCACGAGTTTAGCGGCATGGTTGTTTGCTGGAAAACTCAGGTGACAACTACCCTGACATATAAGCACCTTTCCCAGACCAATCTCGGTTCGCATATCGCACTCTGGCAGGTGGCGACTGCGGACGACTAAAGCGAGGTCATCGTCCCGACAACGGATCCTAAACCCGGTCAGCAATCCAGTAGCTACCTATCGACCTGGAAACTCAACAACGGTATTCTTATCCATAGTGGCGTACTCTCGGTAGGCTTTATTGTTTGGCGACAACAAATCAACCAGATACACTAATTTCTTTCAAACACCTAATCAAGGAGTAGTGATTTGCGAGTAGAACTTAGAGAAAAGATTATCGAAGTATGTGATCAGAAAATCGAGAAAAAAGGCGCGAGCGTGAGCTTATCCTTTTATGCATTCTTTAAGAGCAAAAACGATCAGCCTGAAGATCTTATGGAGACCGCCCGGTGGTGGATTGAAACTCACAAACTAGACCACTTCGAAAAAGCCAACAAGATTAAAGCTATGATTAAAGCTGGCGTATAGATAGCAACCGCGGAATTAATACCGCAATGAACGTTCTCGCACAGCGATATCAACTACGTGCACCCCATACATCCTGGCGGCGATGATGCCAAGCCAAAAACTGACCTGCCCCCTAAAAGAAGCCGTTATATTTAGGAGTTCAAATGAAAAAAATTTACACTATATTCTTAGTGGTACTTTTTGTATCGGCATGCATCTCATCTCAGAAAGTTTCTGATAACTTGACGCAAGGAGGCCCCCCTCGTGTCCAACCTGAAAAAAAGAAGGAAAGCATATTTTTTGAAACCTACAAAACGGATACAGAAAAATCATTCAAGGTAGAAGTAGAAGGAATTTCTGGTAGTTTGATGATGACAGTGAAAAGTCGGGGGTTCAATTTTAATGAAACCCATCGATTCGAGGGGATAGATCCTATCGAAAGCATATTTCAGAACGATTTGGATCGCGACGGCTTTCAGGAAATTTACATCACTACCCGATCAGAATCGTCCGCGGCAAGCTCTATGATTTATGGTGTGGCATCGAATAAAGATCGATCGACAAGCCGGATTTTTCTAGCTGAACTTGCCCGGGGGGAAGTTATGGGTGAAGGCTTTATCGGGAACAATAGATTTAATTTGGAGAATGGAGTTTTGATTGAAACGTATGGCCAACCTGATAACGAAAAACGTATTAAATACTCGCTTGTTAAGAGGGAGGCGGGATTCACACTAATTCCAATGGAAATATAGCATTGGGTTTTAGACTTTCGATTGAATCTCAAATATACGAAATCACTGACTTCACTGGCAACATTTATTTTTTAAGGCTGTGGATCAATATATGTCACTCATGAGAGCTCCTGTAGTGCAGAGCACACCCAAGATCTTACTAAGGGTTGAGCGGGTTTCAGAGCAGACCCAACAAATGCAAGGCATCCCCCTCGGTACGTACGGCACCGATTAATATGGCAGCTATGACCCACATGAGCCGGACATTGGAAATGTAGCTACTCACCTTGAGCGGCGAATCTTGCGGCAATCAAAAATGTCGCGAATTCAAAGAAACGTATCTATATCAAAGTTCCGGGCTGAGAGAGATTACTGTTATGTGACAAAAGCGACTAGTTTTGTTAATTCTTACGTAAAGAACGATATCGTGGCGCAACGCTCGATGACGACATAGAACGAAATACGGAAGCCCCCTACCGGCGGGACCGAAGGAAAAATCTCCGGTCTAATTTGCATTACCATAACCCCCCTTATATTCAATACCTCTTAGCACTGGACAGATTAAATTGCCAAGATGGCAGCATCCGGTCTGGTACGAATTGATATGACTCTTACGTGACAATGAAGCCCCGAATCTATTCAGCTTTCCCCACCCGTCTTGCGTTAGCACTTAGGGCGGGTTGGTTCACACTGAAGAGGTTTACCTATAGCTGTAACAATCCCCAAGACTGGTTATTCCCTCCGTGGCAAGCCCAAGAGCCTACTAAGCCAATACTATAGGCATCAAGACACTTCCCCGACGCGTGGTTTACTAAGGGCATACCATTGCTGAGCTGGCCCGAAGGAATGTGCCACAACTGACGTGCATCGCTTCGGTCACAGGGAACGGCTTCCGTTGCGTCAAGCGTCGACCCGGCCGCACCGTTCAGATTGGAAAGACAAAGCATATCTTTACCCTGATAAACGGTGATAAACATTTCATCTGTAGATCCTCGGAGCGTCCACATCTGGTTATCGCCACCATAGCATCTATAGTGAACCAAAGCGCTCCCAGGATTTTTTGATTCACGCCCCACATCAAGGCAATTTACGTATTCCAAGTTGACAAGGCTAACCTCCCGCCCCAGCACATCGATGTCAGGTAAGGTATGGATATACCAGTTTGAGCCAAATCGACTTTTAAAGGAAAGGTTAAACGGGTTACAGTTCTCCACCATCTCAAGCCCCCCCTCCTCAGATGTACTCATACATAGCTTTAGATCGTCTGTCGCGATCTCACCGGTCGATTCTACTCGCCATTTGGGGGCACTCTCACAAGACGTCGTAAATATACGCATAGGCTTTACACGTAGATAATCCAAGCATAGCTCTTCAGAGTCGCTATAGACCGCTATTCGAGAACTATTGAAGCTCAGATCTTTTAACCGAAATTTCTGATTACTTCCATTGTGGCATGGCCACATACCAATGCTCGCACCCGATTGTTTTGACTCCGCATGAACATCAACACATTGGCCTCTGGCCGGGCCGTGCTCCTTAGCCAATGCATTATTAACTAGGCGAGTCCACCCATAATATCCTTCTGTATCTACCTTGGCTGATACGAGTTGCGAATGAAACAGACTAATCATGATTAGACTTATAAATGAAACGAGCTTTTTCACAATTATTTTTCCTATCTTATAGGTAAATTTGTCCACCATTAAAATGAAGCAATGATGATTACTGGGATACAGCAATCGTTCTTGATAGTGTGATACTTATTCATGAAAAGAAACTGACAACCAATCAATAGGTAAATTCTTACAAGAAAGAGAGTGCTCAAAACTCTGTATCAGCCAACTAGTCCATAGGCTGATGTGTTTTTTCAAGCGCTCAGAGGCTTTGAGGATACCGGCGTACAAGAGCTTGAGTAAGCCGTTCTCGCTGGCGAAGCTGCCCTTAGCTTTGGTCAACTTGCAGAAGTGCCGGTGAACCGCCTCTACGGCATTGCTGGTGTATATCGAGATACGCACATGTAATCCGGGAATTTAAAGTAGGATGGCCGCGGCTCCCATTCACTGCGGCAAGGCTTGATCACCACCGGATACTTATCGCCCCACTTGCCCTCTGGTTCGTCCAGAGCGCCCTCTTCGGCATTCAGCATAGCCGATTTGTACACGCAGTTGAGATCAGCCATTGATACCCTCGATATTCAAGGCCAGAAGAGTGTAAATGGCCATGCTGACATGGCGGCCATTTCTTTCATTTTATAGTGGATGGGATCAAGCCAGACAATCGGGTAGATTCCCTTGCACACCATGCCTTCAGCTCCGGCAGCAGCTTGCCTGTGAGCGCGCTAATGGTGCCGTTTGGATGCTCCATGTCATACATGCCAGCGACGTGGGCACGAATGTCCCGGTAACTGTTGCCAGAGCGAACGAGGCGCAACCACGCACTCCAGCTCATCGGCAAGATGCGCTTGGCCCTATTTGACGGTCTGCGGCTAGAAAATGCCGGCCCGAAAATACACTCGAAGTTTCCCGCCGGGCTTTTCAGTGCACCATCACGCATTCCTTCCCGCTCTTTACGACTCTCAAGATCTCGCCATCTATGGCATGAAGTACATTCAAATCTTCCTTTGTCACAAATGAAGAAGAAAGGAAGTCCTTATGTAGATATCGGAATTTTCCTGCACAGCGGCAACCTTCTCCTGCGCTACATTGAAATAGGCCCTTCTTTACATGAAGATCCAAAATAAATCTGATAATTAAATTATATGAAAGAACAAAGTACTACTAGTAATGAGTCAGCCACGAGTACTCCGTCACTCGGCCACCGAAGGTTAGTCTTTGGAGTTGGTTCGGTTGCCGGTTCCGCAATAGGAGGAATGACGATAACGGTACAGGTATCGGCGATCTACTTAGATCCATCAACAAATTTCTCGCGGCTTTATATCAACTTGCCTCCTGATGCGTCGCTTTTATACCTGGTGAGGCAAGCTATGAAGCTTTAGCGCGCCATAATAATCACCAATTTTCGGGTGTACGCCCAAAAGCAATTTTACTGCCGGCGACGACCAATGATGTTAAAGCTGCTGTGCATTGGGGCCGCTCCATCGTTATAAACCCGAAGAAGGGATAACTATGTCGAATAGTTGAAATGTAATGGTCATATCTCGGCGACGTCGCGCTTCAAGAGTATTTCAATTGCCTCTAGTTTGAACGGATTGAAGACTGAAAGTTCCGCCATAAACCCGAATGTAGCGACAGTCAAACTCGGATCTGGCATTACAGTTGACGATGTACATCTACCCCTTGAATCGCAGGAATTAATTATTCCAACATGACGATGCCGAACAGCCAGAATTGCCGGCCTCGTACTGGATGGGGGATAGGACTTGCAGATACAACTTTAGGGTTACCATGTGATCGACTTGTATCAACGATTTTGTACTTTCAGATGGATGCACAGTTAGAGCAAGCAACGACAGCGAAATGAATCTATTTTTGAGGCGCAGGTAGTAATTTCGGTGTTCATACCGACTTTAATTTCACCGTGACCGAGTAGAGATATGGATTACGATCTATCAATTTTCCTGGCTTTGGATACGATCCTTGAGGCAATGGCAGAGCTCCAGCATATTTGTGAGGCATACCAATTAAGGTCGTAGACTTAATATTTCAATTCGCATGGGTACTGCCGGCACGGACAAAACTCAAGCCAAGGCTAGCATTACTAGCACTTTGATCATGTGCAGTTTTTTGTGACTACAGATGAATTTTCAAACATATTCGAGGAGGTATTGAGCAAGAGAAGCGAAATAATAGAAGAATCGTAACCGCGACAATACTGAGGAAATTCCAGAGGCAGAAATGAGCAAAAGATTCTGGAAGAAATATTTCGCGAGCAATTTACAGCGGCATTAGTCGTGCTGAAATTAAACCAGCCTATGCCCAAGAATTTTTTTGCATCCGCAAAGTATTGACCCTACTGGTTAACATGACCCCGGATTACCTTGGATTCCAATGGTACCCCACAAATCTAAGTAGACCCATTTATCGCAGCAAAAAGTTTTCCTTATATAAAGTACTCTTTCTGAGGTGAAGACATGAAATTTCTTTTCAAGCATCACACAATTTCGGCAACTCCTATTGTTCTAACTTTCCTATTAGGGGGGGCAATACCTGGGCTAAGCGCTCCTATCACGGGTACAGACGGGGATGACACTTTGATTGGAACTGATTTCGATGATGTATTTATAGGTACTCCAGGTTCTGACTACATTGATGGCGGTGCTCACACATTACTAGGTGATACGATTGACTACTCTGGTTCCAATGCCGCCATTGAATTATATTTTTCCGGAAACGGGGATGCAGTAGGTATTGGAGGGTATGCGGATAGCGATCACATTTCTAATATTGAGAAAGTTATTGGAAGTGAATTTGACGATATCATTTTTGGGGATGACCGCAATTTTTCCTTTTTCTTGCCAAGTAATATATACGAGGGAGGGGGAGGAAATGATTACATAGATGGTCGTGGCGGGAGCGACCTTATTATGGGTAATGACGGACGTGATGTATTAATTGGGGGCGACGGTAATGACACATTGATCGGGGGAAAGGGCGGTGATGCATTGGTTGGGGGAGAAGGTTTTGATACTGTAGATTATTCCGCCTCCGAGGATGGTGTAGTTTTAGCGTTAGAAGCCACAGATTCATATGGAATCGGAAGTCGCTACATGATTGATTCTCCCATTGGAGGTGTGTCAGGTGATGCTGAAGATGATTGGTTTGAATCTATCGAAAAGGTGGTCGGGTCTAGATTCAATGATGCAATCTATGGCGTGGCGGCACCTAATGGTAGCGGTACTTTAGCTTTTCTTGGGGATGGTGATGACATTTTTGATAATCACGAGTTTAGAATTTCTGCTGATGTTATTTGTGGTGGCAATGGAGACGACCACATTTGGACAGGAGATGGTCCTGATGTTATTGAGGGCGGGCCAGGAAATGAAATAATTTACGCGGAAGGAGGGAAGGATGAAATTATTGGCGGGGCCGGAGATGACTTCTTATCTGGTGGTGTCGGAGATGATTTTTTCAGTTACTACTCAACGGGATATGGAAATGATGTGATATCGGATTTCAATAGAGATGGGCACGGATCAGACACACTTTTGTTTAGCAGCAGCATTTTTAAAAATTCGACGGAGGTTTTGGAGGCTGCAAAACAAGTAGGCGGTGATGTTATAATCGTAGATCGCCATCAATCAAGCATCCGGCTTCGCGACTATCTACTTGCCTCTTTCTCTGAGAAAGACATCATCATTATTGGTGGTCAGCCCGCTAGCTCCTGCACACTATAGCTCTTTGGGTATAGAAATTCAGGTGGATGAGTTCAGACTAAATCTGAAATAATTCCTCTGAGCGCCCACCAAGTAGAACAATTCAGCTGTGGATGGGGGCCGTACGGTCGGTTGGGCCGGCGCCGAAACAGACGCACGGTAGCCGCTGTAGTCTCCCCATTTTTAACCATAGCTATGATTAGAGAGTTCACCACCTGTAGCAGTTAGGTTGAAAGCACTCCGCCTATAGCGGCTGAGCAACTAGTAGCTGAGCATGGGCAACAACTGGTGGACTCGTTTAGATCAAGCCATTCGTGTCTGGTCGTCCGCTTGAGTCGTTCAATGTACGCATTCTGATTCGGATTCCCGGGCAGGCTGTATTATCAGTGTTATTCGTTTTTGGGTTGCCCACTCCACCAGAGCAGTGCACTAGAGATATATTATCACAGCGAAGAGAGGAGTCTTTCTTCTCCATTCAATGATCTGACCCAACGCCTGCATTCCCAGTATCGAAGGCGGCGAGAGGTCGACTTCGATGCCCAGTCCGTCGCGATTGTAGTCATCGGAACGTGCTAAGCAATTTTCCGCTGGCGAGTTAGTCGCTCATGAACCCCATTGACCAGACCTGGTTCGGAGCTGTCGGCACATCCAGCTCGCCTAGATGACCTCGCTTACCCCGCCCCTTCGGCTGCGTAGAAAGATTCAGTTCCAGCGGATCGATAATAGCGTTAATTCTTATCCCACAAGCCTAGTTTCGGCCAGTTTCCTGCCTCCTGTGACGGCCTTATACCGCCAATCCGCTGTTGCTGGACGACTGCGTGGCCCGTGCGGGCCTGCAGCTACCAGGCACTCCTTTTCGACCGGGCATACCTTCCTCGTACTGGATCGCGCTCTGAGCCCCATCATGGGTGATGTGGTTAGACTGGCCGTGGCAGCTACCGTACGCCTGATCCTGCGTCGGACCGACCTGGTATCGAATCCATCCGGATTTCTGGAAGCAAGAGTGTCGACAGCAGAGGAAACTGGGAGCCTCATCCATAGTGCGTTGGGCATCCTTGCCCGCCGCAAATCAGTTAAAAGCTAGTAACCGACCTGTACCATTCTTAACTTGGTACCTGAGTACGAATTTCTACCTCGGACACTAACATACCAATGGCCTTCAGGTTTTTCGAAGTTACATTCCGCTACACTATATATCTGACCAGTTGTCGTGTGTGTGCGATGGCAGTCCGAACTATATTCGCTGGGCCATCGCCCCTGACTAACAAACAGGTCAATGTCGCCGTTACCATCCCTCCCCGAAACTTGTATCTTCAGTGCTGACAGCCCCCCCGAGAGAGCTTCAGGAGGAGGAGACAACATAAAGTGCTGCCATGAATCTTGCTCCCCCGACAAGACCTCCTCCCAGACAAACCCATTTTTGTAGTCGATCTCCATGGTTACTTTGTCGAAGTGGCTGGATGTGGACAGGGCGACATTGTAACTACGATTACCGTCATGGTCGAAATCGAAGCAAATTTCCTCTGTACCCGAGAAAGTGGAGGCGCACCGAAGTTCAGCTGTATCAGCAGAATACACGTATAAATCAGCCTCGCCGTAACTGCCTGACTCACCATAGGTGCGGATTACCACGTCCTGGGCACCCTCAGGGATCGAAATGGGCAGGGTTGTACTTTGGCCTAGTTGGCGGTGAAGCTGGCGGGGTGTAGTTGCCATCAAGCTTACCTTAGTGAAAGCTGTATATCCTCGCACCATCACATAATAGATTCCTGGCTCCGCATCACTGAAATAACAGCGTTCCTTGCTACCATTTAGCCATGGCCGACAATCGTAAGTACTGATGTTAGGGGGGGCACCACGGCGAACATATAAGTCCGCGTCACCTGTCGCTGGGCCAAAGGCATAGCTATCGGTTAGCAGGAAGTTTAGTACGGGGGCATCGCTTTCGAGTGTATAAGTAAAATGTAGCTCCTCACCTTGACTTGCAGTTAAGTCAAACTTCATTCCAAACTCATCATCACTCAAAATATTATCTGTCTGCGCCACGACCTGAAAACTGGCAAGCATGACTAGAGCGAATATCATTCTTCTAATATGTATCATTTTTCTCATCCTTAGTTAAGAGTGCCGAGGGTGTTGGGAATTATGGAAATACCTCCTTAGATGTGAATTGATTTATGAGCCATCTTAATTCTTCTTACCTTTGAAGAAGGTGTTAATTGCTGCACTGCACCACATTAATTATTTTTTGTGGCGCAGAGTAAAACTGCAATCCTCGTTCAGCCAACTAGCATACAGTCAAGCGGGACATATTCCTCACACAACAAGGAGCTAGCTAGTGTAATAATGTATTTGCCATCAATCTGACCACAGAGCCCAAATCGAAAACTAACGCTATACGCGCACTGAATACAGAGCACGCGCGTAGGAATCATCTTTAATTTAGCGCCAATCAAGACCCAGTCGACAGAGCATTGCTCGTGCGGAAACATCGCGACCCTTTCCCACAGATGATATAGAGGAAACGAAGAATGCTTCGGCATTAATGCGATGCGCCCACGGCCCACCCAGAACTATGCCAACTGACAATAGGCTCCACCCCTACACCCGCAGGCTCATGAGCAGGAAAAAAAGGCCGCGGATAGAGCGGCCAACAAGCATGGTCTGTATGGGAAAAGGCTCGGCTTCATGACATTGGGGAGACTGAAGCATGAGCGCGGAGGCACTATAAACTAAACATTTCGCGTATATCTATACATGCCTCAAAAATTAAGAAAACCCCCAGACAAAAATAAGACTTTCTCAACGAAGAAGCTCGACGTACTCGATATGGAATTCTCCAGAAGGGTCGCGCAATATCAGGTATGGCTCCCCGGCCCGGACAAAGGCTTCTGTACTGCTGGCCAATGCAAGCAAGTAATTATTTTCCTGCTCCATTAGCGCTTCTGGTCCGGCCATTTTCGTGGACGCAAAGCGGGAGCGATCCCATAGCAGTTGACCGCCATCAATGATTCGCATGGAACCACGGTATTGATTAATGCCACTGTTGCCCAGTACCTCTCCATCACGATTACAGCGAAAGGTGAAGCGACCCATTTCCTCAATACCAATGACATGACCATTGGCCGTGAGCTGATTCAATTCCCACTTCTTACCACAAACAGTATCCATTTCTCCAGCCAACAGAGTCGCGGCCGGATTCTTGACATCCACACCAACACAGCCACTGATCAAAGCCACTCCAAGAGAACAGAGCCCAGCAATATTTCTTAACTTCATCATTAAGCCCTTAACTCCTTTAAATTTTGAGATCCATCATTTCATAACGCTCCTATTTTCGAAAAGCCGTTTAGCATGAACAGGACATTCGCTGACTTTTCCATCGGAAAAATTTGTAGCTATAAACGCAAAATCAGATATCAGGCATCGCAAGGACAGCTCTAAAAAAAAGCCGCACGGTCAGAGTGCGGCAGGAAAGGAGTATTATGAAAATAGAACATTGCGGAGCATTCACAATATTATACATCTATATGATAATTAGATGGCTTGCCAATAGCACTGCCAAAGACATCCTTTCAGAATTTTCTTGCAAGCTGCGCTGTTCATGTAACAGGTGCTATGGGGCCGAGTCCGGACAAAAGAAATACGCGCATAGATACTTGGGACATACTGACAAAGTTAGATCTCTGTAATTACGTCGGTACCCACTCTTCTCATACCCAGGTTCGCAGCGAGATTCAGGCTCTTGATCACTAAGCTGTTGAGCACAAGTGGATACGGCACTATCGGAGCTACGCTGAGTCAGACGCCATTGCATGGCATCCGTGCTGGCGGTGCTGAGCATGCACTCACGGATATAATATTGGTCTGGGGCAGGAATATATCTTCCTGGCTTTGGACATCGTCCTGAAATGGATTGCGGAACAGTCCAAAAGCTTGTGGGCGGTCTGTGATAGTTCACGGCCTCCGGTAGTTGGATTTGTTGATCGGCTATCGGAGCGGCGGTGGTACCCGCGCGCTGTCTTGGCGGATAGAGCGCGACTGATACTGCCCCCCCATCTCAAGCTCGAAGCCTCGGTGATATCTTCTTCTGCGGCACCTTGATCGCGTAGAGTGGCCCCGACTTGCCGCTGTAGCTGGCGCTTTGATGTTCTGACTGGCCAAAGGCCCCGATTGAGCAGTCAGTTGATGATGGATACGCCGGGGCGGGCGTCATTGGCTAGGGTTAGATGATTCGCCAGCTCCGATTGTGAGAGACCTATCACGCTGAGATTCGCTTACACTTCAACGGTGTCGGCTTGTTGAACAAGCGCATCTACCGGGCTTCTACGATTTCTGCGTTTATGTGATTCCCATCACTTTGTTCACGGGTTAAGGTAATTCCCGGTGAATTATAAGAAAATGTAATCATCGTATATTTCAGTAGCTCAAATGTAGTAACCAGTTTATAAAATAAGACGAGTTCGGAGGCGCTATTTACACGGTGTAATTGAGTATATTTTAGTGTTCTGTTGGGGTGAAGATTACACATCACATAGAGATACGCCTATTTCAGGATTACTTCGATACATTCTGTCAGGCTGATCAGCCAAAAGACGTATCAACCTGCCCCGCCGTTGGCGGCCGGATCCCACCTTACTCGATTAACTGTAATTGACCGGAAGCGGGGTTGTAGACTTTCTCAGTGTGAACGCCATTGCACTGATTGATTAGTGATCTGCCCACGAACATCCCTAGCGAGAACGGTGTAGTAGTTCTCCCTGGCTAGGGTCAGGTAGATCTTCTCGCTGCTCATCCCAATGGATAAAGCAGTTGTACCGGCTCACCCTAACCTCTAGCGATGAATTTCCGTAGGTTTTTGAATCTGGGAATCAGGTTAGTATCAATCATGGGGTTTGCCGACATTAATAAAGATATTCGAAATTCGTAAACCACTACACTTCTGGCTGCTTTACGTAGCGCAAATATGGACACTGCTCATCCCACCCCTCAGGAAACAGCTCAGAGGCCTCCTCATCAGAGACACTCGGTAAAATGATACAGCGGTCGCCAAATTCCCAATTTACAGGTGTGGCTACCTTATTGCTGTCTGTAATTTGCAAACTGTCGATAGCACGCAAGATTTCTTTAAAATTTCTCCCCGTGCTTGGTGGATAGCTGATCGTCAAGCGGATTCTTTTCTTAGGATCGATAACAAAAACAGTGCGAACTGTCAGCGCAGTGTTTGCGTTTGGATGCACCATCCCATATTCCTTACTCACCTTTTGATCAGCATCGGCTAGTAACGGGAAGTTCAAGCTGCACTTCTGGGTAGCCTCAATATCTTTCATCCAATATTTATGGTCTTGTAATGAATCCACCGACAGTCCAAGGACTTTGCAGTGACGCCTGTCAAATTCAGGTTTTAGGCGAGACAATTCCCCAAGCTCTGTCGTGCAAACAGGCGTAAAGTCCTTAGGATGAGAAAACAACACACACCAGTCACTGCCCATCCACTGATAAAGAGAAATCGGCCCAATCGTAGATATCTGAGTAAAGTCAGGGGCTATATCGCCCAGTCGTAACGCTGTCGTATTCACCCACACCTCCAATTTCAATCATATTGAATACTTGCCAGCCTAGGGCCTGATTAAATCCCTGTGCAAGAGTCCAAGAATACGTCACAAGCAGGACTTTGACGTGCAGGAAAATTCCCAACCAATTCGAATGGGCAAGCTCAAAAGCTGGCCGGGCAAAGCGCCTTCCGAATTGCAATACATTCCAGATGAAATAAAATCTGGACTTATACATTTAACATTAACTGTCTTAGGATATACACATTCGGCAGGACTCAAAGGTTAACACATGCTCTTATTCACAATATTTTTTATTTTCATTATCTTAGTTAGTGTAGATTTAATTTTGAAAGCGCTTTCCACAAAACGATCCATTTTAGATAGGTCATGGTGCTGCATCGCATCCATCCTAATGTGGTCGGGAATTCTTGGCTGTGCTCACTTTACCTTTTTTCCTTCAGAAGTTTTAGGTCACAATGGCAATCTATCCGGAGAAATGCCCTTAGAGTTTGGGGCTGCTTTTGGGGTTTTCACTCTCGGCCTTATTGGTGCCCTCTCTTTTTATTTTATTTCCTTCTTTAATTTTCTCAGGCGCCGGCCTTGATATGGCCATGAGACGCGAAATCCCCCACATCTTTATAAATAGGACTTTAACCCAATCTAGTGTTTAAAGATTTGAAAGTGAGTTTTGGGTCCGATTATTTTTTCACCATTAAATGAAGCCTACCGAAAACATGAATGCCACTGTTGAGTTCATAGGTTGACAAAAGGCTACTGCCCGCTAACCGACCTGCTACGGGAATTGCTGCAGCGAGTGATTAGGTCGAGCTACCAACCTAAACGGTAAGGTACAAAGACCTCCGCCCGAGTGTCGGATACGGTGTTTGAGGTTGCCGATACTGTCCCACTGGTAGCTAAGGCCCAGGATGTGTGTGAGCCCCAGCACGTGGGCGGCCTGCTGTTACAGCTGCCCGGCGGCGGGATCGTAGACTTTTGCGGTGGTGACGCCGTTGCCACCGACCGATTGGGTGACGTTACCACGGGCGTCCATGGCAAGGACGGTGTAGTAAGTCTCTCCAGGGGCGAGGTTGATGTGCTCGGCGTCGCTGATCTCGGCCATGTAACCATACGCGTTGTAGCGGTGCTGGTTGGCACTGCTTTCCCAGGTGCCATCGACACCGCATCAAAAATCTGGAAAGGACGCTCTTATTGGTCGTAGTTGGCTTTTTCAAAGTGGTCGTCCACTGCGCCGAGGCTGGTAGCGGTTTCACTGGCGCGGCCGAGGGCGTCATATGTATTCTCGACTTTCTGGCCCTTGGCATCGGTCTGCTCGATGAGTTCATTGAACGGGTTATGCACGTTGCGCCAGGTGCCCTTGTCCGGGTCGGACATCTAGGTTTTGCGACCGCGGAGGTCATACACCATCACGGTTTCCAGGTCGCGGCTGCCGTCGCCCTTGTTGATGACCTTGGTGAGGTTGCTCTGGGCGTCGTGCTGGAACTGCTGCACTTTGCCGAGGTTGCCCTGGACCTGGATTGTAATCCCCCGAAAATTAATCGCGGTATTGAGTAGAGACTTTTACAATGATCGCCTAAGGAGCGAATAATGAAGAAGTCTCGATTTTCCGATAACCAAATTCTGACAATTCTGAAACAGCATGAAGCCGGGGTTCCGGTCGCTGACTTATCCCGTGAGCGCAATGTCACTAGCGCGCTGATTTATCAGTAGCGGGCTAAGTTCGATGGTATGGATGCGTCGCTCATGAAGCGCCTAAAGGAGCTGGAGGCTGAAAACGCCTGACTGAAGAAGATGTACGCCGAGGAGCGGCTCAAGCCCGAGCTGCGCCAAGAGACACTTGAGGGAAAGTGTAAGGCCGTCTCAGCGTCGGTAGATGGCCAAGAAAGGCGCTGCATCAGTATTCGATTGGCCTGCGAGATCTACGGCCTAAGCGAGACCTGCTATTGCTACCAGGCAAAGCGCAATGCTGAAAATATCGTCATTGCCGACTGGCTGATGAAGCTGACACAGTCCCATAAGCGCTGGGAATTCGGGCTGCGCTTCATGTGTCTACGCAGCGTAAAAGGCTATGGCTGGAACCACAAACGCGTATACCGCCTCTATCGCGAGTTGTGAACCTTCGCACTCAGCCGAGACGGCGGATTAAGCGAAATTACTCCGGCGAGCTGGATGTACCGGCTCCGAACCAGGTCTGGCCCATGGACTTTATGAGCGACCAGCTCGTCAGCGGAAAAGCGCTTCGTACGCTCAATGTCATCGATGACTATCGCGAGAGGTAGGCATCGAAGTTGACTTGTCACTGCCCTCGACACGGGTGATACGAGCACTGGATCAGATCATTGAGTGGCGCGGTAAACCAGCCACCCTTCGCTGTGATAGCGGACCTGAGTACATCTCTCAGGCGCTGGTGGAATGGGCAAGCAGAAACGAATAACACTGATCTACATCCAGCCTGGGAGGCCGGCCCAGAACACATACATTGAGCGATTAAAAGTGGGGGGATTACAAATACTCGATGAAATTTAAGATATTACGATTTTCGTATATTTCACTGCTTGACATGGACAGTTCAACAAATGGGACGATCCAAGCCGCGAAAGGAAGATCTGCCTGACGCGACTATTGGCCATATTTTGAACTGCGCAGAGTCATACTCAGTGCGGAGAGCCCGTTAGCTGTATATGCAATACTCCCGGTCACCGCACAAAAATCCCTACTGAAGCCTGCCGTAGCACATTCCTAGGAGGGGATGTGCTATGTGGGGTTGCAGGAAAACTAGATAGCGAGCCCATCACATATGCTTGCTCGGCACCTCCTACCCAACACGCCATTTGGCCGTTTGCAGAATGCTATGTAAGTCTTGCTCACAAGGGGATGTCGCAAAACCTGTACGCAAGTGTTAAGGGAGCAAACCCCCGAATTGGTTCTAAATCTCGGTTTTGTCCGCTGCGTAAATTGATGGAGTCGCAGCTGTTACACATTCCTCACAGAGCTTCGTGTGAATTACGCTGAAAAGGGCTTCAGTCGCGCTTGAACAGGTCTTTGAACTTGCTTTTCAGATCATCGACTTTCTCTTCCAACTTTTCGCCGTATTTCTTCTCCACCTTGTACTTGAGTTCGTCGCGCAGCAGGTCGTCGAGGCGGCGACTGTCAGGTTTGCAGCTGGTGGCGCCGGCGTCTGCGAAGCTGTCCTTGCAGCGCAGTGGTAGCGGGCGGTTGCGCCAGCGCTCGTTCCTGACGGTGCAACCGTCGGCGGAGGTGCGCTCCCCTACCAGGGACAGGCCGAGGGCGAAGTCGAATTTGCCCTTGTCTAGGTCGATCTTGCCGTCGCCGGCCATGGCGATGTTCTCCACGCCGGTGAGCACTTCTTTCACCGTGACCTTGTCACCCTCAATGACGATATTGGCGAGCAGGTCCTGCAGGCGGGTGCTCTCAGACCATTCCCGCTCCGGCAGTTCGCTCTTCTCGGCGTAGCTAACCAGTTGGCACATGCCCTTTTCCAGGTTGAAGGGAGCCAAGGCCAGTTGGTTACTGGATATCTGCATTGTGCCGTGCAGATTTTTCTGCAGCTGTGTGATATCGCCGCCGGAAGTCTGTGCGGCCCAAGTGAGATCGGCCCGACCAGAGAAGGTTATCCGCTCGTCAGGGAACAGCGCTTGCTGCACCTTTGAGATTTCCACCATGGTGAGGCCACCGTTAAGTTCCGCCCGCGCGGACTCGCCGCGGGCGTTGAAGCGGCCGTTGCTGCTCAACTGGCCGCCGTAGAAGTCAGCGGCCAGCTTGTGCAGCTGGTAGAGGCCGTTATCCACGGTTAGCTGTATCTGTGGCTGTTCCAACTGCAGATCGATGGCCTTGAGCTGCTCCAGGGACAGATCCAAGTTGGCGGTGAAGCCACGCATGGCGGTGAGCGGCAGAGGTATAGGCATCGCCGGGATCTCCGCTTCTTCTGCCGGCCGCTCCTCCTCCGATGGAGGAGGCAGGTAGTCGTCCAGCACCAAGGTGCCGCCGCGCAGGGCCAGGTCCAGCCCGGGTATTGCGGCGTTGCGCAGCTGGGCGCTTCCAGTGAAGCTGGTGTCGTCCAGTTGCAGCTGCAACGGGGTCAGATCAAGTTTCTTATCGGTGCCCTCGATGTTGGTTTCTAGGATGAATTTCTTCAGCGCGGCGCCGCTCTGGGTGACCAGGTCGGTGCCGGTGACCGCGAGCCATGGGCGCAGCGGCTCGGCGACGGCCTTGGCCTGTAGCTGGATCTGCCACGGTTTGTCGGCGCTGGCACGACTCAGGTTGCCGCGCAGCTGGATTTCGGCCGCGGCCTCACCACTGGATAGCCCCACCTGCAGCGGCTGCAGGCGCAGAACATTGAAGTCTTCGTCCAGGGACAGGCTACTGTGGATGTCGAGCTGCACCGGCTGTGCCAGAGTGCTGCCGCTGATCTGCGCGTTGGCGGAAACCTTACCAGGTTCACCGGACGCCAGGTTTTCGGCGGCCACGCGCAACTGCTCCACGGCGTACTTGGTATTGTTACTGGCGTCACGGTAGCGGATACGGCCGTTCTTGATACGCAGATTCTGCAGCGCAAATTGCAGGTCCTCGCCCGCGGTCCCTTCCCTAGGGGGGGCCAGCTTGGGCGGTTCCTCGGCCTGCAGTTCTTTCTGCGTCTCCATGGCATCCGTGAGCAGCTCCCAGTTGTGGCGGCCCTGTTCGTCCACACTGATATCTATCTGCGGGCCCAGCAGGGTGATTTCCTGCGCTTCCACGCGCTTCTTCAGCAGTGGTATCAGTGCCACGCCGATAGAAATGCTCTCCGCGCGCACCAGCGGCTGGTCCGACAGCGACAGCGGGGCCAACTGCACGCCGTCTAGCCTGAGGGCTATGTTCGGCCACAGCTGCCAGCCGATATCGCCGTCGAGCTTGAGGGCCACGCCCTGTTCCGCCGCCAGCTGTTCCAATTGCGGCTTGTACCTGTTCACATCGAGGCCGACTAGCAGCCAGGCGACAGCGCCGGCGAGTAGCAGGACTATGACGAGCAGGGAGATGAAGGTACGCTTGATCCAGGCCATGGAGAGGAGGTCCTTATTTTTTGTGGAATGGCCTCCGCCCGGGTGGCGTGGAGGCAGGTAAATTGAAGCAGATGTGGCCTAGAAATATAGACCCATACCTTATCCGGAAGCGCTACATGATTTCACCCTCATCGTACAGGTTACGATTGACCCGATCACGTAGCCCTTTGCCCGGCCTGAAGTGGGGCACATATTTGCCCGAAAGGACCACCGTATCCCCAGTCTTGGGGTTACGACCCATACGCGGTACGCGGTAGCGTAGGGAAAAACTGCCAAAATCACGAATTTCGATACGCCCTCTCTGGGACAAAACATCGGTCATGGTGCCCAGTATCACTTTGACTGCTAGCTCAACATCCTTCACTGGCAGTTGATCCAACACAGCCTTCAATGCAATTCTTTCGATCAATTCAGACTTGGTCATAACCCCCACTAAACCCGACTACATCTACTAAGCGTGCTCAGACAAATCCATTGCCCTTGTTTCTCAGACTTAAAATCGCCGCGGAGTAGGCTATTCCCCGCCCCCGAACACCTGTCCGATCAGCACAATGCCCAGAGCGTCATTCACACTCATACCGGTAATGGCCTGCTTGAAGAGCGGTGCCGCTTCGGCCACCGCCTGTTCGGCGCCACGATTCATGGCGGTTTCCAGTGGGTCCACGTAACGGCCAAAGCCAAGTCGACGCAAACTGCTAGTCACCGACAGGGCGGCTTCCGGTAACTGCAATCGGAAAGAGCCGGGCCGCGAAAGCTGCGTACTGGCGCGGTCGGTGCTGGTATGTAGCACCTCCTTGATACTGGTGCGAGCCGCGAATCGGTAGCGTAGCCCGCGTTCTTCGCCACCTGGTTGCTCACATCGACCCAGGGCGCCACGGCTTCCATATTCTGGCAAGCGTCCAGAGCCAGCGCACCGACCAGTACCCAATATTGCTTCATGAAAGTGATGGCGGATCCCTCGATGATGTGACGCAATGTGTGCTGGTGGTGCACGTGGCCCAATTCGTGGCCGAATACCGCAAGTATCTCGTTTTCGTGTTCGGCCCGCGCAATTAATTCGTCGATTAAAATGATGGTGCCGCCTGACAGCGCAAAGGCATTGGTCCCCATGTTGCCACCTGGTAGAAGCGCAGCTTGTCGATCGGATAATCGGGCACAATTCGCTGCATGCCATCTTTGATCTCCTGCTGTCGCTCGGCGCTGAGTTCCGTCCGCTCCAGGGATTCCTCGATCAGCAACAGAGTATCCCTCGCAGCCTGATTGAGCAGGTTGTCGGGCAGCCGCGCCGTGAGCAGCTTACTGCTCGCGGGGACACCCCATACGGAATAAGCGCTGGCACCACAAATCACCAGTAGCGTGCCCATCTCCATCGCCAGCAGGTTCTGTCCCAAGCCGTGCAGGAAGCCCAGCGAGACTTCCGATAGTGCTCCAGAATTTCGTGCAAATGGTATTCGATATCGAGGGTTTGTAGAGGTGAGAAATATCTGAAATTTGAGATCTCATCGGAATCTCAAAGCCTGAACGGCTACATCAACGCAGCATGGGCGCTTATGGAAAAACAACACGCTTACCTTCGATTTTCCTTTCTGTAGCGCTCTTCCTGGTTCCTGCGAAAATTGATCAAATAGGTGCGATTTATCCGGTCGTGTAGCAGGTTGCCTGCCGAGGCAACAATTGATCACCAACCTACCTTGAGCAGGGAGAAGCTCAGCAGAAAACTGGTGATTCGCAAAAGGCCTGCCAGTAGCCAGCGCGCCTAATAGCGGCGATTGGCCACACGATAGCCCAGCAGATATTTGGCAGGAGTCACCTGCCAGCGGGAGTTCTCGGCAACCTAGGCCAGCAGCAGATAGCCCGCGAAATAAATTACCAGCGACTCACATACGCCTCCGTCTCGTGTTTTTTCAGCACCACCAGAATGGTGATACCAACGGCTACATACACTAGGCATAACTCAAGTAGCAAGGCAGTAGTACGAGCTAACAGACCGCCGAAGAAATAGTGATCAGGGGTCGCTCGACGACCGCAGGCTTCTGGTCATTCAGATTTGTTCACCGCGCAGCCCCAGAGCAGGACCCAATGGCCGAGGCTCTTCCTGCAGCGATTCAAAAATGACATTGCACAATATCTTGCTGAACTCACGATAGAGATAGTCGCGATTACCCAACCAACCAAACAATATATCGCCGTATATCAGGATAATGGCTGTGATCTGAGGTCGGCATTTCTGCAGCACTTCGGTATTAAAGCGCGCAAAGCGCTCGAACGCCGCCAACCTCAGATACCAGTTGAATTCATCCTCAAGCAGATAGGAGCACTCGGCGAAACCGCGCCAGTTTTCCTCCATAACGCCCGCACAGGCTTGGAGTCGCGTAGACGCTTTCAAGAATCCGCGCGGGAAAGTCGATTTACTTGAAGCCTGG
Source organism: Microbulbifer pacificus (assembly GCF_002959965.1). NCBI lineage: Bacteria > Pseudomonadati > Pseudomonadota > Gammaproteobacteria > Cellvibrionales > Microbulbiferaceae > Microbulbifer > Microbulbifer pacificus. Next base: position 1,068,640 of record NZ_PREV01000026.1, read on the forward strand.
GATGGGCGGCTATTCGAATACTACCTGCGAAAGTAGCTTCGGCTCGCTTTTTTCTCTTTAACAACTTGCAAAAAAAATCACGGCCAGCCGGTTTCCCGGGGCTTGCTCGCCATGGGAGCACACCCTGCGTGATTATTTTGCGCAGGGAACGGAATTTCCCTCCATTCTCTGGAATTTTTTAGGGTCAGCGCTCGGTTGCTTGCAGATCAGCCCCGTCACGTATCAGTCAGCGTGCATTGAAGCGTCCAATCGTAATTCCCTAGTCATGAAGTAACCCTGTGATTGTTCGCTGCCAGCAGCATATGGCTACGCATGAAAATCTCATTGACCTTGGCTCGGGGCTGAACTCTGAATGCACCAATAACGTTCTTACTATTCTTGTGTTCGTCGTGGCATGACCGAGGCATTTCAAACATTTCACAGACCAATTTGACGGACTCCTGATCCACGACCAAGCGGGTAGCGTCCAGCTTGAGCTCGGGGAAAGGTTCGACGCTGCCTACTCATTGAACATCCCTATCTTAGGCGGCGACTTTACCCCTAAATTGGTGTTCGAGATTAGTATACCAATACAGTTTCTGCGCGCGGACGGAATAACGCCAAAATGCAAGGATTTTCTGATTTTTAGGCGGATCAATGGGCATACCCATTGATCCGCGCTAAGTTGTACTCCTGCTGTAATTAATACTGGCCTGCCATCATAAACGCGACAGAAGGGGGTGACCTAATCTTCCCGAGCCAAGAGCGTGCGCAGAGCTGTTGCGTAAACGACGTCGACTTTGTGTGCTACTGACTGGATGCACAATGGCTACGTCAATATCGGTAGCAAGACAGGGTAAAGTAGATATCCAGCTCCGAGGGCAACTTCCGCATGACCAACGACTTGCTCAAGTGGTGCCAAAGTGAAGTGCTGCGCTTCGCTGAACCTTCTCCCTGAAGCCTTGCAACGGGGAGGAGACCATATATTGGAAAATCGCAGCATGCCCACCGAACTCTGCTCATGGGCACGCTGAACTTCGCTCATCCTACAAAGAATATCGTTCACAATGAAAAAAGTATTTATCCTCACGGTATCTATCGCTGCCCTGGCAACCCTAACCGCCTGCGAACCCGAACGCGGTTCGAAAAAATGGTGCGAGAAACAAGAAGAAACCCCCAAGGGAAAGTGGACTCCGAACGATGCCAGCGACTACACCAAGCAGTGCGTATTCAAGCAGAAGCCCGGGAAATAGGCCCCCCATTTTCCACTGAGGAGCTACCACAAACTCCTGTAAATTCACCTAATTCATCTAGAAGCCTATTTCTATCCCATGCTGGAATAGGCTTCTCTCATACGGACCATTCTGGTTAGCCGCGTATAAATCGCGCGGCTTTTTTCAAATACACGGCTAACACCCGGCAAGGATGCCCATACTGCTAGCAACACTGCTGATCAGGCCCCAAGAGATTCTCATGAACCGCCGCAACGCCAGCCGCAGAAAAAGCCGTTCCCAGAGCAAGCCCATGTGGGCATGGTTTGTGCTCGGCAATTTCGTCGGCGGTTTCTTAGTTTTCGCGATATTCCTGCACAGCCTCAAACAGGACGACAAGCCCGCCGCCGATAAGGAACCGGAGGTGGTGCAGCAAGCAGAGGAGAAGTCCACTTCGCCGCGTTTCGACTTCTATACCCTACTGCAGGAAAACGAGGTTTCAGTGCCGCTCCCGAAAACTCCGAAGCTAGCGCGGCGTGTCCCATCGAAGAAAGAGCTCGCAGCTATAGAAGAGAATTCTGTGTACATACTTCAGGCCGCCTCCTTCAAGAAAGCCAGCGAAGCAGAACGGCTGCGCGCCCAACTCATCCTCGCGAACCTAAACGTAAAGGTGGAAACCGTCAGCGACAGCCGTGGCACTTGGCATCGGGTATTAGCGGGTCCTTACAGCAATCGCTCGCAGGTGGCCAAGGCGCGCGAGGTACTTGTCAACCACAAGCTGATGCCGATGGTGCTGAAGCGCCCACGCTAGTCTGTGATTGGCCATGGGATGCCCTAACAACATCAGATAGCCCGCTTTATGCACCCCTGGCTAGGATTGCTGCAGCGACCATGAAATTTTGGTTGTCGCCTGCACCGCCCAGGCCGAACCGCCACCGATACAGATACAAGACTCAAAGAGTCCTATAATACATGGGGATACGAGGTTCGGTGAACGATTGCCAGAACGGTACCTCCGCACCAATTTCTCTGCGGGCTTGACGCTGCTAATGCTCCGCGCACTCTTGGTTAACCGTCTCAAGCGAGATATTAGGCGGGAAGAGTAGTCATTACGACTAAAATGTAAATGCTACATCTAAAAACCATGAGCTACTTTCAAAGTTGTAAGCAACTGATGCGCACAGGCGCATCCAAATGTCACCATTGCGGCGCCTATATAAATTGTCTCCGGTTCTTGGGAGCCGACGTACTAGTGGCGGGTTTTGTTCTTACTTGGGCGCCAATTTGGCCGCATCCCCAATCAAGGAAATGCTTGAGGTGAAGCGGGCAGATATCAAAGTCTCAATTCTGGAGGGTAGCTTCTCCCACGTGATTTTCATGGTTTCGAACACAGGAAACCAACCCGCAGGAATGGCACAAATTGAATCCAAAGTTAAAGACGGCACAGGATCATGGTACCTCTACAGCGAGCTAGATAAGAAACCAATAGAACGGGCAAAGCGCATATCTTAAAAGCATCAAACGGATCTGTGCTCGCAGCCATTCCACACGGGATTCAAGCAGTATTGGGGAAAAAGATGTTGAAAAAACAATGACCTGCGATCTGGTTATTCAGTACATTCAAACGCGTGGTATGAAGGAATGCTTGTGCCCCCTGTAGTGGCCAACTCGTTTTGGCCACCAAACTCGGAGCATTCCAATATTTTTCCTCCGCCACATTCGGCGGCATTCCATCATTTTTCTGATGGGGTCGTATTGTAGTGGTCTACTAACTCCGGACATCATTTTAGGCGGCAAAGTTATCACCTGAGAAACTTAACCTACTGCCCGGAAACAGTTGACCACTACAATCACTACAGTAGTTTAATCCTGAGCTTTAATACTTACGGTCCAAAGTCCTTTCGACAATTTTTCCGCGTAGGTTGTCGGTAATACTGCTGACCAGTTGCCCTTTTCAACAACGCATTCATACCAACAAACTTGTTCGCCTTCTTCGTCCTTAAGGGTCCATTCTATAACATTGCCATTAGACACAGCTGTTTTCCCGCTCATTGTCACAATGGCATGATTAGCTCCAACATGAGACTCGCCGTCGTTTCTCGAAACAGGAAACTCACTATTCTCGAAAAAATCGAACTTTGAGTCATGTGAAAGTAGAGACTGCATCATCGTCGGCCAAACTTTGTGGCGAAGAAAATGTTGGTCAACATGACTTAGAGAATATTTCCCACTCTTCAGAAAGTTTATTATTTCTAATTTCATGTTAGGGATCACACCATGGCATCCACCCCACATGCCAGCCAAAATAAGTTCGGTATGGCTAAATTCATCACGCATCACATGAAACCACTTGTCCGACTTTACCCATTCGCAAACTGCAGAAGCCTCTCTTCTCCCAATAATCGAATCACAATCTCGAACCATAAATCGTAAAACACTATTATCGTCAGAAACCAAAAAACGCCACATCACTGGCGGGATACTGCACTTTGTCGAATCTATTATCTCTATTTCTGCACCATTTCTCTTTAATCTCGCTATAACCTGAGGAGGTACCGTTTTATCACAGTAAAAACGACACTTCCAGCTTGGTAGAAAGCTTCTCACTGCAGCAACATTCAATAAAGCACCTTCACAATATCGAGGACTACCACCAAAAAGGGAAAATGAAATTATGTTTCCACTCGGATCATTTTCATTGAAAACTGGAGGCATATTTGTAGGTAATGGATATTGAATTTCACCAGAAACAGACTCAAATTTAAGACGTAAGGATATAGACCCATAGTGACGAACTCTCTCGAGATTACCAATAAGGCCGTATAACTCACTCATAACATCGTTAAAATCAATATTATTCTTTAAAGATGTTAGATTTTTGCTGATCGTAATGGCCCGATCCAGCTTTCCAAGCCGAATAAGACATTTCATCTGATTAAGTTTTACAAAGGGGTCACGAGTACGCATGTATAAAACTTTCGAAATATCTAGCGCTTCAATATATTTGCCCTGATGATACAAGCTAAAAAAATAATCGTTTAAGCTTTGTATGCTTCCTCTGACTCTTTCATTACTAACTTTTTCTTTATATTTGCTCATTGTTGCACCTCTGTTAGATATTTACTGCCGCCCCTCTAGCGCCTGTTGATACTAATTTGTCTGTCGGCAATCAGAGAAAAATTAATGAAAAACTTAAAAATAACATCGAGCTTGTCAAAGCGCCTGAAAATCCTTCGAAATCCCTTCAAACGGCGAATCAGTCGGCACATGCGTACGGACTTTGTTCTGGATGTACTGGAGCAGGCCCTGAATGCGCGGCAACCAGCTCCGCACAGGCTTATACACCACAGCGACCGTAGCTCGCAGTATCTGCCCACCCGCTACGGAGAACGTCTCGACGAGGCAGGCATCAAGCCCACAGTTGGCAGTGTAGGTGAAAGCTACGATAACGCCCTAACTGAAACCATCACGGTTTGTACAAGGCCGAACTGGCCCACAAGCACGGACCTAGGAAAACCATAGAGGTGCTGGAATAGGCAACTCAGAACTGGGGGTCCTGCTTCAACCAGCAGCGCCTCCTTGAACCCATCGGCAATATCCCGCCTGCGGAGTTTGAGGCATTATACGAGCAGAGTCAGACCGCTATCCCGCAAGCCGCTTGACTCAAACCAATTAGCCTCCGCGAAATCCGGGGCGGTCCAGTTCAGTGATACTCCGAAAGGCACAAAAGCCAGTGCTGCTCTCTACAGCCTGATTGGCGCTTAATGAACCAAATGAAAATCATAGAAATACACAGGCTCTTCGCTATGATTTGATATACGGAGCGCCCAAACCCCATCTCTTAATTCGTCGGATAAATCAAGTGAACTAAACCCTCTCAAGTAATGAGCATCCATTTCATTTCTGAGAAGATATTCAGTACCATCTGGCGCAATAAGATCTAGCGCAGCGCTACCGCCCCCCCCGAGATGAAAGAAAACTGTAGAAGATGTTGCCGCGTACCCAATCCTTCCTGATACGTTAATTAACGCTTCTTTCGTTTCATTGGGGTCGACCCGGAATAAAGAAATATTTGTATGAGGCCTGTATTCCCGATGATGCTGGGAACCACTATCACTATCCCCCTCAGCTTGATAACTTGCAACCAAAGCTGATGGTAAGTATGTGCCCATGATCGAAGGTTTAATATAGTAGATCCCTTCTAGCGGGTTCTCAAAAGTACAGATATAGTCATTAAAATTTGATCCTGTGGCCTCAATCAGGCAGTCATATTCTTCTACCGTAGGTGTTGAACCATAACGCACATAGAAATTACGAGCGCCAACCCCCCGACCATAAGCCATAATTGACAGGTCTCGTGATCCTTTGGGGACTTCAATACGAAACTCTTCAGTATTGTTATACTCTTGAAGGCTTCTCGAAAATGGATTTCTTGCTACGCCATTGATAAGCGAATTATCTATTGGAGCATATCCGGAAATCAGATTATAGGCATCAAGGATCCCGCCTCCAACTGGATGATTTGGCTGGTCGGAAAATGGTTTAGCTCTATCTTTTAATAATATTTTGGTTTGCGCCGATGAAATAGTTGGATCATGTGCGCGCAACAATGCTATAGCGCCTGACACATGTGGAGCGGCCATTGAGGTTCCACTCATACTAGCGTAGCTTTCCGCTACTGGTTCTCTAGAACCAGTGTTATACGTGGAATAAATGTGTGACCCGGGAGCTGAGATATCTACTACATTTCCGTAGTTTGAGAAGCCGCTAAGAGAGCCTGCTTCCGTTGTGGCTGCAACTGTAATTACATTATTGCAGTTTGCGGGTCGTTGCTGAGAGGCATCTGCTCCGTCGTTTCCTGCTGACGCTACAATTACGGCACCGTTTTTTGTGGCAATATCAATGGCATTTTGCAGTGTTGGTCCGCACGCCCCGATGCCGCCCAGACTCATATTTATCACATCTGCAGGATGCTCATTCACCGGTGCTCCCGGCACAGCGCCGCCAGACGCCCAAATTATGGCATCACTAATATCCGATATGTAGCCTCCGCATTTTCCGAGTACGCGTACAGGTAAGATTCCAGCTTTTGGCGCAACGCCAATTCCCCCTCTATTATTATCTGCGACAGCGGAAATGATGCCAGCTACATGCGTGCCATGCCATGACGAGTTAGTTGGGTAGGCGTTGCATTCTCCAGGGGCACTGAAGTTACCAGGGTCTTCAGGGTTACTATCGCGCCCATCGCCATCATTAGCAACAGTTACGCTGCTGATAAAGTCATACCCCGCCAGCACATTTTTTGCTAAATCACTATGCGAGGTTATACCAGTGTCTAATACTGCGACTATTGAACCTTTACCACTCCCTATATCCCAAGCCCGGTGTGCGTTGATTCCCCCTGGACCATGTATCCCCCACAGATTGGCATAGGATGGATCATTTGGTACAAGGTCAGGTTGGAGCAACAAATCTGGTTCAACATATTCGATAGTCGGGTTGGCGGCTAATTCGCTCATGAAGCTGTCTGCTTCCCTACGAGTAAGTTTTTGATTACTCAGGATAACTTCACCCCCTCCTGATATCGTTTGTATCATCTGCATCTCAACATCTGTACCTAGGCTGCTAGCCCCCATAACAAGAGCTGAGCTCTTATTGGCTGAAAGGGATTCGGGATGATATTTCACAATAAAACGATTGATATATTGCACTTCTTCAGACTGGTCAGTTGCATACACTTTGTAAGTAATTGAAAAGGCTATAAGAAGTTTCAGGCTAAAACATACAATACCAGCGGCGACAGATCTTATAAAATTCGACATATAATCCCTTTGGTTTATTAGTTATTACTGACAAGCCTATTGAAAAATTCCAATTTCACCAAATGGCATCATGTGGGAATTTTCTCAAATAAATTAACTTCCCTATTGTAAATTCCTGCTCAGCTGATTGGCGTTTTTCAAACCGTTAAGGAACCTCTGATTAAATCCAGAATTTCCGGTAAAACAGCCTAAATCCAACTTCGTGCCGAATCCGATGTCTCAATTTGTAATTCTGTAATCCCCCCGAAAATTAATCGAGGTTTTGAGTAGAGACTTTTACAAGGATCGCCTAAGGAGCGAATAATGAAGAAGTCTCGATTTTCCGATAGCCAGATTCTGGCGATTCTGAAGCAGCATGAGGCCGGGGTTCCGGTCGCCGACCTATCCCGTGAGCACAATGTCAGTACCGCGCTGATTTATCAGTGGCGGGCTAAGTTCGGTGGTATGGATGTGTCGTTCATGAAGCGCCTTAAGGAGCTGGAGGCTGAAAACGCCCGACTGAAGAAGATGTATGCCGAGGAGCGGCTCAAGGCCGAGCTGCGCCAAGAGGCGCTTGAGGGAAAGCTGTAAGGCCGTCTCAGCGTCGAGAGATGGCCTGGAAAGGTGTTGCCAAGCATGGCATCAGTGTCCGACTGGCCTGCGAGGTTTACGGCATAAGCGAGACCTGCTATCGCTATCAGGCAAAGCTCAAAGGCGAGAACAACGCCATCGCTGACTGGCCACTGAAGCTGACACAGACCCACAAGCGGTGGGGATTCGGGCTGTGCTTTATGTATCTACGTAACGTAAAAGGCTATGGCTGGAATCACAAACGCGTATACCCCTCTATCGTGAACTGGAGCTAAACCTTCGCATCCAGCCAAGACGGCGGATCAAGCGAGATTACCCCGGCGAACTGGATGTACCGACGGCTCCGAACCGGGTCTGGTCAATGGACTTTATGAGCGATCAGCTCGTCAGCGGAAAATCGCTTCGTACGTTCAATGTCATCGATGACTATAACCGCGAGGGGCTGGGCATCGAAGTCGACTTGTCGCTGCCCTCGGCACGGGTGATACGGGCACTGGATCAGATCGTTGAATGGCGTGGTAAGCCCGCCGCCCTTCGCTGCGATAATGGACCAGAGTACATCTCTCAGGCCCTGGTGGAGTGGGCGAACGAAAAGCGAATAACGCTGATATATATCCAGCCCGGGAAGCCAACTCAGAACGCTTACATTGAACGATTCAATCGGACGGCCAGACACGAATGGCTTGATCTGCACGAATTCACCAGCGTTGCCCATGCCCAGCTATTAGCTACTCAGTGGCTGTGGCAATACAATAATGAGCGGCCGAATCCCGCTATCGGCGGAGTACCTCCAGCCCAACTGCTACAGGTGGGCTAATTATCTGCTAATACGAGCGATTAAAAATGGGGGGATTACATAATTACTCAGTATTTTAATAATCGCCGCGCCGATTTCGACGCAGCGAAAGTCAGGTTAGTTGGCTTGCAGTCTCAAGGGTGTATTAGAAGAGACACCCAATGCACTGCCGGCTCCAATCAAGGAAACGCCGGCAACGGCACTCCTTGCAAATATCCCTACTCCACTACCAATTAACGCTCCGCTTGCGGCACCACTGGCAAAACCGCCCACAAAGCTTCCGCCTCTCATAGCGTTGCCTGTGCGTTGAATCAATCCGCCGATAAACGCACCAGCTGCTATAGTAGCAACTCCACCGTTGACTTGATTAATCTCTTCATCAGAAAGAGAGCGCATTTGGGGAGTAACAGAAGAAGACTTCATATACCTTCCTTTGTATGACTATTTAGAAGTGAGCCGGCCTGATACCACACTGGCCCAATCCCATTGAATCAATGGGTAAGCACAAAAATCTACTGTAAAGCTTTAGCTTAAGATTTTCTTACTTCTGTGGAGTTATAATCGAATCTGGTGTTTGCAGGATTGAAAGAGAACTAAGTGTTCGAGAGTAACCTAGAAAAAAGATAGATTCAGACAGAGTGTATGGCTCTGCCTGAATCTAGGTGGGCATTCGCCCGAAGACAACAAACTTTGCTACGTAGGGACCGCAATGGAATCTATAGTGCAAAACTTCTTGGATTATAGGAACCCACCACCCCAAAGACTCAGAAAATTCTCAACTTGAGTGTTTTAGTGGCCTGACTCATTGAACACCTCTTGATCAACCCAAAAATAGCGTCTTGTTCACCGAAACAATGCCTGCGGTAAAGTGACAGAGTTAGCGCTATCACCAATGCTATAAATGAGGCTTGCGCGAGCAAGTAGATAAATTATCCGGCAAGAAATGCGAAGCTGTCTGCTGTCAACTCGGAAAGTTGGGTATTAATTAATGTAATAGAAGATCCATCATTTGCGAGAATAGAAACATTTGAACCGCTTTGCGTTGCTGCGCTGAGTACAGACTCCATACCACTGAAAATATCGCTATGGAAAATTAGCACATCTGAGCCACTCTGGAAGTCATTGACGGTGTCGGACCCAAAATCAAGGGCGGAAAAAACAAATAGATCATTACCCTCGCCCCCCTCAAGGAAATCATTCCCGCCCCCCCCATTCAGCGCATCATTACCACCCTCTCCTCGAAGAATATCATTACCGGTCCCGCCAAATAATTGGTCGTCACCACGACCCGCCCAAACTCTATCATTACCATCACCGCCATAAATGATGTCAATACCACCAGCGAGTTCGTTGTTATCAAAAATATCGTCGCCATCACCTAGATCGGCGTAAGTACCCAATGAGCTTCCGTAAATGATGTCGTCAAAGCTTGAGCCAACAATTCCCTCAATGGATTCGAACCTATCTCCGTCAGCATCTCCTCCTGTGCCGACAGCATCATTGGACCAGTAGGTTTCAGCTGCCCCATATTGATCTGTAGCCTCCAAGGTGAGAATCACACCGTCAGTGGATGATGAGTAGTCTGCGGTATCAAATCCAGCTCCACCTAGGAGATAATCAGCCCCCGCCCCTCCAACCAAGGTGTCATCTCCGAGGTGGCCAACAAGGTAATCATTCCCCCTAAGACCAAAAATTATATCGTTATTTTTTGTTCCTTCTAGAAAGTCATTTCCATCTGTTCCATTTATATATGACATGGAGCGCCTCAATTTATTAATCACTTTTTGTGGTGCAGAAATAGATATACCTTCTTACATAACAACCAATTTCGGACGCGAATGGAATGTATACCTAACTGCTCGAAGGCTATCTGGGTTGGAATTTACTCTAAGACAACAGCACTTTGCTACTTGGAAACCCTAGCGGGATCCATAGTGTAAGACTTCCAAGCTTATAGGAACCCACCACCTCAATAATTCAGAACCTTCTTAACTTGGTAGCTCAATTCATAGAGTGGATTGATCGGTTTGCGAGGATTGAAGACATACTCTCCTTTGTCATTATGAGCCGCACCATTGTTTTAGATCGGTACACCTGACGCAAGGTCGTAGTTCAGAAGCGATTTTCTCTTGGTACATCAACGGCTTGCAGCCATTTTTCCCGACAAAGATTGACTCTACCAAGATTTTTCCCTTGAGGCACTTTTCCGCCTTGTAGGCGATTTCCCTTAATACAGATACATCAAAGCCCCTGGGCGCCCAGCGGCCGGGGGCTTGTTGGTTTGGGGACTGCGGTGCGGGAGAACTGGCTCAGGCCAGCACGTCCAGGCCCTTGCGATCCACCAGATTCAGCAGCTTCAGAAACGGGCCGTTGGGCTTCTTCCCGCCCTGTTCCCACTTCTGCACCGTGGACTTTACGAGGCCCGGCGCTGGACTCGCGCCGGGTGACTAACAGCAATCAGCAGCTAATCACTATCAAAGCCGCTTCCGCTATCGAAGGCTGTATACCCGCTACCTATCGCGCTGAAGTTTGCATTTCCAAGGAAGAACGTATCAGCAACTTCCTGTTTTAGGTCTTCATAGGCGAGACTAGGTTCATTTTGATTTGTCATGGAGATGATTGAAACAGTGCTACAGCAGGCGTCTTAGCGCCTAAAAAGAAAAGCCCCAGCCATGATGGGCTTGGGGCTTTGGGTGACCACTAAAGAACAAGAGGGTTACTTAACGCGGAGAACAGACACCATGGATGTAAAGAAAGCCGCCAATCCAACAAGCCCTAAAAGACCATTAAAAAGCAAATAATTAACCGTTGAGTTGTATATCCATCCACCCACCTCTGTCCCAAAGACATGCTGACTGGAAGCCGACAATGCATCGTAAATGTCGGTAACTGCGATCAATGTAATGACCAGTCCTAGAAGAATAAAAAATATGTGCACGGCAATTTTTAATCTCATCAGCTATTACTCCCTAATACTTCACGGTCAAAATCATATCCTGCCCATAACTCTGAAATTTCTGGACAAAACTAGGCATCAAGCCACACAAGTCAATACAGCCTGCTGATCCAGGTATTACACCGCCGTGAATACTAAAACCTGATCGATCATAAGTATTTGTATTCCCCAATGGCTCCAACCAAACCCTGTAATCCCCCCAGGAATTGTGCCCTCCTGGCCATGTACCTAAGCCAAACATGCCCTTAAATTCCTGCCATGCGGATTGATCCCTCACCTGAAGACGCTCTTGTCTCACAGCCCAAATTCCTTCTGGTATCGGCCCTTTATCTTCCTGCCCCTGGAATTCGCCAGATTGATAGCCTTCCCGGCCAGACACGGCAGCCCACTCATTAACAACTTTTCCGTTTGCATCCAACCATTGCAGAGATTTTCCATTGAAGCTCAAGCTCTGCGCCTTTTGTGCATTTACACGTCTTTGCTCAGACGTCTCATGATTAAACGCCTGCGAGAAAACACCAGTCGCCGCCCCATTTGCAAACTTCCCACCGGACAACTTGGAGGCCGTACCGCCAATCACCGCAGCGACGATGACCCGCGTTACGCTGTAACCCGCCCCACCAATATGGTTGGAGTTGTTGAAACTAGTCCCCGCCGCTGTAAAGCCCGCGGCTGCGAAACCGTGCCCGAACTTGCCGCACTGTAGCTCCGCCATCACCCCGCCGGTGAGGCTATTTTCAGGGCATAGCCCGTGGTATTCAATCCTCCCGCGGCGGTCCCGTAGTTGGCGTTCAGGTGGCTGCCGATACCCGCAAACGCGGCGACACTGACACCGCCCCAGAGGGCGCCCTCTGCAATATTGCCTCCGTTCGCCGCCGCGCTACTTGCCCCACCGATCGCGCCATAGGAGATGCTTGCCCAGAGACCGCTGCCCCATGGTGCCACCGCAGTCAGACCGATCGCGACGATGGTACCTACCCACTCCCTTAGCCGGAAGTACCCACTGGGATCCGTCGCATTCAGCGGGTTGTTCCACACATACGCATAGCGGTTGTGGGACTGACTGTAGTCCGTGGCCTGGAGGTAGGGGTCTGCCTGCAGGAACCGGGCGAGTTTGGGATCGTAGATACGACCGTTCATATGGATCAGGCCACTTTGATCCAGCATCTCGTGCCCGGTGTAGCCGCGGGTGGTGATACGGGTATCGAAGTTGCTTCGTTCTCTGTGCAGCAGTGCGGTCCACTGGAGGGCGTTGCGCCGCTGGCCCCAAGCGTCGAACGAGAGGGCCTGTTCCACGGTACCGCTGGCATCGGTAATCACGTCGATGCTGCCCAAGTGGTCTTTGTGCAGGTAGCGTCGCTGTTTACCGTTGTTGCTGACGGTGATCAGGGCGCCGCCGGGGAGGTAGCGTTTGATCTCCGTGGTGCCATCGGTTCCGCGGATCTTTTCCACATTGCCGATGGTGCGGGTTTCGGTGCGCTTGCCCTGGGCGTCGATGTCGATATGCAGGTAGCGGGCGCGGTCCGGGCCGTATTTGAACTGGGTGGTGTGGCCGCTCTTTTTGATCTCCGTGGGTTTCTCGAAGGCGCGGTTGAGCTGGCGCACGCTGCGGGTCAGGGTATCAAAGCAGGTGATCTGTTCAGCGCCGCCGCTACTGTGCTCGAGGATCTGGCGCAGGTTTGACACAGAGTTTTGAACACAATCGTACTACCCGTACTTTTTGCAAATGCTCCATACGTAATTTATAACTGAACATTCCATCAGCCCATTGTCGATTATTTCTTTCAAGTACGGTATCAACGATAAACTGTTATATGACTTGATAAAAACAATCGAACTACCGCGGCTTAAAATCCCAGATGACCAATACAGAACTTCGAAGTAATCATCCTCAATATGATATTGAACCCCTGTACCAACATCTAAATCGTTCATTAACAATCGAATATCATTAACCTCCGGAATATGTGCTAAATCAATTGGAAATACTGAGTTATAAGCAACACGAACCAAACCGGACTGCTGCATTATTTCAGCCATCCGATTAAAATCTTTACCTCTCTCTTTAAGTGGTTTGCTCATCGAAAAAAGTGACGGTTCATTGTTCTCATAAAAACACCCCCCTAAAAGCATGACAAAAGAACAAATCATATACACGTATAATTTGCTAATCATTTCTACTCCCTAGCAGAGATTCACGATTTTGGAAATAGTAATTCCCGCCCATCCATATGTGGGCCCCATCTCTCCAGTTATCCCCGTAATTTGTACTTCCAGGATATTTGGCAGTATCACTGAACTCTCCATCCAATGGGTCATACTGCTTGGGCTGGCGATATTGCTGATACCAGCCGGCACCTCTAATCGCGAGATTTATCGAAAGCTTAGGAAATACTGTTGAAAGCCCTCCAGTAGCCCCATCAGCCCAAGCTTGCGCAGTTGAACCGAATGCAAAATTTCCAAACTCTTCGACCCCTGGAAGGGATTTATACTCAGCCCGGTTCTTAAAGTCCCAATCCCCATTGGTCTCAACTTTTTTAATATATGCCTGGTAGTCCCTATCGATCCCTATTTTGTAAGCTTCGGAAATTGATAGCTTGAATTCATCAACCATCTGCTTCCACAAGATTTTTCGGCGTTCATTCATTTCATTATTAAATGCCTGCGAGAAAGCCCCAGTCGCCGCCCCATTTGCAAAGACCGGTACACCTGACGCGAAGTCGTAGTTCAGAAGCGATTTTTCCTTGGCGCATCAACGGCTTGCAGCCATTTTTTCCCGACGAAGATCGACTCTACCAAGATTTTTCCCTTGAGGCACTTTTCCGCTTTGTAGGCGGTTTTCCTTAAAGCAGAGACAACAAGCCCCGGGCGCGCCAGCGACCGGGGCTTGTTGGTTTGGGGGGCTGCGGTGCGGGAGGACTGGATCAGGCCAGCACTTCCAGCCCTTTGCGGTCCACCAGATATCCTGATCCTCAAGTACGCGGCCAACCGGCTCTCGGCGGGGGATGCGGCTTAGCGGCTAAGAGAAAGCCAGAAGCACAAAGCCCCGGCAGATGGCTCTGCAGGGGCTTTGCTTAAAAATAACTTTTAAGGGTCATCTGGAAACTGCAATGCATCAATGCGCTCCGGAGAGAAAGGCTGAGATTTTATAAACTTAAATGCCTCGCCTTCTCGTAAGTAAAGAAGCTCTTCAACAGGTTCACTATAAAAATCGACTTTCGAGTAATCCTCATCTGTGACTTTTAAAAGTGAAAAGCCCTCCCGAAGAGCCTGAACCTCCATATCGGGAGACAGTAAAACCCGGCAAGCTATATATGCTTGATAATCCTTATCCCGCTCTCCAAAGCTCCCACCTTCCCCATGAGTGAAAAGAAGGTCAAGCATATCCACTCGAGCATCAACATAAGCTCGATCAATAGATTCCGGAAAGTCTTTCTGGCTCAACACCGCATACTCAGCTAAACATAGGCTAATTGCCTGTCCGCCGAGTTTCGCCTGATCTTCCTGTGCATTCATCGCACATGCCTGCATCGCAAAAATTGTCAGTAAAAATATAATCGTCTTCATTGAACAACCCGACTTGGCGGAGTACCCAACCTACCTACATGTGAGCAGTTTCCAGGATTACAAATTCCTATTCTTACAGCGCCACCATGCTGAACACCCAAGTAAAGCGGCTTGTTTGCCTTGGCAACCCAGCTAGAGTCACCACCAACAAAGCTCCCTGAAAAGTTATTCGACCTGTTTGAGAACATCAAATCACCACTAGGGTGCGTGTGATACCCGATATGTGTTGTGCTCACACTAACGGATCCTGGACCACCAATTTTTGGCATCGTATAACGCCAACCATTTTTCGACTTCCAAATATTGCCTCCGACTTCAAGGCCATACTTTTCAGACAACGGAGCGGTCACATCTAAAACCTCTGTAGCCGCAGCATCCGCACTATCAAATGCCTTATATGGATTCAGCGTTCTATCTGCAGCCAGTGCATCCAACTCCTCCTGGAAGGCAGCTATATTTTCTGCAGATGCGCTATCTCCATTGGTCGAGTGGACGTCCTGAACATCGTTGCGCCCTATGGAACTCATCGCCATAGCAAAGGCAGCCGTCGCCGCCCCATTTGCAAATTTCCCACCGGACAACTTGGAGGCCGTACCGCCAATCACCGCAGCGACGATGACTCGCGTTACGCTGTAACCCGCCCCACCAATATGGTTGGAGTTGTTGAAGCTTGTCCCCGCCGCGGTAAAGCCCGCAGCTGCAAAACCATGCCCGAACTTGCCCCCTTGCAGCTCCGCCATCACGCCACCGGTGAGGGCATGAGCGCCTATTTTCAGGGCATAGCCCGTGGCATTCAATCCTCCCGCAAAGGTACCGCCGTAGTTGCTACTCAGGTGACTGCCGATACCCGCGAAGGCGGCAGCACTGACACCACCCCAGAGGGCGCCTTCTGCGATATTACCACCGTTCGCTGCTGCACCACTCGCGCCAGAGGCTGCACCCACTAAGGTGTATCCGAGTTTGCTACAACCGGGACCACAGATGTAGGCACCTGCGACAGCGACGATGACGCCTACCCACTCCCTTAGCCGGAAGTACCCACTGGGATCCGTCGCATTCAGAGGGTTGTTCCACACATACGCATAGCGGTTGTGGGACTGACTGTAGTCCGGGGCTTGCAGGTAGGGATCCGCCTGCAGGAACCGGGCGAGTTTGGGGTCGTAGATACGACCGTTCATATGGATCAGGCCACTCTGATCCAGCATCTCGTGCCCGGTGTAGCCGCGGGTGGTGATACGGGTATCGAAGTTGGTCCGTTCGCTGTGCAGCAGTGCGCTCCACTCGAGGGCGTTGCGTCGCTGGCCCCAGGCGTCGAACGAGAGGGCCTGTTCCACGGTGCCACTACCGTCGGTAATCACGTCGATGCTGCCCAGGTGGTCTTTGTGCAGGTAGCGTCGCTGTTTACCGCTGTTGCTGACGGTGATCAGGGCGCCGCCGGGGAGGTAGCGTTTGATCTCCGTGGTGCCATCGGTTCCGCTGATCTTTTCCACATTGCCGATGGTGCGGGTTTCGGTGCGCTTGCCCTGCGCGTCGATGTCGATACGCAGGTAGCGGGCGCGGTCAGGGCCGTATTTGAACTGGGTGGTGTGGCCGCTCTGTTTGATCTCCGTGGGTTTGTCGAAGGTGCTGTATTTGAAGCTTCTACCAGTACCGTCACGGGTCATGTTGCCGTTGGCGTCGTAGTGGTAGGCCACCGTATGGCCGCTGGCGTCCTCGGTGGCACAGACGGCGTGGGGGCCGGCATTTTGGCTAGCGACACAGTCACTGCCGTACCGGTAGTCGCCCACATCGCTCTTGTGGGTGATGTTGCCGAGGTCGTTATAGTGGACGGTCTGGGCGGCTCGGCCCTGGACCTGGGAGCGGGTCAGCCGGTTGAGGCCGTCGTATTCGAAGTCTTCACGCAGGTTTTTGTCGCCACTGCGGTCGATGCGGTGCTCGAGGTTGCCGAGACTGTCCCACTGGTAGCGCTGGTCCTGGATGTTTGTGAGCCCGAGCACATGGGCGGTCTGCTGTTGCAGCCGCCCGGTGGCGGGGTCGTAGACTTTTTCGGTGGTGACGCCGTTGCCACTGACCGATTGGGTGACGTTGCCCCGGGCATCCATGGCGAGGACGGTGTAATAGGTTTCTCCGGGGGCGAGATTGACCTGTTCGGCGTCGCTGACCGCGGCCAGGTAGCCATAGGCGTTGTAGCGGTGCTGGATGGCACTGCTTTCCCAGGAGCCATCGCCACCGGCATCAAACACCTGGAAGGGACGCCCGTACTGGTCGTAGTTGGTTTTCTCAAAGTGGTCGTCCCCTGCGCCGAAGCTGGTGGCGGTTTCACTGGGGCGGCCGAGGCTGTCGTAGGTGTGGACCTTGAGGTAGCCGGACTGGGTTTCTTCCACGCGGGCCAGTGCGCCGGGGGGGACGCCGTTTTGCCAGGTGGTGTCGTTGTTGTAGTGCCAGCGGGTGTCGGCTTCGAGACTGCCGTCTGGGCGGTAGTCGATGCGGCGCTGCAGGCGGCCCAACAGGTCGTAGGTGTTTTCGACTTTCTGGCCCCTGGCGTCGGTCTGTTCGGTGAGCTCGTCGGCGCCGTTATATATATAACGCCAGGTACCCTTGTCGGGATCGGACATCTCGGCTTTGCGACCGCGGAGGTCGTACACCATTACGGTTTCCAGATGACGGCTGCCATCACCCTTGTTAATGACTTTGGTGAGTTTGCCCTGGGCGTCGTGCTGGAACTGCTGCACATTGCCGAGGTTGTCCTGAACCTGGATCTTCTCGCCGAGGACATTTACGGTCTCGCGGTGCACCTGGCCTTTGGGGTTGGTGGTGACGGTGGTGAGGCCGTCGTAGTCGATGGCGGTATCGTAGGGGGTACCATTGCTGCCCTGGATACCGGGCAGGTCGGTACCGATAACGCGGCCAGTGCGGTCGTAGTATTGGGTGCTCCAGTAGCGGGTGCCCCCGGTCTGGTAGGGCTGGGACTGGTGCTTGACCCGGCCGAGGGCGTCGTACTCGGTATCAACGATATTCCAGCTGCCGTCGAAGGCGCGGTTGAGCTGGCGCACGCTGCGGGCCAAGGCATCAAAACAGGTGATCTGTTCAGCGCCGCCGCTACTGCGCTCGGTGTGCTGGTAGGCACTGCCTGCCGGGCACTGGACGCTGGCCTGGGCAAAGAGGCTTACGTTGTGGGCGCCGGTGGCACTGTGCTCGAGGATCTGGCGGCCGAAGGCGTCGTAGGTGTAGGCGGTTTCCACACCCGCCATGTCCTGTACGCGGGTGGGTTGCCCATAGGCGTTGCGGGACAGAACTTTACGAGTGGTTTGGCCGAAGGTGTTTTCCTCTCGCTCGACGAAGCGGCCTCGGTCGTCGTAGTACCAGCGGCTCGTGCGCGATTTCGCAGCCTCCGGGGCGTAGTACGTGTAGACCTTGTTGCCGAAGCGGTCATAAGAGTTGTTGGTGAAAGAGCGCAGGCCTCTGCCCCAGGGGAGGTCACGATCGACGGACTTCTGCCGGAGCAGGCCAGCCTCGTTGCCGCTTAGGTGGTAATAAAAGTGATTTGAGCGTATCGCGGTACTGCTCTGGCCACCTTCCGTGCGGCTGTGGGTGACACGGGTGTAGTAAAGGCGGCCCAGCTCACGGTAGCCAGTGAAGTTGTGCTCCGGGTTCTCGAAGTTGATTCTCTTGCTGTGATACTGATTGAGCGTGTCGGTGCTAAAGGTGTCGCCGTTGGCCGCCTGTGTGGTAACCGTGATACGCGTGGCATTGCCGTGCGCATCCTGCTCGGTACTGGTGGTGACGGTTTTCAGAAGCTCACCGGCTGCCTGCCCGTCATTGCGGAGGGCGTAAACCTTTTCCACGCTCTCGGCGAGGTAGGGTTTGAGCGGGCCGAGGGCGGTGGTGCCATGCTTTGCCTGCGCCGGCCAGTCATCCTGCCAGCCATACAGCTGCCAGGTGTTGTCCGCTTCACTCAGTAGGTGACCCTGGGCGGTGCGCACTTCGGTGTGCGCCGGGCGCCCAATGTAGGGGAAGTCCTGGCGGTAGCGGGTGGTGGTTTCCACCCCGGTTTGCTCGTCCACGGTGCGGATACGATGGAAGCCCAGGTGACCGCGGCCGGCGGCCTGCAGTTGCGCCTGGCCATAGAAGTAGCTCACCGCACTCTTGCCGGTGGTGTCGACCATCCCAGGGGTGTCGTTGGCGGCCGGTGCACTGCTTTCAACGCGGGTGACGAGGAACTGGCCACCGATCTGTTCCAGTACCGGGGAGAGCTTGCCCAGGCTCTGAGGTTCGGACCAGTCGCGGTTGCGCTGACGGAAGAAGTCGCGGTAGTCCGCGGTGAGGTACTGGGTACACCAACGCTCACGGTGGGCGCTCTGGCTCTGGGCCCGCGCGGCATTCTGGCGACAGGCGGCTTCGCCGTTTTGTGTCAGGGCCAGATGGGCGTAGTGACCGGAGTCGAGCATGCCGCCGTAGGTGACGTCGGTACGCGCCCCCAGACCGTTTTCGATACCGTCGATCACGTTGTGCGGAAGATCCCAGCCCCGCGGGCGGTGCCAGCGCAGGTCGCGGTCGTCGAAGCGCAGGTATTCCCGTACGCCGTCGCCGTCGATATCCGCAAACAGATCGGTGCTGTCTTTATCCCCGCCGGTCAACAATAACTGTGGTGCGGTAAAGCGCTGCTTGTCCGGCTGCCACAGGCGCATGTTGAGACGGCCTTCGTCGCGCCAGATGAGGGCGAGCTGACCGTCGCCCTTGAGGTCGGCGTAGAGGCGACGCTCGCCAATCTTGCCGAGTGCATGACGCTCACCAAACCCATTGCCGGTGTTCAGCTGGTAGTAACCCTCTTCACTGTTTTTATTCCGGTAGAGGGCGTCCGGCAGGCCGTCGCTGTTCAGGTCCATCAGGTCCATGGGGACTTTGCGGTCCTGATTGCTGCTCCAGTAGTGGTAGAACTGATATTCCCCCGGGGTGCCGGTGGACACGAACGCGGTCTGCCCACTGCCGGATCCGAAGATCAGGTCGACCTGACCATCGCCGTTGAGGTCAGCGGGCTGGAGGTTGCTGTCGTCCCGGCCGCTCCAGCCGGTGGGGACGTTCCCTGGGGTATACACCAGCCGTATGGCATAGCTTTTCCCAAACTGGTAATAGCTCGCCGCGGCGGGGTCGCCCTTGGGTTCCAACAGCCGGTACTGGTGGGGGGTGACATAGTCCACGAGGCCATCGCCATTGATGTCGAAGAAGCGCGCTTCTTCATCGGTCAGACCGAGATCTCCCCACAGGGTGGACAGTACCCAGCCGTCACCGGACGGGTCCGGCTGGGACTGGTAGCGTTCCCAACGACCATTGCGGAACACGAGCAGGTCACTGCGGCCATCGCCGTTGACGTCGGCCATGTGCCACTTGTAGAAGTCGTTCTTATCGCGGTTATCCCCGTCGTCAAACACGGTGCGCTCTTCACCGAACCCATCGGCTTCCGCCAGGCGGTAACGGATACTTTGGTGGCGGATGGGCTCCTTGGGGTGACTGGTAATACGCGTTTCCATCCACACCAGGTCCTGGCGGCCATCGCCGTTGATGTCTGCGGTCTGCTGCCCGATCAATTCATTGCGTTCTGCCAGGGGCAGTGTCTGCTGCAGCTCGAAGCGGAACTCGGTGCTGGGAAGACGCCAATCGAAGGTGGTGGCCGGACGGCACAGGCCTCCGGCACATTCTTCAATCGATGCAAGGCGGCTCAGGGTGTCCCACTGGCGCGCGAGGTAGTGCAGCTGGTAGTGGCGCAGGGCTTCCCCCTGGCTGCCACGCACGGTCACGGTGGTCAGGCGCTGGGTATTCGCGAGAGGCCAGCCGGCCAGATAGCCGTGCATGGGGTCGGGCCGGGTAGCGTACTCAAATTCGACCGTAGCGCCCGGGGTCGTGGTGGCCCCGAATGCGTAGCCAATGGAGGCGATGCGGTGGCCGTCGCGGTCGTTGCGGTAGTGGAATGCAATACCGTTGCCGGCACTGTCTTCGTAACGATTGATGGCCCAGGTGAAGACCCGGCCGTCCGCCACCGTCTGTTGGGACTGGTTGCCCCGGCCATAGTAGCTGATGGAGCCGTCTTTCCGTTCCACGGTAAAGTAGTCCGGGTGCCCGGCACTGCCGCCACGGGCCGTGACCAGCAGGTACTGATCAATCTCGGTACGGTACTGGCTGCCCGGTGCACCATAGTCGCCATCGACCACGAGCAGGCGCTGGCCGTCGAGGCAGAAGCGGTCTTCGGCGCTCCAGGTGATCGGAGCGGCCTGGCCATCCTGGCTGAGGGTCTGGCGGCAGCGTCCGATGGCGGAGAGGCCACTCAGGCTCCACCCCTGCCCGGCAATGCCATTGCCACTGTGGCTGCTGTAACTCAGCGCGAGCTCTGGGGCTACACCGGCGGTGCCGGCAGGCACACTGATGGGCACGGTGTAACTGATGCCACCGCGTTCGTCCACCCGGAAGCTACCGGCCAATGCACCCAGTTCGGCAGACGCCTGCACCTCTGCCGGGTCCAGTGTGGGGGCGGGCGCTGGCGGTGGCGGTGTATCGGCGATGCCCCCAGAACAACCGGTCGCACAGGGACTCACCTTGCTCCAGAAGGCCTCCTCATTGGTGAGGCCATCGCCATCGGGGTCGTCCTTGGGACCCGAGTCGGTGTTGCCGAGGAACAGGATTTCCCACCAGTCGGGCAGACCGTCCTCGTCACAATCCCGGGTGTAGGCATCGCCGGTGTTGCATGCGGTGACGGCCCACTCGAAGTCCTGCTGATAGAGGTAGTCGAAGCTGTGGCTTAAGAGAGTGCTGGTGGCCTGGGTGTATTCCTGGGACTGGGTCATCAGCAGGGCAATTTGCGCGCGCGCGTGCCCCTCCGCCAGCCGCTGAATAAGCTGTTCCCGGGTATAGGTCACGCTGCCAAAGGTGATCGGCGGGTGGTTTTGATTGGGGAAAAGGCGCGCGTAGAGTACATCAACAAACTGCTGATCGCTCAGCCCCGCGGGGAAGTTGTCACGCCCGGTTTCGGAGGCCAGGAATGCTTCCGTTACCTGGAGGAGATTGGTGTGTCCGCTGAGAAGCTGGTAGGTCCAGAATGTCAGAATGCGCTCACTGAACGGCAATGGCGGCTGCAGCAATCCCCGGAACAGGCGGGCGATCGAGAGAAACTCGGCCTTCTCGGACGGCGCCGGTTGCCTGTTCCTGATGTCTTCCCACAGTTCGTCGTCGACGCTTTCCCACACGAGCTTGCCGGGCCCATCGGTACCCCGGGACAGGGCATACACCTGGCTGCTGCCAATGGTGGTGAAATACAGGTGATCCTCCCCGGCCAGCACCGGCGCTTCGGCAATCCCCGCACCGGCCGGGAAGGTCCACTTGAGGCGGCCGCTCTCGGCGTTCGCCGCATAGAGCACCCCATCCATGGCCCCCACATACAGAATACGCTGCTCATCGACTACCGCCGGCGACACGATCTTGCCTCCGGTTTCCAGACGCCACTTTTGTATGGCGTGTGGGGTGATCGC
The DNA here is from genome assembly GCF_002959965.1 of Microbulbifer pacificus. Lineage (NCBI taxonomy): Bacteria > Pseudomonadati > Pseudomonadota > Gammaproteobacteria > Cellvibrionales > Microbulbiferaceae > Microbulbifer > Microbulbifer pacificus. The sequence goes on from NZ_PREV01000026.1 coordinate 1,091,058, forward strand.
ATACAGGCTGTGATCCAAAGACCCCACGTAAACGGTGCCGTCGAGGCCATCCACTCTCGGGGTGGCCTTAATCAATCCGCCGCTGCGCAGTGTGAACGGCCAGGCGGGTTTTACGCTGCCGTCGGTGGTATCCAGGGCAAACAGTTTGTCATCGGCGCCCACATACAGGGTGCCGTCCGGGCCGAGGGCCGGGCCAGACAGACTTTCACCGACAATCTCCGTGGCGCGATCGCCATACACAATCAGACTGCCGCGCGCGCCGTTCGGGTTTTCGACGGTGGCGCGTACACCCAATTCAAACAGGGCTTTGTACAGGGCACTGTTTTTCACAATCGGGACAGAAACATCCAGCATCGACGCCCACTGGAGTGCCGAGGCGGGGAACGTTTGCTGTGTACCCGGGTGGTGCACGGCGGTGAGTGTGATCTTGGCGGCAGGATCTATAGCCCAGCCCTGAAGGCGCACACAGGTGCCATTGCATTCCAGCGCACCCGCACTCAGTGCCGGCGCAAAAACGCTGACGGACGTTATCGCCCCAGGCTGACTACAGCCGGCCGGATTACAGGCGAGCACCCGATAGCTGTACGTGCCCGGGGACTTGTGGGCCGTGGAGAAGTAGGTACTTTCGCTGGTGGTCTTTATGGTTTTCCAGGTACCGGGCACTTCCGGGAAGCCGGGCTTTTCCTGCAGGCGGTAGGTCGGCGATACCGGACCACCACTGACGGTTCCCCAGCGCAGCACAAAGCGGCCACTGAAGGCCTCCGTCAATGCACTGTACCCCTGCGGAAAGAGGGTTTTCCACGCGGTGTCCGGTTCCGCCGTCAAGGTACTCGGGGCCACCGGGGTTTTCTTGACCACGTCCAGGGCAATTTCCGCACTGGGCGCACTGCAACCGCTCCGGTTACAGGCGTAAGCGCGGAAGCGATAGCGCCTCTCCTCCAGATTAAACAGGGAATGCCCCGGCACCTTATTGTTCGCCAGTGAGAGCGGCTGGAACTTGGTGTCCTTGCCGACCCGTAGCCACTCCAGCTCGTAGTAGTCGGTATTCGCCATGCTGTTCCACGACAGCGCAAATTGACCGCTGGTATTGGCCGGAATTGGCTGGAGTTTATTATCGATCATCAACTGTGAGGGCGCCGCCGGCGGCTTAAGCGCAGCGACCGTCACCGGGAAGGCGTTCGACAGCTTACTGCTCCCTTCGTTGTCGGTCACGCGTACCTTCAACTGGAAACTGCCCCCATGGGCCGGCGTCCAGGATTGCTGATAAGGCGCTTTGGTATCGATACCCAGGCGGCTGTTGTCCAGCAAAAACTCAACGGATTTTACCGAGCCATCCGCATCCTGGGCCTGCGCCGTGAGGGTTACGCTATCGAACTGTTTGATGCTGGTGGGCGGCGACACCAGCCAGCCCGTTGGAGATTTGTTTTCCTGCACCGATACGAAAATGTCGGAAGACGCTTTCTTCGCACCCAAATTATCCGTGGCCTCGGCCCAGATTTTAATCGAACTACTGAGCGGGCTGGACGTCCAGTTCACACGATAGCAGCCAGCGCACTTCGCGGCGTCTAATTTCACCTCACCCAGGGAATATCCTTTGCTGCCTTTCTTTCCATCATTGCGATAGAATTGCACCGACTTAATCCCATCAAGATCGGTGGCTTCGACATACAGCGTCGGCAACTGGTCTGGGCGATAGGAGCCGCTTGGTGGCTCCTCCCAAGTGACCTTCGGCGCCTCATTGGTACGCACCTTCACCGCAACGGCGGAAGTCCAGCCACTGCACTCCAGATCATTGCAGGCCTGGAGTCGGTAGTAGTAGGTATTGCCTTGTGGTTTTTCGTCGGGCTGGTAGGAAGAGGCTGTTGGTGAGGAAAGACGGACGGCTTTATAAGCTCCCGAGTTTTGTTTTTCCTGCAGCTCAAACCGTTTCACACCAGATGGGCGTGTCCAGTTCAGAGCGTATTTACCATCTGCTGCGTCGTTTTCCGTCGGCAAATTGGTAAACTCGGGTTTGCTAATCGGGTTGGCGACTTCGACCGAGTCGTAATCGATAGTGGATGAGGTGGTTTCGAAATAGGCAAAGCACGTGCGCCCGAAAGTGGATGTTTGCACGCTGGCCTCGGCACCTGGCAATGAGTAAGGCACTCCATTACAGGGGTAAGGCTCACGACCGTATCGACGATGCACTTCATACCGAAATCCCCAGGTACCCACCTCCGAGACTTCCAGCGAATAGGTGTTATTACCCAGATACTTGCCAAGGCTGGCCAGACTTCCCTTGCTCTTACCGTCGTGGGTAACCGTCAAACTGGTCCAGGAACTGACACAGCCACCACCATTGCAACCCCCGGTATACGCCTTGGTTTTAATGGTAAGCATACCCGTCGTACTGTTCGCGGGTGTCACGGTCAGATCACTTTCCGCGGCATGAACACCACGAGAGGTCAGCGCAAGTGATAACAGCAGCGCTACAACGAGCCAGGTATAAAAGGGACAGGACAATGACGTGCGATCAGTAGACATACAAACAGCTTCTGGGCAAATAATTTATTGGTTATTTTGGGAGGCAGAATCAGTGGCAGAGTGATTCCCACAGCGCGCCGCGTCTTCACAAGACAGTCTGCGGTAAATAGCGTTGACGATAGCGCGCTGCACATCGATCAAAAGGAAAACTATTAACACGCTGAACAGCCTAAAAATAGGTGGAGTTGGCGCTACCGATACTGCGCTGCCAAAGTATCGACGGGGACTGGGACTGCGCCCCGCCGGCACTTTGCAACACCACCTGTGAGGTATGGGGTGTTTGGAATGCAAAAACCTGATGGCTGTTGGTGTGTACGTAGAGGCTACCCTCGTCGGCACTCAAGACCGGGGCTGCACTGACGCGCTCCCCTTCCGGCAACGGCATACGCCACCGCTGCTCGCCATCTTCAGCGCGAAGGGCGAGCAAAACACCACCATAGGTCGCGACATACACAGTGGACGCATCTGCACTGAGCACCGGGCTGGCAATCACACCGCTCTCGGTGGTGACGCGCCAGCGAATGGCCCCGCTGTTATCCAGCGCCAATACGGAACCGCCCTCCTCGTGCACCGTGCCGACGAACACACGGCCGTCGGAGACGGCGGCCTGATTCATCGCCACGCCCACATTCGGTGACGACCACACCAAAGCACCCTCGGGAGAAAAGCGGTAGTAATTGCCGTTAAAGGCACTGAAGTACAAAGCACCGCTTTCCGTTGCCGTTAACGAGGCTGCGATCGATTCAGGAATCTGAAGAAGAGGCGACGGTCCCCAGGAGTTCGCCGGGGCGAGATTGGCTAATGCCGCGGGTGACAACAAACAGAACGTTAAAAACGTAAGGCATATGCGGCGAGGAAAGTGCGCCCAAAGTGCCTGGACGCGCGCAGAAAAATCATGTGACATTACTCGGGCTCGCTTCATTTTAGTTTTCCTTTTTATGCATCACGTCTTGCGTGTATCACTGCAAAAGCTTCCGCCAGAGATACGCACGCATTACATTCAATAGAGCCTGCATGCACTCTAGCAATGTTTTACTCGTATCAAACCTGCGAATTTGAAGGAATTTTCTGAAGATCACCCTGGAAGGGAAAGAACTAGCCCGGAGAGCGAAAAGCGGCATGAAGGAGATTATTGAGAAGTAACGAAGTGTGATTCAGAACAGAGCGGAAACTCTGCCTGAATCGTGAGAGTGTCCGCCCGACGATCAGGCAGTCTTCGGGATCCACTGAATCTCCAAGGTGCAAAAAAGGCATTCCGCTGGCTGACTACCCCAGCAGCTCCCACAACTGCTCAGATTTTGCTTCATCTGAAAGCCCCACCGCAGTCGCTGGAACGCGACACCCCTATGGTATTACTCACCCACGCTTCGAGAGAAGCATGATACCTATTGAGCATTTACTGACTGAAATCTCCTACCCGTTCAAAACAGGGAAAGCAACGAAAATATGAACCGGCCTGCTCAGTAGTCTTGGCGGGTAAACGTCACTGGCGCACGAAGATCGACAATATTATTGAACAAAAAAAAGCGACGAAAGTCTGGGTCTTTCGTCGCAGCCAAGTAGGAGTAATGAAAATAAAAACCGCTACAGCCGGCACTCAATAAGGTCGCCTGTCTTTAACGATAGATGAAATTTACGCCAAGCCACCCCAACCATCCATAGGAAACCTCTTATAATTTGTACCCTGGAAAACATTCTTTCAGGTCACTGAAAGGCTACTTAAGAGACCCTCTCAGTATTGCCCAGTAACCTCATGCTCTTTTAAAGCCAGCCGTATACGTTTAACGCCTCACAAGGGGGTCAAGCCGTATTTACGGGCCCCTCCGTAAAACTCTCCGTTGCCACATGCGGAATTTAAGATGATTCCGAAAGGGTATTTCCTGCTACACAGTTGAACCTCCCGCAAAAATGCATACCATACGCACAACTTCAAACTGACTACTTTTTGATCAACCCTGTGTTCGCGATCAAAAAGTGAGTTGAGATCCTATACCACACACTCTCTGTAAACATGACTGAAAGGGCTGCAATGATGAGAACTCAATATTGGGAGCCATGGACGCTCGACGACACCCACCGCGATCAAGTAATCGGTAAAGCCTTTGCAGAAGAGGTTCACCTGGTGACCAGCCTCCGGTTGGCGAATGAAGTAACCCGAAAGCTAGAACGTCAGTACAAGCCGGGAATGACATTGGACGCGCTTCGCGCTTTAGAATATCAAGTCCGTAATGTCGCGCTCTACGCCGAGGAGGTCATTAACGGATGTACTCTTCATTGCGAACGCGCTAAAACTCTGATGAATACCCTGGGAAAGCATTTTGAGGAAGCTGCAAACACGGGACCGGCCATAGAAAAGATGGCTGCTTAAATTCGTATCTCCGCAAGCTTGAAAGGCAGAGCATCCGAGTAGTCCACGATTGACTTGTAGGAATTTACCTTTTGAGCTCGCAATAGCTGGTAGCTTTATCTAAAGTGAAGCAATATTTGCGGGCTGCACAATTTTACTCCTAGTAAAGTTGTTGGCTGGGCAAGGATGCCCACTCCTATCACCGCTCTGCTTGGGTATTGTTTGAGCGGGTTCATATTGCCCTGAGGTACTCAGGAGTTTCCCTTTGCTGCTCCCCCGGGCAGCTTTTTTCATTTTGGTGCCTTAACTGGATTGTTGGTTCACCAGCTATACATGTCACCTTCCTATTCGTAACCATTCTTGTGTGCAGGTACTCTAACAAAGATCGCTTGAGGAGCAAGTAATGTAGAAGTTCAACTTTGACTATGCTCTCCGCCGATCCGCCAATGCCATCGCCGATTTTATTCCAGAGATGGCCTCGGCCTAATGAATGAGGCTTTACTGTAACCCCAGATAGATAACCGTTACCGCGCTGGCAAAGTTGTTGAGCGCGTGTAGCAGTATAGGTAGTAGCACAGAACCACTTTTCTCCCGCGCAAAGCCTAGCATCAGAGAAAGCACGAAAACGAAGCTCAAGTGTATCCAGTGATACTGACCGAGGTGCATTGCAGTAAACAGCGCTGAGGTCAACAGGAGAGTTCCGGAGAACCCTAGGCGCGTATGTCGCCAGGCACGAAACAAATAGCCGCGAAATATCAGCTCTTCCAACAAAGGTGCAACAAGCACGAAAACCAGTGCTAGTAGTAGGTGGCGACTACCGGCTATTCCCTGTAGGAATTCGCCTGGTTCAAGCTCTATCATCTGCAGTACAAAGCTCTGCGTGGCGAGAAATGCCAGCAGCAGTAGGACCCAAAGCCACAAGAACTTATAAGCAAAGGTACGCAGGTTCAGAGTATTCCAGTAAGACTGCTCTTTAAAGTTCGCCGCCCATAAGAGCACAGGCAATACCAGAAAAAACTGTGTTATATACATTCCAGCGAATGCAGCTGGCGTTTGTATATGAACGGCAACTTGCGACTGCATGGACGCCGGGTCAAGAACTTCGCCTTGAGCACCCAATTGTGCACCCAGATATCCACCATAACCGGCGATATAGAGAATACTCCCTAGGTTTTGAAAAATAAAAAATAAGCACAGCCATCCGGCAGCTGCCCAAGGTCTGGGTTGCATAGCTAACTGCGTTAAAATCATGGGTGACTGGGCACTACCAGCGGAATTGGATGTCATAATGTGTTACCTCATTTCTATTAACTCTTAGAGGGCAGCGATGCCCGCATGCAAAAATCTTAATAACCAGCAAGTGTACTATTTCTCACGCCTATCGACTTTCATTAAATAAAATATCGCGCAACAAACGAACAAAAATAAAATATATCCTTTTGCTATCTAATTAAAATTAGAAAACATGGTCGCCCCAAATAGGAGAGGAAAGACCATCGAGAATAGATAATAAAAAATCTATCTTTCATGATGTATTATTACAGTGAAAAAATGTAGCTCATAGGAGGTGAGCAAACCATCCTGACCGGCTCTATTTGCACGGCATGAAAACCCTGAGAAATCTCGCTCGATCATGCGGAATGCTTCTTCGTGCGTCGTCGCCAGCTATTGATAAGCTCTAAAGTAGTTACAAAAACAAAAGATAAAAATATAGGGGCAACGAACTCCAATTTCGTCATTTCCACTTTTCTTAAAAGAATGATCAACCACATGCAAAACAAAGGCATTAAGAAAGAGTCTAAGGATTTCATGTCTACTCACCTGCACTATTAACTCGGCAACCCAATAGGTATTCACACCTATTTGATTTCGGGTTGCTCGACGTACAGATCCTGTACACCGAGCAACCCTGGTTTTGCGCTTATTTCAAACTATAGGCTACGATGCCGATGAGGCATCCACCAAGCGCGCCTCCCGCAACACCCCAAGGGCCGAAACCAGCACCTGCGCTCATTCCAAGCCTTCCTACAGCCACACATGATCCAACATGGCCAATAGAGCCACCATTTACCTGTTTGATTTCGGTTGCAGTAAGTTCTTTCATAACTCTATCTCCAGATAGTTACTTAAAAACTGGCTAATCGCCAGCCAAGTTGATCTGCCTCCCTGCAGATTTGACCGTCTCCGGCCTGTGAGCCACCAGCACCCGAGTAAACGTAAACTGCTGGATGTGGTCATTGACCATTGTCTCGTTGTTCACATCGAGGTGACTGGTGGCTTCGTCCATGAATAGGATGCGCGGCGCGCGATACAGGGCACGTGCCAACACGATTCTTTGCTTTTGCCCGCCGCTGAGGCTGGTGCCCATATCTCCCACCAGGGTGTTGTATTGCATGGGCATGCGGAGTATTTCTTCGTGGATGCATGCCAAGTCAGGCCAGCTCAGATCACAATCCGTTGAATACCCATAAAAGCCCGCAATGTTATCCGCCAAAGTCGGCTCATCCTGTATGATTCCGGCGACCTAGCTCTATCTATTGACTGATACTTTGGCTAAAATTTTGAAAAATCCATTTTGGAATAGAGATAGATATGCATGAAGTAGCAACCGAAAATTATTGCGATGTATTTTTCTTGCCCTCCTGAAACGGCATGAAAAAATCCAACTATAAGTGTATACCCCAACAATGCGACAGGAAGGCTCCGAGAAAAGATTACTTTAATATATGCAGCCCTATATGCTCTCTTTGCATCGGATGTACTCAAATGAGACAGCTCCTTTATATCGCGAATTTTCTTCAAAATAAAAAATTCAGGAATTTTCATATCGCACTCCAGATAGATTGACTCTCTTTTCCTTTAAAGAAGCTGAGCTTCCAGTCATCAAGTCTAATAAATCATGTAAGCTCAGCTTAAAATCTTGTTAATACTTAAGCTGGAAACTAGGTTGCATTAATCATGCAGTCTTTATAAACAATACTTCCTACCCGGCCACCAATAAAGCCGCCAATCGACCCGCCGATTATCGAGCCGACACCCCCGAAACTAAACCCCAGAATTCCGCCCATTGCTGCGCCAGTGTACTCGCTAAAATCACGCAGGACTTCGCAAGTTTCCTTACTCGGAGCTGCACCACTAACCACCAGAATTTCATGAGCATTAAGTTCACGAATTTTCATACAACGATCTCCAATAATTACTAAGTTAATGTTATCTGCCGTCCCGCAGATTTGACCGTCTCCGGTCTGTGAGCCACCAGCACCCGAGTAAACGTGAGCTGCTGGATGTGGTCATTGACCATTGTCTCGTTGTTCACATCGAGATGACTGGTGGCTTCGTCCATGAACAGGATGCGCGGCGCGCGATACAGGGCACGTGCCAACACGATTCTTTGCTTTTGACCACCGCTGAGGCTGGTGCCCATATCGCCCACCAGGGTGTTGTATTGCATGGGCATGCGGAGTATTTCTTCGTGGATACATGCCAAACCTGCGCAGTACACAATCCGTTGAATATCCAGCTGGGGTTCAAAGCAGGCGATGTTGTCGGCAATGGTGCCCGCGAGCAGCTGGTCGTCCTGCATGACCCCGGCGATTTGGTTGCGGTAGTAAGGCAGCTGCTTCAGTGGCTGGCCGTCGATCAGGATTTCACCCTCCGTCGGCTCAAGCAGTCCCATGAGGCATTTCAGCAAAGTGGTTTTACCGCAACCACTGGGGCCGACAATAGCGACGGTCTCTCCCGCTTCTATGGTGAAGTTGAGGTTTTGGAAAGATGGGGCTTCCGCTTCTCCATAGCGGAAGCTCAGGTTGCGAACTTCTATTCTGCCCCTGAGTGGCTGGATACTCGGGTCGTTGTGCTCCAACAGTGCACTTTGCGGGTCGATCGACTCCGTTGGTGTGAAGACAATATCGGAGAGCCGGTCCAGGTGCAGGCCGAGCATCTTGAGTTCGATCCATTTGATGATCAGTGCATCCATGGATTCGACGAAGCGGGTCTTGTAGCTCATAAAGGCGTAGAGCATGCCCACACTGAGGATGTTGCCCATGACCGCGGTGGCGGCGAAGTAGGTCACCAGCAGATTTTCCAAACCGAACAGCAGACGGTTGATGGTGTCGTAGCCGATATTCCAGCGGGTGATACGGATTTGCTTGTTCAAGGTGTCGGCAAGGCGGTTGTGCCACTGGCCCTGGCGATCGTTTTCACGCTGGAACAGCTTGATGGTCTGGATGGCGCGCACGGACTCCATAAAGTGGGTGTCGTGCTTCGCCTGGGCGACGATCTGTTCCTCGGTGAGCAGGCGCAACGGGCGGTAGAGAAGCAGACGCAGAACGGCGTAGAGAAGGACTACCAGGATGACGATCAGGGTCAGCTTAACGTCGTAGAAGAACATGGCGGCAAGGGTAATCAGCGCCATGATGCCATCGACTACCGCGGCCACCAGGCCTGTGGTGAGCAGTTCCCGCACCTGATTCACTGAGCCAAAACGGGAGACAACATCGCCCATATGCCGGGTAGAAAAGTAGCTCATGGGGAGGCGAATCAGGTGCCGGAACAGGTTGGCCGCCATCTGCATGTTGAGCCGGCTGGAGATATGCAGGATCACCCAATCGCGCAATGCACTGGTGCCGGTCTGAATGATCAACAACAAACCGAAGCCAAGCGCCAACACCAGCAGCAGGTTGTCATCGCTGCGCAATATGACGTCGTCCACCACGGTCTGCATATAGAACGGCGCCACAATGGCGAACAGTTGCAACAGCAGTGATAACAGCAGGATTTGCACCAGGTTGCGCTTGAGCCCGGTGATGCGGGACCAGAAGTGGCCGAGGGTGAGGCGCTGGCGATCTGCACCGGCTTTAAAGTCGTCGGTAGGTGTCAGCTCCAGAGCGACACCAGTGAAGTGCTGGTCGAACTCCGTTCTCTCCAGTACGCGCTCGCCGATGGCGGGATCATGGATAGTCACCCGCTTGGCCTGCACGGACTTCAGTACGACGAAGTGATTCATGTCCCAGTGCAGTACACAGGGTAGCTGTAGCTCTCCCAGATGCGCCAGCTCAAGGCGCAGGGCGCGTCCCGCCAAGTGCAGGCGTCCAGCCATATCCATCAAGGTCTTGAGATTGGTACCGTGACTGGAAATGTGGAAGCGGCGGCGCAGACTGGCGAGGTCGGTATCATAGCCGTGAAAGCCGGCAATCATGGCCAGGCACACCAGACCGCATTCCGCAGCCTCGGTTTGCAGTATTACGGGCAGGCGACGGCTTGTGGAGAAGTGCAGGAGTTGCTCCGGACGCACCTGCGCGGTGGGCTTCTGCGTGGTTGCTTCCATTACAGGCGCCCTTTCAAGCTGTACAGCGGCTCCAGTAGCCACTGCAAGAGGGTACGCTCCGTCAGTTGCACATCCGCGGAGAGCGTCATGCCGGGCTTCAGGGCGAAGTCCTTGCCGTAGGCTTGTACCGATGGGCGATCAAGTCTGGCGGTAACCCGGTAGGCTGGCTCCCGAATCGCAACCGGGGCCTTGAGTAGCTCATCAGGCAGCAGCAGCGTATCGGAGACTTCCACGACCTCACCCGGGTAGAGGCCAAACTTCTGATAGGGAAAGGCATCATAGCGAATGTTCAGCTTTTGGCCCGGCGCCAGAAAACCAGCAGAGCGTACAGGCACCAGCAACTCCGCATTTAAGCCACTCCCTTCTGGTACCAAAGACAGTACCGGTATATTGGGTTGTGCTTGCTGCCCCTCGCGAATTTGTAAGTTATTTACAATGCCGTCTTTGGGGGCCTTGACAATATATGCGCGCTGTCCGTGGAGCTGAGCAATCTGCTGCGCAAGGTCAGACAGCCGTGTCCGTAGCTGACTAACGCCATTGGCGTGCTCTTCCGGCAACAGTGCTTTCTGACTTTCAACTTGCTGCAGCTGATTGATGAGATTCACCCGATTGCGCTCCAGTGCCTGACGCTGACCTCGCAACGCCAACTCCTGGGCGATGACCGCATCCAGCTCTGCCACCGAAATATGCCCTTCGAGCTTAAGTTCCTGGTGGCGCGCCACTTGCTCCTGCAGCAACTGGTAACGGTGATCTAGCGTCTGCCGTTGTTCCTGCAAAAGAGCAATATCTTCTTTGGTCGAGCTGATACGCTGCTCAATATCTATCAGCTTTCTGGCATGAATGACTTCACTCCGATGAAGCTGGTCTGAAAGCAGCGTTCTCTGACTCTCATATTCGGCTAGGAGCAGGGATTCGAGGTGCTGCCCATCGGATAGGATTCGATCACCGTTGACGACAATGAGCGGTTGATCTTTAACGACTCGCTGACCATCCTCAACTAAAATCTTTTTGATAATGCCAATACGTTCGGCATATACACGAACAACGCCAGAGGTGGGCTCTAACCAGCCTGCGACCGTTTCCTTACGCGCGTAGGAACTCGTGGTTAGCCACATCAATGTGGCGAAGAACCAAGTAAGAAGTGCAATAAGAATTAGTGCATGGGAAAAGCGTGGAAGTAGTAGCACTTCACCGTGAAGGCTATCCGCCTGCCGCTCGATGACTTGACGACGAAATAGCTTAGACATGACAGAGGCGACCGGACATCGTTTCAAGTGAGGCGACCATCGACTACTCCTTACCATGAAACATCTGATGGCAAGCCGAACTCCTAACCCCAAAAATTTAAGGGTTAACAAGTGCATAATCCATCAAACGGGAAGCAGAAATTTACAACTGAGCAGCCTACATATTTAGATCTGCTTCAGTGAAATCTCGAGCATTTAAGTAACCACAGAGCCTGATTCGAAACTTAGCGCTATTTGTTCAGTGAATACAGAGCACGGCGCGTAGGAATTATCTTTAATTTTGCCTCAAAAAATTCCTCGATGAAGAAGTTGATCGGCGCAGTTTAGGTGTGATTTTCGACCGGAGAGGATATTGTAGTGGTCAACTCTTTTTGGCCACTAACTACACGGTTCAAGAACCACAAGCGATCGGCAGTTACGGGCCTTTGGTAAGCATCCGGGAATCAAAACCGCTTTGTAGGAATTATCCTTTTCGTGTAAGGCGGTATACTTAATATATTTCCACGGCTGGATTAACCAATGAAAAGCAAACAATATTCCTAGTGCTCAAGTCAAACAGTAATAAGGAATAACTTTGAATAAAAATATCCGATTATCTAAAAATAGTCTTAAGTACCGAATCCAGACCCTGGCGGCCACTGTAGCCCTGTCTTCAATCTGTGCGAGCGCTACATGGGCGACACCTTCCATCAACGTCAGCGGCCTTCTGGACGATGCTCGATACGACCGTTTCATCGTCAAGTACCGCAGCAACAAAACAGCGACGAACAAGCAGGCCGCAATCGCCAAAGCCGCAAAAAAGGGAGTCGGCGGCAAGGCGGTTGCCCTGCAGGCACTCCGCCAAACCGCGACCGGTGATGATGTTATCGTCAGCAGCCAAAAGCTCGACCGCAGCGAATCCCAAGCGCTGATGCAGCAACTGGCTGCCGATCCCGATGTGGAATATGTCGAGGTGGACGCCCTACTCCAGGCAGGCCTAATCCCAGATGACCCCCAATACCCCTATTTGTGGGGACTACACGAGGAGGTCTCAGGCATTAACGCGCATCACGCCTGGGACAGGGGCAATGGCAAGAGCGCCATCGTGGCCGTATTGGACACGGGCATCACGGAGCACAGTGACCTGGTCGGCAACCTCTTGCCGGGCTACGATTTCATTGCCGAGCCAAACAACGCAAACGATGGCGACGGCCGTGACAGCGATCCCAGCGATCCCGGCGACTACCGCATCGCCGGCGAATGCAGCAATCGCTCGGCGGGCTCCTCCACCTGGCACGGCACCCATGTCGCCGGTACCATCGCAGCGGTTGCCAACAACGAAGCGGGTATCGTGGGGGTTGCCCCAGGCGCCGGGATAGTGCCAGTGAGAGTGTTGGGCAAATGCGGCGGTTACATCTCCGACATCAGCGACGCCATTATCTGGGCCTCCGGCGGCGCGGTGCCCGGAATTCCGGTCAATGAATTTCCAGCGGATGTGATCAACATGAGCCTGGGCGGCCTCGGATCATGCGGCACCACATACCAAAACGCGATCGATACCGCTGTTCAGAACGGAACCGCAATCGTGGTATCGGCGGGCAACGACGATACTGACGCCTCGGAGAAACGGCCGGCGAATTGCAACAACGTCATCGCCGTGGCCGCCACCACCAACATAGGTGCACGTGCCTATTTCTCCAACTACGGAACTGCTGTCGATATCGCCGCCCTCGGAGAATATGTGCTATCGACCCACAACACCGGTACCAACGGGCCCTCTGCGGAAACCTACAGCTACATGTCCGGAACTTCGATGGCGGCACCACACGTCTCGGGCGCCCTGGCACTACTGACCGAGCATTATCCAACCAGCGCCCCGGAACAAAAGGAAAACCTGCTCAAGAGCACAGCCCGTGCAATCCCCGTAACACCTATGCAGCCCATGGGCACCGGTATAGTTGATGCCCATGCCTTAACCACCCGTCTTCCCCAGCAGGAATTACTCAATGGCGTACTTCGCAGGTACAACAAACCCACCACTGATTACGAGAGCTATTGGATAGAGGTACCAGCTGGAGCCAGCACGCTGACCTTCGTGAACAATCCCTTCGGAACTCATTATGTCCAGTATGCCTCGCCACCTACCGACACCGATTACGACTGCAAGTGGGGTCCCGGCACTATCGGGGGAATACCTTCCCTCAAGGAAACTTGTACGCTCGATAATCCGCAGCCCGGCATTTATTACGTTGATACGAAATATTTAACAAGCCAAGGAATGAACGCGAACAACTGGATTATTGGGAGCTACTCTATGCCAAATGGAGGAGGAACTCAGATTTATCAAGACTTCGATGTAAAACCCTTCCCCGCAAGTGGAATACTAGAGCGATCCTTGGCTGTCTTTGGCCGTAACGGCAACGCACCCGTAAATGCATCCATTCACTACCAGGTCTTTCAGGATTACACGAATTCGAGTAAATCCTTGATTGTCGACCTTATTGCCCCCGATGGATCAGTTTACAATCTGAAAGATCAAACCGCAGGATTTTACTCGTGGAATGCGGGGAATGAAGTCAAAACCCTGGATCTTTCCGGCGAACTACTTAACGGCATCTGGACGATTCGGGTAACAGATACAGCAGTAACCGAAGGCAGGGTGGAAGATTCCAACAATTCCTTTGCGGGGTGGCTGCTCGTACTGTGAAAAAACCGTGCCGGCCTCACCTGGGCCTGGTGCACCTCCGCAGGAAAGATCCTTTCCCTTAAAAGCAGCCATTCTCAAACATCAAAATTTTATGGGCTCTCCATGACTCGACGCGAAATTCGCAATACCACTCCCCCCAACTCTCAAGGCTATGATGCCGCGCTTGCGGCCTATAACGGAGGCAAACTATCACGGGCAGAAGCCATTCTGAAAAAACTGCTCTTACGCACTCCACGGCACGCAGATGCGTATCATTTACGCGGGGTCATTTTTTATCAAACCAACCGGCTCCAGGCTGCAGAGAACTCTATTCGAAAAGCACTGGAACTAGGTGCATGTGGAGCCTTTTACGTAAACTTGGCTCTGGTCCTGAAGGCCACTGGCGATACCGACGGAGCGATCGATGCATACAAACATGCTCTCAGGATCGGGCCCGAATCAGCCAAGGCCTGTAATAACCTGGGAAATCTGTTGATGGAACAGAAGTGCTACCCAGAAGCCGAGGCACTGTACAACAGGGCCATCCAAAACAATGCCAACTATACGGTGGCCATCAAAAATCTCGGCGCCCTTCTCTCGAAACTGGGCCGTTATGATGAGGCGGAAAGGACGTTGCGCAGGGTGCTCTCGCTGGCCCCTAATTTTACTGAAGCGCGCCTGATACTCGGCAAGCTCCTGGAAAAAAACGAACGCCTTGACGAGTGTGAACAGGAATACCGCGCTGTGCACGCCTGGGGAAGATTACAATACATGCGCCGAAAAAATGCGGCATGGCACGGTCTGGATAGCATCGATACCGCCACTCTGAAGGCCGAAGAACCCTCCCCCCCTCCACCTTGGACATTACTCAATATTCTCGGCATGGAGCCCACTTGGCATCGCCGAGCGGCAATGAGGTTCGCAATGGCGGAAATCCCCGCGCTTACCAATCCTCGGAAGTTGCTTTCACCGGTACTTAGGCATCCGGGAGAGCCCCTGAAAATAGGCTACCTCTCCGCAGACTTTCATGACCACCCCACTATGCACCTGCTCGCAGGCGTACTTGAGGCACATGATTCAAGTCGGGTTGAAATCCATCTTTTCTCGTATGGCCCGAACAAGGAGGATAATTTTACCCGAAGAATCAACACTGCCGGGTTTGTTCCCACCGACCTCTCAGCCCTGTCAGACCAGCAGTCCGCCGCACGTATTTCCCAAGCTGGTATTCATATCCTGGTTGATCTTAAGGGCTACACGACCGGAGCACGATTGGGTATCAGCGCGCTGCGCCCAGCTCCCATCATCGTCAGTTGGCTGGGCTATCCTGGCTCACTGGGGCACAAGCGATTGGCCGATTATATTATCGGAGACCGAATCGTCACCCCCGCCAATAATGCGGAATCATTCAGTGAAAAAATCGCATTGATGCCGAATTGTTACCAGCCCAATGACAACCAACGCCCCTGGCCGGCATCAATTCCACGTACAAACGCCGGACTACCCGCGGAAGGCCTAGTTTTCTGTTCGTTCAACCAAGTGATAAAGATCAACCCCGCCTGTTTCGACATCTGGTGTCGCCTGCTCACCTCAGTACCCGGCAGCATTCTGTGGCTTCTTGACCCCGGCAAGCCTTTAGCACGTATCAATCTCCTGCGGGAAGCCAAACACAGAGGTGTTGATCCGACTCGTGTCATATTCGCACCTCGCGTGTCGCAACAAGATCATCTTGCGCGCTTAAAGCTCGCCGATATCGCCCTCGATACCTTTCCCTGCAACTCCCACACAACAGCCAGTGACGCTTTGTGGGCCTGTGTTCCACTGGTCACAACACCGGGCCAGGGATTTGCGAGTAAAGTGGCAGCAAGTCTACTAACTACGCACGGCTTTCCCGAGTTGATTGCAGATGATAGCGAAAGCTATTTCACGACTGCGCTTCACCTCGCAACCCAGCCGAAACAATTGGAATCACTGCGGCGGCGCTTACTCTCGGCAAGAGAGACATCGCCACTGTTCGATACCATCCGTTTCACCAGGGACCTCGAAAGCCTCTACGAAGCTATCTGGTCTCACAGTCTGAGGGGCTGTAATAGCTCCCGGGTGATTACGTAGTTTTTTCGGTAGTTAAAAAGCAACAAATAGCCCGCAGGCGAGAGGGTTTGTAATCCCCCCCAAAATTGATCGAGGTTTTGGGGGAATACATCTTAGTGGATTTAGAGGGTCGGCAGAGACTCTGGAAATTTTCGCCAAAAGTCAATCAACATGTTGTTTATAAAGGATTTTTGCGAACTCTTCCTTTCCTGGCTCTCTCCAATTCGTGATTCCCGCCACTCACTGTCGGCTTCGTGAATGAAATCACCCGCTACTTTTATACTTGGATCTTTCTTTGCCTGGACTTCGGGCTTTGCTGCAAGCGCGAAGGCGACCAACTCCGTTGAGGGTAAACCAACCATTTTTGCGCTCCTCCCCATCCCAAACGACCAGTCGGAGTCACCGTATATCTCAAAGCTGGAGAAACGCCGCAGGAGTTTAAAATGCGGACAACCCGGCGCCAGCCCCGCCTTCGCTCGACGGAAAAACTCCTTGAAGGCCTTCTCTAAGCCCGCCGTATCGTCGGCTGGGCGATCTCAGTCAAGGCAGCCAGTATAGGAGTCGCCTGTTCCGGCAGCGGCTGTGGCGCTACCGGATGACGCAGAGTATGAGTCGTCGTGGAAACTGCTGGGACAATGCGTCGATGGAAAGGTTGTTCCGAAGTTTGAAAAGCGAGTGGGTACCGTCTCTTGGATACGACTCAATTGCCGAGGCAAGCCGAGTCATCAGCTACTACCTGATGACTTACTACAACTGGGAACGTCCGCATCAGCAAAACGATGGTTTCCCGCCCGCAAAGGTGGAAGAAAATCTTAACTTACTGTCCGGAAACAGTTGACCACTACAAACCGAGTTTGCCATCGACCTGGCGACACTGGGCTTCTGGGAAGATCCGCCCAGATGCAAGAATCGCGATATGAACTGTAAGTCCACAGGCAAAGCCAGCACTGCAGTTGCTCCCAGCACCTGCGATCCCCTTGCAGGCAACTCTCAGGACTTCGTGAACTGCCAGCTGCAAGTCAGCAAAAAGTCTGGCCAGTCATTCAATTGCTCCCAGTATTCGGCCAACCAAACGCTCTATGACACCTGCTTGGCGCAACATCACAAAAATGGTGCAGCTCATAATGACAGAGGAGAGTATATCTGCGACCCACACAAACCGATCAATCCACTCTAAGAATTGAGCACCCAGATTAAGAAGATTCTGAATTCTTGGGGTGGTGGGTTCCTATAAGCCAGGAAGTTTTGCATTATAGATTTCGTTACAATTCTCACGTAGAAAAGTGTTGTTGTCTTCGGGCGAATGCTCACCTAGATTCAGGCAGAGCCATGCAGTCTGCCCGAATCTGCCTTTTCTTCCGGCTACCCTGAAATCTATACCTGTGATCTTTCAGCGAGACGATGTTACGCTGAGGGACATAGCAGTGTTTCTGCCTTTTCGCCTGGCTACAGTTAACCCATTCGCGCTTCAGAGATTTTAACGTATTGTCCGTTCCCTCGTTGTAAGCTTGGTCATAGAGAAAGAAGAGGAGTGGGTTAAATGAACTGATTTTTACAAATGCGAGAATTTCAAGGCTTTCTGGCGATAAAACGGTGATTAACCAAAAGTTCTGTAAATTTAAAACTTACTCTTCACCTGCCGCACACAGACAACTATTCGTAACACAGCTTTTTCAGTCAACCAAGGATAACATTGAGTGCCATCTTCCTCCTTTAATACTCTCATTTATTTATCGATGATTGTTTTCTCGATGCAGATTTCAGCTTCCGAATTTAGCAGCGTAACTTTTAGAAGTGACATAACAACTCAGAACATGCTTTTGCCAACCTATGAATTAAAAGATAGCGGTCTGTTGAGGGAAAGTGCATTACTGGATCCGACCTCGGGGCATATTCCGGATGATGCTTACACGGGGTTCTATGTAAATGATGTTCAGGTTTCAGCGACTGAGGACGAACTTGTGCGAATCGAAAACTACACGCCGCGTCATTTTTCAGGGATCGCTTTGTATAAAACTGGATTAGCCTTCTATTTGCCTGAGAGCCTACCACCATTCACTTTCGTAGAGTTGAGCATCGCGGATTCTATGGTGTCAGCAGGGGAGGGAGATAAGCTCGCATTCCTAGACCCCAACCCCCAGTTCCGGTCTTCACCCTCGGATTTTCATGCTTCCAACAAGCTGATAGACATAGAGAGCTATCGGTTAATCCTTAATCATATGAAACAGTTCTATGCCAGAAAATCAACCAGGGATGACTTTATGTCCTATTTTAAAGATCATCGAGATGAGACGAGTGCAGGCTCACTGGCGAAATGGCATAAAACTTTGACCTACAGGCTACAAAAGAGTTACCGGGTTAACCAGTCTGGATCTGCAGGAGTTGCGAGCAGTTCCTGGTTATCAATAAACTGGCCGATGTCCTACTTCAACGCAGATAGAAGTTACAACTTCGCCTACTCTAATTTTTCCCATGAAAATGCTCATACAATGGGTTACTCCCATTCGAGCGGGCTGGCATACGGGTGGGATGACTTTGTAAGCCGTGGCATCCCTCAAATGTTCTCTGAGGGGGTAATAGAGCCCGGTGAGACTCCGCATGAATCCGCAAATATCTATATGGCGGCGGACGGTAGAAATAAATCCGTTATTTTGTTTGCCAAGCCAGGATTTTCCGGCAATGTCCGTGAGATTCGAGTCGTTGGAGAAAAATCAGACTTGGAGTATGCGTATGTATCGGGAAGTAGGATTTATTTTGATCTCCTTGACCGGCAGTCACACCAACCGCTAATCATATCCGTAGAGGTCGAGGATAGCGAGAGGTTAGAATATTTGATATTGGAAGACTTCCTTAGCGTCCCCTCCCAGAAAAACCGGACCCCCCACTATCTGCTTCTGAACGAAACATCCACTATTGAGCATGATGTAAATGGAAAGATCTATTTTTATATTCCTTTTCAGGACGGTATTGCGTCGACGGATGGGCTCACCGATGCACACAGGTCGCACTGGAATGGCGTAGCTGGGCATACAAATATTTTGGCTTGGGTACGGAATATCAGTACTGGGAAAAGGTACCAAGTGAAAATAAGAGGTCGCAAGGGGAACTACAAGCTGGAGAACGGTGCTCCCTCGGACCGCCAAATCCGCTTCAACCTAGACCCGGATGAAATTTTGATGTTGCCAGCAGGTCAATACGAAGGAGAGTTTGAAGTGGTTGCGGCCGGCTGGAATGTAACGAGTTACAGAAAATCTATACATGTCAGAATTAGCTTTTCCAGCGACAGGGATCGACTTTTATTAAATGAATGGAGTAAAAATTACAGCCTAGAAACGCCTTCTGGGGATTCCTCCGTCTATTTCTTTACGCCAAGACATCAGGATGTGGAAACCGATGGCCCACAGCGAGAGTCGCGCCATCTTTGGTCGGGAGCCCCAGGAGAAACATCATTGCATATCAAGGTTGTCGGCGATGATGGAAAGTCTTACTCTGTTGACATTAAGGCGCAAAAGTACTTTATGCATGGACGTCGTGTGAAGATTGAGGATGGTGTACAGAGAGGCTACGGCCAAGTGATATTTACCCTCGACAAGGGCTCGGATCGATACTGGCAACTACCGGAAGGCCAGAATTACCGTGGAAGCTTTTATGTAATAGCACAGGGTTGGCACAATACTGGATATTCTAGGGCAATCGATGTATCCGTTGATTTCAGAAAGCCTGATGAGGACCTTTTAAAGCTCGATCAGTGGAGCAGGAACTACAGCCTGGAAACGCCCCAACGTTCTTCGGTTTATTTTTATGCACCGGTGCAACCGGGTCTGTCTACCGATGGCCCTCAGGAGGAATCCCGCGTGCTCTGGGCGGGGCAGCCCGGTAAAACGTCTCTCATTGTCGATGTGGTCGGCGAAGATGGGCAGGTCTATCCCATTGATATGATCGGGCAAAAGTTATTCTTTAATGGCCGCCGTTTGAAAATGGAGGATGGGGTCCAGCGCGGGTTTGGCCAGGTCATGTTCACCGTAGACAAGAACTCGCCTCGCTATCTTGATCTACCAAAGGATCAAGCCTATAGCGGTGCCTTTTATGTGATCGCCCATGGATGGCATGACACAAGTTATATCAAGATGTTAAAAGTTGTCATAGACGGAGCCCTATAGAGGGCGCATTGAACACTATGGGGCGCATTCTCCTCCCAATATAGTTGGGGGGGGAAGCCCCTTTCTGATTCTCGATGCACAGCTTGATCACCGACAGCGGCGCATCACCGTAATCCCCCCGAAAATTAATCGGGGTTTTGAGTAGAGACTTTTACAGTGATCGCCTAAGGAGCGAATAATGAAGAAGTCTCGATTCTCCGATAGCCAGATTCTGGCAATTCTGAAGCTGCATGAGGCCGGGGTTCCGGTCGCTGACCTATCCCGTGAGCACAATGTCAGTACCGCGCTGATTTATCAGTGGCAGGCTAAGTTCGGTGGTATGAATGCGTCGCACATGAAGCGCCTTAAGGAGCTGGAGGCTGAAAACGCCCGACTGAAGAAGATGTATGCCGAGGAGCGGCTCAAGGCCGAGCTGCGCCAAGAGGCGCTTGAGGGAAAGCTGTAAGGCCGTCTCAGCGTCGAGAGAGGGGCTGGACATCGAAGTCGATTTGTCGCTGCCCTCGGCACGGGTGATACGGGCACTGGATCAGATCATTGAATGGCGTGGTAAGCCCGCCGCCCTTCGCTGCGATAATGGACCAGAGTACATCTCTCAGGCACTGGTGGAGTGCGCGAACGAAAAGCGAATAACGCTGATATATATCCAGCCCGGGAAGCCAACTCAGAACGCTTACATTGAACGATTCAATCGGACGGCCAGACACGAATGGCTTGAGCTGCACGAATTCACCAGCGTTGCCCATGCCCAGCTATTAGCTACTCAGTGGCTGTGGCAATACAATAATGAGCGGCCGAATTCAGCTATCGGTGGAGCACCTCCAGCCCAATTGCTACAGGCGGGCCAACTTTCTACTCATGCGAGCGATTAAAAATGGGGGGATTACAAGGATGCGCGGCGCCCGATATAGGGCATGTGCCAGCACGATTCTTGCCTTTGACCGCCGCTGAGGCTGGTGCCCATATCGCCCACCAGGGTGTTGTATTACATGGGCATACGAAGTATTTCTTCGTGGATACATGCCAGGCTAGCGCAGTACAAAATCCGCTGAATATCCAGGTGCGGTTCAAGACAGGCGATGCTGTCGGCAATAGTGCCCGTGAGTTGCTGGTCGCCCTGTATGACCCCGACGATTTGGTTGCGCCAGTAAGGCAGCTGTTACACGAACAATGTCAGAGGTGGCTCCAACCAGCCTGCGACTGTTTCCTTACGCGAGCAGGAACTAGTGGTTCGCCACATAAATGTGGCAATGTGGCGAGGAACCAAATTAGAAGGGAAATAAGAATTAATGCATGAGAAAAGCGAGGAAGAATTAGAACTTCACAATCGAACCTATCCGTCTACCGCCCTGTGACTCGACGACAAAATAGTTTAGAGACGGAAGAAGTCACCGGACATCGTATCGAGTGAGGCGGTCATAAATCACTCCTTACCGTGAAAAATCTTATGGCAATCCGCACCTGCCTTCTCACACAATTAGGAACTCACCAGAGTATCCCCTATCAATCTGGAAGCAGAAATCTACAACTGAGCAGCCTACATATTTAGATCTGCTTCAGTGAAATCTCGAGTCTTTAAGTAAGCACAGAGCTCAAATCGAAAACTAACGCTATACGCGCACTGAATACAGAGCACGCGCGTAGGAATCATCTTTAATTTAGCGCCAATCAAGACCCAGCCGACAGAGCATTGCTCGTGCGGAAACATCGCGACCCTTTCCCGCAGATGATATAGAGGAAACGAAGAATGCTTCGGCATTAATGCGATGCGCCCACGGCCCACCCAGAACTATGCCAACTGACAATAGGCTCCACCCCTACACCCGCAGGCTCATGAGCAGGAAAAAAAGGCCGCGGATAGAGCGGCCAACAAGCATGGTCTGTATGGGAAAAGGCTCGGCTTCATGACATTGGGGAGACTGAAGCATGAGCGCGGAGGCACTATAAACTAAACATTTCGCGTATATCTATACATGCCTCAAAAATTAAGAAAACCCCCAGACAAAAATAAGACTTTCTCAACGAAGAAGCTCGACGTACTCGATATGGAATTCTCCAGAAGGGTCGCGCAATATCAGGTATGGCTCCCCGGCCCGGACAAAGGCTTCTGTACTGCTGGCCAATGCAAGCAAGTAATTATTTTCCTGCTCCATTAGCGCTTCTGGTCCGGCCATTTTCGTGGACGCAAAGCGGGAGCGATCCCATAGCAGTTGACCGCCATCAATGATTCGCATGGAACCACGGTATTGATTAATGCCACTGTTGCCCAGTACCTCTCCATCACGATTACAGCGAAAGGTGAAGCGACCCATTTCCTCAATACCAATGACATGACCATTGGCCGTGAGCTGATTCAATTCCCACTTCTTACCACAAACAGTATCCATTTCTCCAGCCAACAGAGTCGCGGCCGGATTCTTGACATCCACACCAACACAGCCACTGATCAAAGCCACTCCAAGAGAACAGAGCCCAGCAATATTTCTTAACTTCATCATTAAGCCCTTAACTCCTTTAAATTTTGAGATCCATCATTTCATAACGCTCCTATTTTCGAAAAGCCGTTTAGCATGAACAGGACATTCGCTGACTTTTCCATCGGAAAAATTTGTAGCTATAAACGCAAAATCAGATATCAGGCATCGCAAGGACAGCTCTAAAAAAAAGCCGCACGGTCAGAGTGCGGCAGGAAAGGAGTATTATGAAAATAGAACATTGCGGAGCATTCACAATATTATACATCTATATGATAATTAGATGGCTTGCCAATAGCACTGCCAAAGACATCCTTTCAGAATTTTCTTGCAAGCTGCGCTGTTCATGTAACAGGTGCTATGGGGCCGAGTCCGGACAAAAGAAATGCGTGCATAAATACTTGGGACATACTGACAAAGTTAGATCTCTGTAATTACGTCGGCACCCACTCTTCTCATACCCAGGTTCGCAGCGAGATTCAGGCTCTTGATAACTAAGCTGTTGAGCACAAGTGGATACGGCATTATCGGAGCTACGCTGAGTCAGACGCCGTTGCATGGCATCCGTGCTGGCGGTGCTGAGCATGTACTCACGGATATAATATTGGTCTGGGGCAGGAATATATCTTCTGGGCTTTGGACATCGTCCTGAAATGGATTGCGGAACAGTCCAAAAGCTTGTGGGCGGTCTGTGATAGTTCACGGCCTCCGGTAGTTGGATTTGTTGATCGGCTATCGGAGCGGCGGTGGTACCCGCGCGCTGTCTTGGCGGATTGAGCGCGACTGGCACTGCCCCTCATCATCAGGCTCGAATACCACGGTGATCACTTCTTCTTAGGTGCTGAGGGCCTTGTCCTACAGGTAATCAAACGGGTTTACCTTGCCACCGAATGCGGGCTCGCGCCGGACACGGGCTCGGTCCACGTTTTTGAGCATTTCTGCTCCGTGTATTTCTAGCCATCTGCTTGTGGTGACGGTCTGTATCAGTGTCGGGTGGGGCGGCGAAGCTTTCGCCGAAAACCGGGGTATCCACGTAAAAGCACTCTCATCGCAGGTCATCTGCGGCATGCCACGGAAAGGGCCCTGCTCATGAGAGCGCTCAGAGAAGGCTTCCATCAGGAAGTTGAACAGGGTCTGTTGATCTTCGCCCGCTACCTGGTAGTAGTGGACGTTGAAGGCGCCGGAGTAGTGGTCTGAGACCAAATAGAGTAGCACCTGCTGGTTGGCAACGCAGGCGATGTTTTGCGACTTGTTCTTGTCGATGCCTTTTTCGTCCATTACTGCCAGGACGCAAACAGAAACGTCGAACTGCCACACGTGATTGGGATACCGACTGCGCATTATTGTATGAGAGGCTGGCCGACTGATCTGGTCAGAGTGGACGCCGTTCTGACGCATGATATGCAAATAGGCCCCGAGCGGTGTACCGGCACGGACCATCCCCTTTCCCCAAGCGATCTCCAGAGCCGCTTGTGCCGAAAGCAGGCGCTTGCCGTTGGTGCGGGCGCGCTCCACTATAAAGGTGGATACCACCTTTGTATTCTCTAGGGATACCCAGCTCTTGCCGGAATCAACACGCCGCTTGCGGCCGGAGGTCCAACCGACCTTTTCAGGCCGCGATATACACAATCTTTGGAGCAGCCAACAAACGTGGCGATGCGCTGAATCAGGGCACTGCGCTGACCGCGCGGGAGAGCAAGCAGTTTCTCCGCAACCACAGCCAAATACCAAAACTCGTCCACCGAAAATGCCATTCGCATTACTCTGCCGTTTGCATCCAGGAATCGTCGATATCAAGATCGACCGGTTGCAACTGGTAATCGCTCTGGATTTCATCAAGGGCGATTCGCAAGTGGGCAATTACCTAGGCACAGGCGTGGCACGGGTCCCGGGGGCCTCCCAAGCCAAGATCTGCTAAATGATACTGCGCGGCCCGAACAGGGCGCTCTTCACCGTAAACACTTCTTTGTTCAGTCGCTCCGAGAGTGCCCGTTCCCGCTCTTCCCGCGACATGACAGCTTTGCGGTGAAGATCGGTCTCCAGTTCGATAATGTGCTTGATCTTATCCTCGACTACGCGACAGATAGCACCTAGGTCGCTCTGCAGCGGCGCACCTACCGCTCCAGGTCTGCACTTTCCTCAGCGTATCTAGAGACCAGAGCCCCCCTATCCTCTGCCGGTGCGACCCGATACCCAGCAAAAAGGATTTCCCTTCAGGCGTGCATAGGTGACCTTCGGGGTTACGCTCAAGCGATCTGGAAACAGCAGTCACCTCAGAGGCCTCGAGTAGTGACAGACTTTCCAACTACCGCTTTGTCAGTCCGGGCTTTGCGGCAATTCAAAAGCTGCTTCGGTGGGCTGTACTCTACTCATGCGATTAATTCCTTGTCGGGGGCTCGGTAAAACGCATCTTGACCTTCTGCAACCGCGAAAGTGCGCAGCACTCATAGGCATAGGCGATACCCACAATCCGGCTGCTCATCCACCAGCCCCCTGTTTCGTGTCGCCCATGCCCAACAATAGACCCACAGCCTCTATGAACGCCTCACCTCTTCAACCGCCGAGTATGGACAGAGCCAACTCGAAATCTCCCTCGAGGAAACCGGAGCGCGGGTCGGTAATAACAGTTCGAGGGTGGTCCACAGGGAAAAGGCCGGTCTGATCATCGATGATCACATATCTCAATGGCTTATCCTGGTCTGCTAAGAATGCCTGAATTTCCATCCAACGCATTGGCATGCCAGCCGGTATCCGACGCACGAGTGGAGTACAGCCTACTATCAAGTCACCAAATATCGGTTGAAATACCGAGATCGGAAATTCAAGGCGCCAAGTTGAAGTAACTACAATCCGGGCACCGGTCTGTCGACAAAGCGTACGAAGCTGTGCCACCGGCCCCGGGAGGAAAAACTGCACTCCAATTAATGGCTTGACCTGAATCCAGCGGAGAGGCACCACCTGGCCCGCCGGATGTACGACACCATCGAAATCCAAGAAAACAAACCGAGCGCCCATCAACCTGCAGCGTTTTCAGCCACTAGAACACAACGCAAAGATTTTCCTAGCACAATGAATGCCCTAATGGAAGGGACAATAGCTCAGCAGATAACGTTGCACTGGATCCAAAGCCACTATTACTTATCTCTACCAGCTTCTGAGTGAAGCTTCCGGAAACATCGATACTTGCCTCATATGATTGAGCCAGTGTCACCAAGGAATTGCTTGTCCTTAAGGATCCAACCAGCTCATCATCAGAATTAATAGAAATTTCTGCTTCCGACCGCTTATCACATCCTGTCCCATCTAGATCATAGTGAGATGAGTTCGAAACATAGCTTCCCTGGCTGTTCGAGCAAATGGAACTAAACGTTAGAATATTTGATTCTGGAATATCCTCAGATACCCTCCGAGCGTATTCGACTAAAGTCGGCTCGGCAGGCATAAAAAGATAGCCTTTTTCACCTGATTCCTCTGTAGCGCGAAGAATCCGCCCAAGTACTTGGCGAAAATATAGCTCCGTTTTTACACGAGTTAAATAGCAACATACTTTCAGACGTGGTAGGTTCGTGCCTTCGCTGATCATGCCGACAGAGATGATCCACTTATTGCTGCTATTACGGAAATTACGAATAGTCGCTAACGGATTATTATCGACATACGTTGCGATCTCCGCTGTCACATTGAGCTCTCTACGCAGCAAGTGAGCGATTTTTCGCGCGTGACTAACGGAAGTTGCAACGATAAGCCCCCCAGAATTAGGAGATTTAATTCGCAACCTTTCCAGTCTGTCGGCCGCTCTACGAAGCATTTCAGAGATTAGCGTTTCGTTATCAAGAAGATTCTGGTAACTACAGTCTGAGTCCGATAGCAACTCAGAAAAAGAGGAATAGCAATGGGAATCAGGGCCATCTGTAACACATATTTTAGAGTTATCGACCGCGATAATTCTCGGTTCCCTACAAACGCTATCATAGATTGCTTCAGCCAAACCATAACGATAGTCGCAATGTACCTTGCCCGACGCTTTACAGTAATCCGCCAATACAATAGGAATGTTATCCGACCTCCATGGAGTACCCGTCAAAGCAAGTGAATACAGAGCTCTGCCACGGATATTGCGGTGAATAGTTTCTCCCCAGCTATTACTCTTTCCTTCCTGGTCGGCTGCGCAGTGATGGATTTCATCGAAGATCACGAAAACTCGATAGCTGTCTAGGATATCCCAAAAAGAAGTATCCAAAGAGCTCATCGCTTGATAAGTCAGAGAGCAACCGCCAGCACCAATACGTCCACTCAAACTCCTGCCAGTACTGGCCTCAAGCTCTCGACGAAAATCTTCCGCTACCACAATCGCAGGCGAAAAACACAGCACCATGTCGATCATCCCAGCGTCAAACAGCCGTTTAGCGAGAACGGATGCCATTACAGTCTTTCCAGCCCCAGGTGTAGCCAAACACATGAAGTGGCGAAAGCCTGAGCAATACGATCCAAACGCCCGAGAGATACTCTCGGACTGCCAACGTCGTAGGTTCATAGTGATTAAGGGGCCGGGTTGAGGTCTATCAGAGACTCTAAAACTCTCACTTTCCCAAGAGTTTTAGCGTATTCCTCTCGGGTCTGGTCATACTGTCCCTGAATCCTAGATTTCAGGATCGGCTCTGCTTGGACAATAGCCTCATATTCCTCGAGAGCACCCGTTGCAGACAGCATATCTGTACGATATTTGTTCAGCTTTTGTCTGAGGGTACGCACTACCTCAGCAGATAATGACTCTGCCCTCGCTATCGGGGCACCATTTGTGCCAGTACAAGTATTCGTCAGCGACTCCAATCGCGAATGATCTTTTATACAGTACTCGATCGGATGAGGCTGGCCAGTATTGATCCGCTCGACAGCTCCGCACTCTTCAAGCTTACGTAGGTGTCGCTTCACTAGCTGACTGACTACTTTCTTTGGCTTGGAGGTATCGCCAACCAGCTCTTGATATGCATCCCTGAACCGGGGTACAGAAAAGGTCTCAAATCTCCCCGAACGTAGCAGGGAGACAATCTCGGGCTTTACCTTCAAGGCTTTCATAATACATCTACGTGTCTCGAATTTCGCGCCATTGTACTTCGTCTCTAACATCGAGACAATGAAGCGAACCCACTACTCATACGAACACGAGAAGCTCCGCGAATGGCTTAAACAGCAACGGGAGGAGCGGGGTTTGTCTATCCGCGCAGCAGCTGACCTCGTAGGCCGACATCACTCGATCATTGGAAAGATTGAACAGGAGCGGAAGCGGATTGACATCGCGGAATTTGTAGAGTATTGCCTGGTGCTACAGGCAGACCCCCATGAGGGGGTCGATGTTTTGATAGAGGCCCTAACAAAAAGTAGAAGAAAGAAGAGCTAATGCGCCCAGGTGTAGTGGTCGACTCTTTTTGGCCACTGAACTCTGAGTGATCTTCCCCCCGCTTTAACGGACACAGAATTTCTAGTCGATCCTCGCTGCTGAACCATCCCGATTGCTACCTAAGCGATGAAACGGGTTGCTCTAACTTTTCCAGCGACACCCCGTGCATATCCGCATTGGCCTGCCAAATCACAAAACGTTGCAGGAGCTGTTGGTTCACCGCTTGTAGCTGTTGCAGGGCTTTTGACAGCGCCTCAATCTGTTCGTTTGCCTTATGTATATCTTTGATCCAATCCGCCTTTTGAGTCGATTTTCTCAGCGCTGCCTTTCGGTCTTTGTAAGCCATATTAATAGCAGGAACTGCGGCCAGCGCCTGACGAGTGCGGCTGATACTTAGCTTGATCTTGCAGGCTTCCACTAGCGACGGCCAAGTGAGCTTAGAGTCGGACCAGTTGTTGATAATTTTGATGATTTTAACCACGTCTTTGTCAGTTAGGTGCCCCACTGTTAATTCCCAAACCGGTTGTTAAGTGCAATCAATTCATCGAGCGACGGCAAGGCTGTAGATTTTTTCTCAGCCTCGATTGTTTCGACCTCTATCAGGCCTGCCATAACGGCAGCATTATTGGTCAGATTCCAGCCATTGTCTCGGTTCCATACAATAGAGCCGTCCTCAAGCTCAGGGCTTTCCAGCAACGCAATGAGCGCATCACATTTAGCCAGGTCTTCCGCAGACTTCTTGATCCAAATTTCGGCCCCCAGAGCCCCCTCTGATTTCGCTTTTTCGGCCTTTTGGTGGGACTTGTTTATCGCCTCTCGCTCTCGCTTGAGGTTCGACAATTTCACATCATCCCCTTTTACACAGCCCAATAAACCGCAGGTAAGACAAGCGCCCATTTTTGGACAAGGAGACATTGCAAAGGAGTGCGCACATAGCCCAAGGTGAGTCTTGTGAATTAATCTGTCTGAATCGCCTTGCAGTTCGATGACGTCACTTAGCTTAAGTGGCTCGTTGGTTGTGATTTTCTCCAGCAGCTCAGTATTGCTGGTCTTAGTACCAGGGTGGAACTGAGCGACCCGCTGGGTCTTCTCTTCGATCGTCTCATGGTTGTAGACCGAGCCCATGCTGGTGCGCCCTGAAAAAGCGTCGATCAAAAACTGACTCAGCCCGGCACGGTGCATCTGTGTGTTCAGCTCATGGCGAAACGCATGTGAATTTACCGAGATCTCACCATATCCGTGGCGCTCGAAGATGCCTTCGGCACTGCCACGACCCCCAAGCTGTGCAGCCATGCGCGACTGGTTCGCAGCGATCTCCACACCAAAATCTTTTGCCTTGCAGACCGCACTCCTGCTCACAAGCGCCCCTATACGAACGGTGAACAAAGCTTTGCTGAACTTGATGCGCTCCTTGCCGTCTTCGTAAGGCGTCGTGTACGGAAAATGCTTTGGCAGGTAGCGATCACGAACCAGCACGTTGAGCATGCCTAATGTGATTGGGGTGTCGTTAAAGGTTAGCGAGACCAAGCGCCCTTCTGAGAAGTTCCGCCTGCCCTTGCTCGTATCCCAGCCCTGCAAGATTTGATCAAGAATCGCGCAAGCGTTCTCGCTCAAAGTATCGCGCTTCTTATTAAGCCTCTTCAGAAAGTCATTCTTAAATCTGGTTCGCGGAGTCCTCCCAGGTTCAATCTTAAGCGCCTGACATACCTCAGCATAGGTTAAAGGTTGATCGGACTCTTTGCTTGGCACGCCGTCATGTTTAGGAAATTGGTTGGGGTTATCTTCGAGCCACTGCGCGTACTCTCGAGCCTCCTTACAGATCGGCTCTAGCAAGCGCAATGCACGCTCGACTGCGGGCTCCATCCCCCGCACTACTGGCTTATGCATCCTCTTCTGCATCTTTTCGGCATAGCAGTGTAGGAACATGCGCTCATTACCGTCTGCGCCGATCTTGTGAAACACACAGTCGTGAGGCAGATCGGAAAGCTCACCGACGCGACTCGGCGCGCTTAACAACAAAACGCAAGCAGACGTCACAACGATGTCTAAAGGGTTCGTTTGTTTGTTGTTGAAAATCGTCCCCAGTGCTGTCAGAGACTCCCTACTGGGAAGCTTTTTCTCAGCATCTTTCTGCTGTTGCTTTAAGCTGCCTCGCTTAGGCCTCCGAACGGGGGAGACCCAACGAAAGTCTTCTTTGAGGAGCCTCTTTTCCCGCATGAGCGTGACTACCTGCCCTAGCCCAATGCTTGTCATGTAAGCGTTTTTCGGAGCATAGGTTTCGTTAAGGAAATCACAGGCGCGGTTACATACCGCAGCCGAAATCAACGTCGCATCGCATCCGTCGGTAAGCTCAACCAAGGCAGCCTCAAGCGCGCGCGCAGCGCCCAATATCGCATTGACGTTTTTGCGCAGTTGAAAACACTTCCTTCGAACCACAAGCGCCTTCACAAAATCAACAAATTGCGCCTGCATTTCAATGGTTTTTTTTCCAGTGGAGCCCAATGCGGTGAAGGCAGAGCCAGAAATGCCGTGTGCGTGCCAGCTATTAGCCTCCCAAACGATTGTGTCGTAAACCTGACCGGCCTGAATGGCATGATTTATAATCGTTTTTGCCCACTGGATGAACTCGGCCAAATTCACTTGTGCGTCCTTCTGTGATTTAGGACTAAAATCTACAATGTTGCTCACACTTCGCCCTTCCCATCAGACTCCCCAGCTTTAAGCGCCTTGCAATCCAAAATGACCTTTCGGCACGCCAGAATGGCTCGATCCCACAATACACCCGTGATCTTGTCTTCCGATATGGCTTGCGCGCGTCGCCCTTCCAGGTGCTCCAACGCTTCCCGATGGTTTCCGTCCAATAGCGGCTGAAACTTCGGGCAGGAATAACACGAATAGGGCACATCTAAGTGGCACATTGCGTCGGAACCACACACGGCCAAATCCTCGATTTGGCGGTCAGCTTGCTCACCGTTGATCGCCTCGCCCCGATCCCTGACGATACGCCCCGTAAAGGCATTAACCACCACCGCCAGGTGGTCGCTCATTTTCTCGTCGATTAGCTTCATCAGGTCGGCTGACACCTGACGGTACTTTCGGGTGGATCTGCCATCTTTTTGTAGCAGCGCGCTGGCAATCTCATACTCGGTACGCCCCTCGTTAGCGAGATCGGTACCAACCGTGTGGCGAAAGCGGTGTCCTTTGCTGATTATTAGGGGTTCTTTAGTGCGATGTGAAACGGGGAATCCCTCCATTGACTGCATGGATTTCAGCCATTTTATTGTTGTTCCTGCAGCGATGTGAAACCCCGGGCTAGGTGCCGCCTCCAGGTCTTTATGATTCGGTCGGTCAACCAGAACAGGCAGGTTGAAACCGCGTTTCTTATCGCGGTCGCGTTTCCGAGTAAAGATTGGGACATTGCCAATTGCCGTATCCCAATCTGCTGAATCGGGATATTGCTTCTTGAGCGTTTCAAGGGTCACCTTGCGGTAGGCTTGAATGAGGTTGTAGTGCTCCTTGCTTAGGTTGAAAGTCTCCGATTTGCCTCGCCACTGAGCATCCCTATCTTTTTCCTTCGCATAAAATATGCGGATTTTGTGCTTACCGTCTTCCACAAAAAAGTCGTCAAACACCCACATCCGTTGCTGGACACCTCGCTGGCCGTAAATCAGAAGCAACAGTACATAGAGAAAACGCTCGAACGCTAACTCTCCAGCACTAAACTGCTCATGAATCCACTGGTATAGCGTATCAGCTTCGGCCCTTGTCAGCGGGCCCTCTTCTGGATCGAGCCTCGTAATGACATCGCCTGACGACTGCTTTTTCCTGGGTGTATCGGTATACGCCTCCACCAAGGCTCTGCTGGGTTTGGAATCCAAATCCGATTCAGCCCAAAATCGGATGAAGCTTGCCAGGCCTGCAAACTCACTAGGAGTAGAGCGCCCCCTCAGACCGATTAAGTCATTTTGATTCAGCGGGTTCAGCCCGTCCTTTGCTCCGCGAGATAGGCAGTAAGTAAGCAGAACCACTGTGACCTGAGCGCGTTCAGACATGTAAAGCGCGAGTGCCGCCTGTAGCCAAGTCTGCATCTCGGGCATAACGCAAGCCACAGCGGCTTGCCAGTTCACGCTGGGCGCGGTCGGATCAGGCCGCCACATAGCCTCCGCAGGGATGAATGGCTTCCCGCACTTGGCAACTCGGGGCTCGGAGATCCATTGGCTGAACGACTCCTGCGTCGGACTGCAAAGCGCCGTTACCGAGATGCTCATAGGTCGGCCTCATTGATGCTGAATCGTTTAGCACGCCTCTGAATCGCTTTGTCCGCCTCTTCGCGCCAGAACTTCGCGCCATACAGCTCAGGCATCTTTGAATCAGGACTCCAGCCAAACATCCACGTCAATACCTTTTGAACCTTCGTGCTTCGGTCCTCGGGCGTCAAGATGTCCAACTCTTCTTTCATCGATGCCAAGAGGGTGTAAACACAGTCGTGCCGCAAAGTATGTGGGTGCACATCGTTCAATTCTGGCGCCACTGTTTTTACGCGCGCCAGAACTTCGTTAAGCCCGTTTTCACTCAAGGCGACGCCCTCGCTTTTGCCATGAGAAACCAACAAAAACGGGTGTTTGCGCGCTGCCGACGCCTTGCCCTTACGCTCACGATATTTGCTCATGTAGTTCTCGATAGATCGCGCCAATTCATCAGGCATATGAATCTCACGCTCGTGTGTTTTGAATTGCGGCGCTGACGTTCGAGCGTCGATTCTCGGGTCTTCCAGGTCAACAACCTTTAACCTGCTATTCCAGGCGGAGATATCGCTCACCTTCAGCAGAAGCATTTCTGAGCGCCTGAGCCCCATCGTCAGCCCCAACTCCAAGATGATGTAGTTACGCAATTTCAGTGCGTCACTAGAGAAGGGATTATCTGGGCCTTCAGGGTGCATCACCTCACGAATTCGTTTGCGCTGGCTATCAGTCAGCCCTACTGCATCCTGAAGCTTTCGCCGCTTAAAGCTGGGCCGATTCGCGTTGAGTTTTCTTTTCAGACGATTTTTAACATCGTCAATTGCCGAATGCTTGCTATCACGATCACCCGCCTTGTCATACAGAAACTCTATGTAGTTGCACACCACTTCAACACGCTGCTCAAAGTGCTTGCTGCTGACGTATTGATGCGCAGGACGTAACAAGCGGGCGCCCGCGTACTTTTGGGTCAGACTTGATTTCGCCAGCCCCGCATCCGCAACAAATTGGGAAAGCTCCTCATCAGTGAGATAATCAGAACGTGGGCGAGATTGCAGGCGCGCAACCAAGTCGATGCTGTACGCATCAAGAAAATCCTGAAACATCGCCAAGTGTGCCAAGTATTTCGCTTGCGAGGTTACCTTACTCTGTAGTTGTTCCGCGGTAATCCAAAGATTGGGGTAGTAGAGCGGCATTCCATCGCGAACGAGCAACTTACGCCTGCGCTCGTACAGTGGTATTTCGATCACTTGAAGCATCCTATCCCCCCCCTTAAACTCTAAGCTCTAAACTTTACAAGTTCCACTATAGTGGGAAGGCGGCAGGCGTCAAGAGAAACTTTACACTTTAGGATGGTGTGTTTTGAGTCATTACGCTCGCCCTAAATTCCTAAAAAACTGCAACTAAGAGGCCATAGTAGATGGCAAAACACAACGAACCTGGACAATCGGGCGGATACGTCTATACAATGCACCGCCTGGGCAAGGTTGTTCCTCCCAAGCGCGAAATTCTGAAAGATATTTCCCTGTCCTTCTTCCCCGGCGCCAAAATCGGCGTACTGGGCCTGAACGGCGCCGGCAAGTCCACCCTGCTGCGCATCATGGCCGGCGTGGATCAGGACTTTAACGGCGAGGCCCGCGCCATGCCCGGTATCAATGTCGGCTACCTGCCGCAGGAGCCGCAGCTGGATCCCGCCAAGAATGTGCGCGGTAACGTGGAAGACGGTATGCGCGAGGCCATCGATGCCCTCGCCGGCCTGGAGCAGGTCTACGCCGACTACGCCGAGCCCGACGCGGATTTCGATGCGCTGGCGAAGAAGCAGCAGAAATTTGAAGACGTCATCCACGCCTGGGATGCCCATAACCTCGAGCACCGCCTCGAAGTCGCCGCCGACGCCCTGCGCCTGCCCCCGTGGGATGCGGATGTGAACAACCTGTCCGGTGGTGAGAAGCGCCGTGTGGCCCTGTGCCGCCTGCTGCTGTCACGCCCCGACATGCTGCTGTTGGATGAACCGACCAACCATCTGGACGCGGAATCCGTCTATTGGTTAGAACGCTTCCTGCACGACTTCGACGGCACGGTGGTGGCGATCACCCACGACCGCTACTTCCTCGACAACGTCGCCGGCTGGATTCTGGAGCTGGACCGTGGTCAGGGCATTCCCTGGGAGGGTAATTACACCACCTGGCTGGAACAGAAAGAGAAGCGCCTTGAGCAGGAGCAGCGCGGTGAGCAGGCGCGCGCCAAGGCCATGCAAAAAGAACTGGAGTGGGCGCGCCAGAATCCGAAGGGTCGCCAGTCCAAGAGCAAGGCCCGCCTCGCCCGTCTCGAAGAAATGCAGTCCCAGGAATTCCAGGCCCGCAACGAGACCAACGAAATCTACATTCCGCCGGGTGAGCGCCTTGGCGACAACGTGATTGAATTTAACAACGTATCCAAGGGCTTCGGCGATCGCCTGCTGATCGACAACCTGTCGTTCCGCGTGCCCAAGGGCGCGATCGTCGGTATCGTCGGTGGTAACGGCGCGGGTAAATCCACGCTGTTCCGGATGATCAACGGTAAAGAGCAACCGGATTCCGGCGAAATCAAAATCGGTGAAACCGTACAGATCGCCAGCGTCGACCAGAGCCGTGAAAACCTCGACAACAACAAAACCGTGTGGGAATGCATTTCCGACGGCCACGACATTCTGAAGATCAACAACTACGAAGTGGGATCGCGCAACTATATCGGCCGCTTCAACTTCAAGGGCAGTGACCAGCAGAAACGCGTGGGCGAACTCTCCGGTGGTGAGCGCGGCCGCCTGCACCTGGCCTACACCCTGAAACAGGGCGCCAACGTGCTGCTGCTGGACGAACCGTCCAACGACCTGGACATCGAAACCCTGCGCGCCCTGGAAGAAGCCCTGCTGAGCTTCCCCGGCTGCGCCATGGTGATCTCGCACGACCGCTGGTTCCTCGACCGCGTGGCGACCCACATCCTCGCCTACGAGGGCGACAGCAGTGTGGTGTTCTTTGAGGGTAACTACACCGAGTACCACGAGGATTTCGTGAAGCGCAATGGTGAAAATGCTACACCGCACAGGATGCAGTACAAGAAGTTGAAAACCTGATTTTTAATCAGCAAATCAAAAATCAGAGCCCGCATATTGCGGGCGTTCTTTATTCTGGCTTTTGAAAAAAAAGCCAACCCGAAGAGGTTGGCCAAAGTAAGAGAGGCTTTCCGATTGATCAAGCACAGGACTGAGCAATCGGATTTTTTATTTCAGTTAGCTTAATTAAAGTCGTAACGAACACCGAAACGGATGCTACGCGGGGCCTGATACCGGAACGGCAAGCCGTAAGTCTCGCCACTCAGCTCATCTACTTCGGTTACGGTATCATTGTCGAAGATATTGAACACATCCAGAGACAACAACAGTTTCTGGTTGTTGGCGAACGCTAGCGGGTACTGAGCATTCAGATCCAAGTTCCAGTAGTTCTCGCCTGTACCCATGCTCGCACGCGGCACCAACTCTCCATCACAGTAGAAGGACTCTTGACCATAGGCTGCTGCGAAATCGTCATTCGGGTGAACGCCGAAGCAGTTCTGCGGGCGGCCGGTCTGCCACATGAAGTTGGCACCCATGCGAAGTCCCATGTCAAAGGCGTAAGTGCCAAAAGCCTTCACGGTGTGGCGACGGTCGTTCGGCAGATTTCCGTAACCACCATCCAGCAGTCCAGGCTGATCAAAGTTGGTGGTCAGACCAGCATCGTCCTGCCCATTATCGGAGCGCACGTAACCTTCGTTGTTACCCCAGCTATGCCCCCAAGTATACGAGGCATCCATGGACCACTTGCCATCGAACGGGCGCTTGAATGTAAACTCCAGCGCCCCGTACTGGCGCTTAGCTTCCGGATAACGCAGTTGGTCGGCAGACAGCGCCACAAACTCGTCCATTTCCGGGATATAGACGTTCATGTCATTGCCTGGGTTGGTCAGCACATACTGGTGGAAGCCAGTAAATACGTCTTCAACCGTATCGCCATCCACTTTAGACGCATCCCATGAGCCCGTGGAGTTGTAATAATCGATTACTGCAGCATCGATTGCCACATCCTCAATAGAGGTTTCCAGGTTACGGTAGATACCTTTGGCACCTAGGATGTAACCGGCATCCGTGGCAATCTCGTAACCAAGGATGAACTCAGATTGGTACATTGGCTCGATGTTGGTATCTACCAGACTGCGAGTATCTGGTACATCCCCATTGCTGTAGATTTCAGTACCTACCACGGTAGTGCCTACGTTACAGGGAGTTGCGTCAGCATTCTGACATTTTCCGTCCCAGTCGTAGAACTCGTGAATGTAAGTTTCCGCACCGGACATACGAATATTGGTATTGGACGCAATCGGCAGGTAATAGGTACCCCAATTGGCGAAAACCTTCTGGTTACCTGCACCGGTCGGATCCCAAACCACGGACAGGCGCGGCGCCCACTGGTCTTCCACCTTGATGAAGCTGGCACCTTCGGCATTCTTGTTATCGAAAGTTTCGTTACGCAGACCAGCTTGCAGGGTCAGGGTATCAGTAAGATCCCACGTGTCCTGAATATAGAATGCGTTGGATACCGTTTCGAACTCACCTCCCGACATGTAAATACGCTTACGTACGTTCGGGCCATCCGGGCATACTGAGGTTTTCTCACAACTGTAAACGCCGTATGGGTCCAACATCCAGTAAACACCACCGGAGTTAATGGTATCCGCTATAGAGGTATTCACCTCGTTGTCCACCCCTACTTCGATGAAGTGATCATTCAGATCCCAAGAAAAATCCACACGAGTCATCTGCCGCTTGTCTTCACCTGTCTCCACGGTAAAGTTACCCCAATTACCAGTTGCACTCAGCTGTGATTGGTCATTGGAAATATAAACGACAGGAATATCAGCAGTATCTGGAGAGGTTGTGCGGTTTGCTTCGTTTTCTCCGTAGGATACAGACAAAGTCATGGTGTCGGTCAGATTGCCGGTGTAAGTAGCAATCCAGTTTAAGCCACCCTCGGCATAAGTCGTATCACCAATATAATCGCCAACGGTTTCGGTCTCGTGGTCGTATACATAAGCGCTTTCAATTTCATCGCGCTCATCACTGAAAGCGGTCAGCTCCACACGGTGGTTTTCGGTGATATAGCCGTCCAGCTTAACACCCCAGAAGTCAGCTTCTTCCTGAGATTTGTAGCCGCGTGGGCTTAGGATGCCATAGTACTCTTCTTCGACATTCTGGTGGTTATATAGTGCATAAAAGAACAATTTGTCTTTAATGATCGGACCGGACGCGTAGATGTTGTAGTTATCCTGCTGGAACTCGTCTTGGTCGTTGTCCGCGGAAAAGGTATTTGGCGCAGTGGAGACATCCTGATCATAGTAAAAGCTAGACCCGAACTTGAATTCGTTAGTCCCGCTTTTGGTAGTGGAGTTCATTACACCACCAGTGGAACGACCGAATTTAGCCGAATAACCGCCGGTCTTAACCTGAATGCTGTCATAAAACTCGAAGGGCACTTCTGAAAAGCCCAAACCATTGCGGAAGTTAGTGGTGTTTAGACCATTAACGTAACTTACGTTTTCTGCAACGGACGCACCGGCGAAACTGGCATTATTACCGAATGCACTGTCCCCTTTGCTCACACTTGGAGCCAGCATAGTCACAGAGGTCAGGTCACGAGCAACAGGAAGCTCCATCAATTCGTCAGCAGACAATACCATGCCAGACTCAGCGATACCCACGTCTACCTGGGAAATACGCTCACCAGTGACCAGTACCTCTTCCACCCCAGAGCTATCACCCAGATAGATCGTAGTAGTTCCACCAAGGCCGACAACAGCATCCTGGGTATCAATAAGCTCGCCGTTTTCAAAAACCTGCAATTGATACTTACCTGGAGTCAGGTTACCAAAACGGAAACTACCATCCGCAGACGCACTAATTTCTTTGGTGATACCACGAGAGGTATCTGTCAACTTGATAACAGAGCTAGATTCAGCGCCAATAACAGAACCGCGAATGGTACCGGTAGTGTCGTCAGCAAACACAGCCGGAGCACTAGCAAATGCAGCCGTGCCAATGGCAAGTGCCAGAGCGCTTCTAGCGAGGTTGTGGCGCAGATTACGTGTAGAACTCATATGAGCCCCCCAAAGTTCGTCGTTTTATTTAGTTAGTGGTTTCTATGACCGCCCCCCAGCGGTCACAGTCCCAACACATAAGACTTAACGGATAAAACTGTCTATTCCTCAATAGTCAGGTGGTCGCTAATTGCTTATACCGGCTGATATACCGTGCGCCCGACCGGCCATGGCGCGTAAAATTAGAGCTGAGAATTAACAAAAAACTCTTAAAAAACATAAACTTACATAAAGCTTACAAAGTAAGCCGCTACAGCCAGTGCTTTTAGACCCAACTTCGGCCCTCGAAGAAATAAAAGAGGATGAAAAACTTTAAATTAAAGCAAATACTCAAGCCATCAGAATAAAATACACCATTAACATGATATGCGTCCCAAATTTTCATTATTTGCGATAAAATTTTACTAATTTTAATTTTTTGTTAAACATGCTGCATCCATCTCCAACAGGAGGTTAATTTTCATCCAAGAATTTCTTCACAGCGCAAGCTG
The DNA here is from genome assembly GCF_002959965.1 of Microbulbifer pacificus. Lineage (NCBI taxonomy): Bacteria > Pseudomonadati > Pseudomonadota > Gammaproteobacteria > Cellvibrionales > Microbulbiferaceae > Microbulbifer > Microbulbifer pacificus. The sequence goes on from NZ_PREV01000026.1 coordinate 1,130,177, forward strand.
CTCATAACTCAGGCGCCAGGCGTGCCCAACTTAGCAAAACGATCTCCCGATTCCTTTTAATGGCCTCAATGACGAGTGCAGCTGATACTATCTCCTGGACGCCCAAGCCCGATTTCGTTACTAGAAAACACCGTCTCAGAGTGAGGACCTCCACCGCACTCACTACCTCATAGATGGCGTGTTGCAGAGCCGTGAACAGGTGTCCACTCGAAAGCTGTCCCAATTCCCGCCCTATTTCAGTCCGGCCGTACAATGCAGGGCAAAGCCATTGCCCAATGGATTAAACATGCCTGAGTAACGCACCATTCTTTGGCTGTGGATGCAGGGGTAGGAGCAGGGTACGAAGATGTGTTGCGGATCGAGCCGCCATCATTATGGAAGATCATTATTTTTAGGGGAGGGTATCGCTATGTGCATTTGCAGAAGCAACTCTCTCATATAACCAGCACGCAATAAGTGCTTACCCCAACCCTGTGACCAGATTTTCGCTGTCGGCCACAGAAGCCACGGCAATGGATTACGGAAAGATTGCCGAGATCGCCGTGTTTGATTAGGGTGATGGAATATCGACGCCATTACAGACCTTGCCATGGATCTCTTACACGGGGCGCAATTACCGCTAAACCGCCGCTTTCTTTCTGGCAGCCTTGTAGTTCTGGCTGTATTTGGCGTCTGTGAATGGGGAATCACCCGGTGGGTCGCGCAGGAGTCGCAATTGATCGGCCTGGCGGCGAGGATATCGCTGGCAACCATGCTGGTGGGACTCGCCTGCTACCTCCTGTATCGTCGACAACGACGGCTCAGCAATCATCTGGCGGCCATGCTGGTCCACCAGGAAGATCTCAGCGAACGGTTACAACGGGAGTTGGCCCAACATAAAGCCACCGAGCAGGCACTCGCCGACCAGTTGCAGTTTCTCCAAATCCTGATCGATGCCATTCCTGCCCCGGTTTTCTACAAAGATGCCGAGGGTATTTATACCGGCTGTAATCGCGCATTCGAGGCTTTCCTGGGCAAATCCCGTACGGAAATTGTCGGCCGCTCCGTTTACGGGGTGTCACCCGGGCCACAGGCGCGGATTTATCACGAGAAGGACATCGAACTGATGCGCCAACGAGGGCATCAGGTTTATGAGTCCCAAGTGGTTTATGCGGACGGAACCCTGCACGATGTCGTGTTCAACAAAGCGGCGTATGAACTGGAAGATGGCCGTCTCGGCGGGCTGATCGGTGTGATTCTGGATATTACTGAACGTAAGACTCTGGAGCGGGATCTGGTTCAGGCCAAAGAAAATGCCGAGTTTTACAGCCGCTCCAAAACGCGGTTTCTGACAAACATGAGCCACGAAATCCGCACCCCACTCAATGCGATAGTCGGTTTTAGCCAGGTCCTGAACTACCGCAGTCGCGGATTCGAACTGCCGCAGGACTTTCAGGAGTTTCTGGAAAAAATCGCCATCAGCGGCCAGCAATTGGCTGAGCTGGTTAACGATGTACTGGATATTTCCCGTATCGAGGCCGGCAAGATTGAAGCGATAGATGAGAACGTCCGGCTGAGCGGATTGATTGACTGCATTCTGACGTCCTGTGAACCCCAGGCGATTCGCCAACGTCTGCGGATGAACTGCGACATAGATTCCCGCTTGCCCGATTTTATTCGCATTGATCGCGGCAAGCTTTCTCAGATACTAATCAACCTGATCGGTAATGCCATCAAGTTTTCTCCCGTCAATGAGGCCATTTTCATTCGACTGAAAAAGCAGGAAAGAGACAGTTTTTTGATCGAAATCTCGGACCGAGGGATCGGTATTGCACCGGACCAGCAGGCGATCATTTTTGAGCCCTTCGAACAAGTCGACAAGTCACAGAGAGGGCGGTCACGAGGCTCGGGGCTGGGGCTGCCAATCACTCGCAGCCTGGTGGAACTGCTTGGAGGAACCATCAGTCTGGAGAGCAACGAACACGCCGGTACATGTTTCAAAGTTGTACTGCCGCTTCGAGAAGGTAAGGGTGTAGATCCGCTGGTAGAAAACAACCGGGAAACGGTTCAGATACGAGACGGTATTCGCGTCCTGATCTTCGAAGACAACGCACTGAACCAGACACTGATGCAGGCATTTTGCGACGATCTCAGGCTTGAAGCCGCGTTTGTTGCCGATGGCCGCGAAGGGGTCCTGATGGCACAGGAAATGTGTCCGGACATGATTTTAATGGATGTGCAGCTGCCCGGACTCAGTGGCATCGAAGCGACCACGCAAATACGCCGGAATCCAAAGCTTTGCCACATTCCCATTATCGGCCTGTCTGCCGCCGCCTTCAGCGATCAGCAAAGCGCGGCCCTTGAAGCAGGTATGAACGACTACCTGACGAAACCAGTTGCCTTTCCACAACTGATATCCGTTATCAACAAACATCTGGGCTGACGCGTCGAAATAGAAATTGGGCGGCCGTGGGCCACCCATTTTTATCACATCCACAGACACGACGCCGTTCGCAACGATGTATCCTCTCTGTACACACTCCGATTACTGCAGATCGAAGCGATCCAGCGTCATCACTTTGCTCCACGCCTTGACGAAATCATTCACAAACTTTTCGCCATTGTCGTTAGTGGCGTACATTTCCGCCACCGCGCGCAGTTCAGAGTTGGAGCCGAAGATCAGGTCGACGGGAGTGGCCGTCCACTTCTTTTCTCCGGTCTTACGATCCACGCCTTGGTAGAGGCCATCTTCCTTGAAGGACCTGGACCACTTGGTATCCATGCTCAGTAGGTTTACAAAGAAATCGTTGCTCAAAGTTCCCGGCTTGTCGGTAAGCACACCGTGTGTACTGTTGTCATAGTTGGCACCCAGCGTACGCATTCCGCCCACTAGCACCGTCATTTCCGGAACACTCAACGTCAGCAGGTTGGCGCTGTCGATCAGCATGTCCACCGGCATCATGTGCGCCTCTTCGCTGTAGTAGTTGCGAAAACCATCAGCCTTGCGCTCAAGGAACGCAAAGGACTGCACATCAGTCTGTGCCTGAGTGGCATCGTTGCGGCCCGGTGTGAACGGCACGATAACGTCATAACCAGCCTTCTTCGCGCCCTGCTCGATCGCGGCCGCACCGCCCAGAACAATCAGATCCGCCAGAGAAACCTGTACCCCGCCTTTGGCCTCCCGGTTGAAGTCCTTCTGGATTTTCTCCAGCCGGTCCAGCACTCGGTCCAGCTCTTTCGGGTTGTTTACGGCCCAGTCACGCTGTGGAAGCAAACGTACACGCGCGCCGTTAGCACCACCGCGCATATCAGTACCGCGGAAGGTGGAGGCGGAAGCCCAGGCGGTACGCACCAGTTGTGGCACGGTCAGACCGCTCTTCAGGATTTTGCCCTTCAGTGCTGCGATGTCTTTATCATCGATCAGCTCGTAGTCTACTTCCGGAATCGCGTCCTGCCATATCAATACTTCCGCGGGCACCTCACTACCCAGATAGCGCGCGCGTGGCCCGAGGTCGCGGTGGGTCAGCTTGAACCACGCCTTGGCGAACGCCAGTTGAAACTCTTCCGGATTCTTATGAAAGCGCTCCGCAATTTTCTGGTAGTCGGGGTCAAAGCGCAGAGACAAATCAGTGGTGAACATCATCGGCGCGTGACGCTTGCCTTCAATATGCGCGTCCGGGACAAACTTTACCTGCTCGGCGTTTTTCGGCTCCCACTGCGTTGCACCTGCCGGGCTACTGGTTTTCACCCACTCGAAACCGAACAGGTTGTCCAGAAACTGGGAAGACCAGGCAATGGGGTTTGCGGACCAGGCACCTTCCAAACCGGAGGTGATGGTATCTTCCGAGTGGCCTTTGCCACACTTGTTTGCCCAGCCGAAGCCCTGCTCTTCAATCGCAGCGCCGCCCGGCGCGGCGCCCACACACTCTTCCGGCTTATGCGCGCCATGTGCCTTGCCGAACGTGTGGCCACCGGCGATCAGGGCTACGGTCTCTTCGTCGCTCATGGCCATACGCCCAAAGGTGTCGCGAATTCGCTCTGCCGCAAGTTTCGGGTCTGGATTGCCATTGGGGCCCTCCGGGTTCACATAAATAAGACCCATGTGATCCGCGGCAAGTGGCTTTTCCAGCTTGTCGCCATCGAAGCGTTTGTCGTTACCGACCCATTCACGCTCGGAACCCCAGTAGACCACGTCCGCTTCCCAGTCGTCTTCGCGACCACCAGCAAAACCGAAGGTTTTAAACCCCATGGATTCAAGGGCAACATTACCGGCCAGTACCATCAGATCCGCCCAGGAAATGGCGTTGCCATATTTCTGCTTAACCGGCCACAGCAATCGGCGGGCCTTGTCCAGACTTACGTTATCGGGCCAGCTGTTGAGTGGCTCGAATCGCTGCTGGCCACCACCGGCACCACCCCGGCCGTCGTATACACGGTAAGTGCCGGCACTGTGCCAGGCCATGCGGATGAAGAAGGGCCCGTAATGGCCATAATCTGCCGGCCACCAGTCCTGTGAGGTGGTGAGAACCGTCTCGATGTCGCTCTTGACTGCCGCCAGATCCAGCTGACTGAAGGCTTTCGCATAATCGAAGCCTTCGCCCATGGGATTGGACTTTTCCGCATTCATACGCAGTGGTTGCAGGTCGATACGACTCGGCCACCAGTCCTGATTGGACATCACTTCCGTGGCGGGGGCAGCATGTACATTGATGGCGATGGCTGTTGCCAGCGCCGGCATCAACAGGAGAGGGAAAGCTTTTTTGAGCATGGGATTGTGTTCCTTATTTTCTCATCAATAGGATGAGGAAATCCTATAGGCTCACACAATCACCTTGAAATTAGACGTTGTTATCGTCCTTATTAACAGGATTTATTTATATGGACAAAATAATAAATTTTTCATATCGACCTCATAGGTAGCAGCAATGTGCCGGACAAATGAGTATCAGAGATTTCCGCGGGGAAGTGCTTCACTATTTTCCAATATTTCGGCATCCACCGCGACAACACGGTTGCGCCCATCCCGCTTTGCTTTATAGAGCGCCCGGTCTGCCAGTTCAAAGAACTCAGAGGCCGACACTGCAGCGGCACCTTCCGTACTTGCTACGCCCACACTGATGGTCAGCCTCATGCTACCAAAGTCCATCTGCGCCACTTCCCGTACCAACCGCTCGGCCACCACCTTCGCAGCCTGGCTGGTAGTGCGCGGCAACAGCAGTGCAAACTCCTCGCCACCGTAGCGACAGGCCACCACGGGCTTTCGAACCAGTCGCTGGATCAGGTGCCCAATGGCTTTCAGGGCTTCGTCGCCACGAGCGTGACCGTATTCATCATTGATGGATTTGAAGTGATCGAGATCCAGTACCAACAACGCCAGCGGTGTACCGGTAAGAGTCGAATTTCCCAGCTCCCGCGGCAGCTGCTGATCAAAGTAGCCGCGGTTGTACAGGCCGGTAAGCTGATCGATGTACCCCCGCTTTTGTATTTCGTTGACCCGCGCACCCAGTGCCAGTGACAGCAATACCATCTCCAGTAGAGCACCGAACTGGAAGGCGTTGTGGGTCAGCGCATTGTGGGGCACCAGACCGAAGGTTTTCAGCATATACAGGATCACGCAAATAAGCAGCGTGGCCCACCCCACCAGAAAATAGCGCGCGGATAGAGATCCCCTCAGCAGACTGATCACACCCACCACCAGCAGCAGCACCGCCACCACCATCGTCAGCAATGCCAGACTCAGAATCATGGGGCCATAGCTGACAAATGGAGAAATGGCGGTCAACGGTACAATGGCATACAGCAGACCTCGGGAAACCCGATCGGTACGTGGCGCCAGCATGCGGCTGTTACAAAAGGTCCGGGTAAACTGGATGCCGAACACCAGGGTCATTCCCAGCAGAATCACCAGGCTCTGATTCGCCAACCAAGGATTCCCGGGCCACAGGTACTGGAATGATATGCCGTTATGCACACCGAAATAGAGACCGTAACTGACGGCATATCCCATGTAATAGACATAGGCTCTATCCCGTACGGCAATGAACAGGAAGAGGTTGTACATCACCAGTACCAGAAACCCGCCGTAGTATATCCCCAGCAGCAGTTGCTCCAGCCCCAGCTGTGACAGAAACGCGGTTGGTTCGCTGACGGAGAGCCCGATATTGAGCGCCCCTTCCGTCGCAAAGCGGAAATAGAAGGTGCGGTGACTGTTGGCCGGCAGCGTTACCGGAAAGACAAAATCTCTTAGGTTCAGTACTCGACTTGAAAACAGGCGGCGATAGCCGGTGGCGACCTGCTGCCACTGATCCGACGAGTCTTGAAACCAGAAATCCAGCCGATCAATCAGCGGGTAATCCTGCCGCAAGATAAGATCCCTCGGCACAGGAAGAGGATTATGCAAGGTAACCGCGACCCAGTATGCGGCATTGGTAAATCCGAAGTTGGCAGAGCGCCCGTGGAGAGGCTGTAGTTGTCGCTGATACTCGGCGGAGAGAATATCGTCGAAGTCGAGCTTCTGTTCGGCATCTCGCAACAAGAGCAGGTTATCCGTCAACGCGGATGGCTGCTGTCCCGCACTGATGGGAAATGGTCCCGACTGAGCGATGGAAGTCAGACACAGCAGTAACAGCCCCCAAATCCAGTAAGCAATCCGCATTACCGCACCTTCCTGCCTTTCCTGCAGTTCTTAACCAGGGTTTTCTCTACTCGACGGCGATATTATCACACAGCCGCGCCGGCCAGGCTTGTCATCAAACCGCGCCTAATTCATCGCTGGCTGCAGATACTTGTCGACAAAATCCACTACGGCTTCCACCGTCTGCAAGCGGGTTTCACTGCGAGCGAGATGATGGGTTTCATCTTCCAGCCCGATCAGTTGTACCATCTTTTTTGCCCGCTTGAGTTTCTTGTACATGCTCTACCGCCCAACCATTTCTTCCAGTAACTGAGCGGTGCCGAAGCGGAACCCCATCGCGCCCCGAAACGGTGTCTGAAATACAAAAAGATTACCCGCTTGCCATTCGCGATCCAGGGTCCACTCATTCAGGGATTCTCTGGCACTGGTAACAAACAACAGATCCATGTTCGGGCCGCCGAAAGTCACGCAGGTAGGCTGGCTGACGGGCACTGGTATCGCGCCGGCGAGCTTGCCATCGGGGCTGTAGCGCTGGATGCGGGCTCCACGCCATTGTGCCGACCACAGGTAGCCCTCCGAGTCCACCGTCGCACCATCCGGATAGACCCCGAGCATAGTGCGGGCGAAAATCTCCCGTCGGCCAAGATCCCCGCGCCGGGCGTCAAATTTGTAGCGGTAGATACTGCGATGTGGGGAGTCGGCAAAGTAAAAGTGGCTGGAATTGACGTCCCAGCAGCAGCCGTTGGAGATGTGTACTCCCGTCAGGTGCTCACTGACAACGCCGTTGGCTTCCAGGCAGTAGAGAGCCCCCGACGCTTCCTGTCGGTCGTCCTCCACCATGGTACCGGCCCAGAAGCGCCCCTGGCGATCGACCTTTCCATCGTTGAAACGAACTCCGCAGCCCCGTTCCAACAGGGTCTTTCGCCACAGAATCTCGCCGCGGCGGTAGTCAAACAGGGCGAATCCGGTTTCAAAAGCCGCAGCGATACAGTGTTCACGATCGGTAAAGGCAAACGCACACAGCCGCTCCGGGGTATCGAATACTTCGAGCACCCGCTCAGGCCAGGTGAGGCGATAGAGCTTGCACTCATGAATATCGGTCCACCAGACGCTCTGCTCTCTGTGGTTCCACAGCACACCTTCACCCAGGGTATTACGCACTTCAATAGCATCTATGCGCTGCACTTCCAGCATATGAGCCTCATTATTATCGCCTCGCTTCGATGTTCACATTGCCCCTTATCAAGCAGGGGTTACACCGTTCATTTCGCAGAAAACTGGTAGATGGTCGTCTGCCTGTACTCTTCGCCTTTTTTTAGTATGACGGAGGGAAAATGATGATGGTTGGGCGCATCCGGGAAACCGTGGGTTTCGAGGCACAGTCCCCCATGTTGATTCATGGGGAGGCCGCGTTCCTGATTGCGGCTACCGTCCAGAAAATTTCCGCTGTAGAACTGCACTCCGGCTTCGCTGGAAATTACTTTCACACAGCGCCCGGAGACGGGCTCGCTCAATAACGCGATGGGCTTTAAGCTCTTTTTTGCGCTTTCATCCACGACCCAGTAGTTGTCGTACCCGCCGGGCCACAAGCCAATGTCTCTGCCAATTTTTTTGCGCTTGCGGAAATCCACTGGCGTACCCGCCACCGGCAACAGATCCCCAGTGGGTATCAATGCCTCATCCAGTTGTAGCAACTGTTCCGCATAAATCTCCAGCTCATGTTCCAGAACGTTGTTCCGCCCCGCGAGATTCCAGTAGGCGTGGTTGGTCAAACTCACTGGTGTGTCCGCACTGCTCACCGCCCGGTATTCCAGCGAGAGCGCGTCGTCATCATCCAGGCAGTACCTCAAGGTCACTTCAAGCCGGCCTGGATAACCGCTTTCGCCATTCTCACTCACACAGTGAAATGTCACCGCCTGAAAGTGTGAGCAGGACTCACCGTGCACTATCAACCAGCGTTTGCTGTGCAAACCATGAGGGCCGCCGTGCAGGTGATTTGCCCCATCGTTGGCGGGCAATGGGTAGATATCGCCATTCAGTTTGAAACACGCTCCACCGATCCGGTTGGCCACTCGCCCCGCTGTCACCCCCAGATACCAGTGATTTTCCAGCCAATGCGATGCATCGGCATAGGTAAGCAAAATATTGTCGCTGCGACCGTGCCGGTCGTTGGTGTGAATGGAATACAGCGCGGCCCCCAGATCACACAATGTCACCCGCGTGCCGCGACGGTTCACCAGCGTGACACGCTGCAGCGGATCCTTGTTGCCGCCGGCACAAAGTGGTGAAGTGAGCATGCCTTCGGGCATCGTCGGTTCAGATTGCATTACTAGATTTTCCCGATAGCCTGATAGAGCGGCGTGTGAAATACCGTGATCGCCTATTGCCCGCAGCGCCCGGAGGGATACGCCACCATTCAACAGAGGTTGCCACAATTTCCCGCCCTTGGGGAGCGCATTGGCTGGGGTATACCCCAGCAGCGTCAGCTCACGATTGCCGGCATCCGCGGGCTCCGGTTCGGGAAACGGAGGAAATTTCCGGCGTTCGGCAAACCGGTAGAACCCTGATACGATTTCCAGCCAGTGTCATATCAAGGGTGTATGTTGGCTTCCATCGGGCTGCCGCCTGCCATATTGGCCCTTAGCGCGAGTTCGCATCTGTATACAGGAGCCCGCCGTGGAAATTTCCGCGCTTTATCACTTCCCGGTCAAATCCCTCCAGGGGCACAAGTGCAAGTCCCTGCCATTGGACGCGTTCGGCGCAGTCAATGACCGCCGCTGGATGCTGGTGGACGCCGATAATCAGTTCGTCACGCAGCGCCGCCTGCGCGGCATGGCGCAACTCAAGGCTACCGCCACCAGAGACGGCCTGCGCCTGGAAAACGCCGAGGGTGAACACGTCGAAATCCGCTCGCCGGGCGACGACGCGGAGCGGAAAACCGTGCGCGTATGGAGCGATGACGTAACCGCTCGGGACGCCGGCAACGATGTCGCGCTGTGGTTGAGTGAACAGTTGCAGACCCCGGTGCGCCTTGTGTCGATGGGCAGCGAATTTCACCGCCCCCTTGAAGCCCCCCGCGCTGACCGCCAGGTAAGTTTCGCCGATGCCGCGCCACTGTTACTGGTCAGCCAGGCGTCCCTCGATGACCTCAACAGCCGCCTGCCGGAACCCGTTTCCATGCTGCGCTTTCGCCCCAATCTGGTGGTAAGCGGCTGCGAACCATTCGCCGAAGACGGCTGGAAAACCCTCACCGTCCACACCCATGACGGCCCGCTGGTATTCGATTGCACCCACCCCTGCGCCCGCTGCGCCATTCCCGGCCTGCATCCGTTTACCGGGCGCGCGCAAAGGGAGCCGTTGCGCACGCTGGCCAGCTACCGCCGCCGGGAGGACGGGCAGATCTATTTCGGGATGAACCTGGCACCGACAGCGGCTACTGCCGCGCGGCTTGGGGAAGAGAATTCTCTGAGCATAAACTTGAACGACCGAGTGGAAGCCTGCTGAGGACTGACGATCAACGGCCGGGGGCCATACCATGAGCATCACCCGCGACTGCACACAGCTGCTGGAGGCTGGAAGCCGTTACCATGTGCATTACGGCGACCGCCTGGCCAACCATCTGCCCATGGTCCTGATCGCCCTGGACAGGCTGGGTGCAAGCCCCGCGCAACTCAAGTACGCCTTCGACCGCAGCACCCCACACCTCCACCCCCGCCCCGGCAGCCCCGTGGATGACATCGAAAATCCCGCCAGCCACCGAAACCGGGACGACCGTTTCCCCAGCGTATTGCATTATTACGAACAGCAACTAAAGCAGCACGGCATCGCCAGATGCCTGCAGCAGGAACTGCCCTCACTGCTGCCGTCCATCGCCACCTCCGCTTTCCACGGTCTGATCCGCACCGCCTACGGCGTCGACGCACGACACCTTGAAGAAATCGCCATGGGGTTGAGCTACTGGAATCTCGACTATCACGAGCTGAAAAGCAGTGATCAGCGAGCGCCCATCGCGGCAGCCAATATTCTGCCGCGCCTGGCGCAGCAGTATCCCGATATCGCTGTGGCACCTGGCAATATCGCCGACCACATGCAAGCGGTCACCGGTCAGCCGGGCTGGATGAACACCCCGATACAGCCACAATTACTCGGCCTTGAAGATATTGCCGCGGTCGCAATCAAAGCCTATCTCGGAACAAAGGATTTCACTCTGCTCCACGGTGTAACGGGCTGTCACGGGCTGCGTTTGATATTGCCCTACTGTGATGACAGGGAAGCAGCCCTGCGCTACTTCTGGCGGGGTCTCGTCATCGCGTATCTAAGCACCGGCCCAAAAATCATCAGGCCCGTTGAACAAGAAGAGATCAAAGACATTCCGCAACGACAGGCAGACATCAGGGACCGGGCACTGGACAGTGATGACGACCATGTCACCAAGCTCGCCTACAGTGCCCTGGAGGAGTTCCACTACTACGGAAACCGTGAATACCTGCAGGTATTCACCTAGCGGGCGGTTGAAATACAGCCTGCCAGGCTCTGAAAGAATCGAGCCGGTTACGAAGCGCTCTTCAAGAACGCCAGCATCCAGCGCGCCACCGCACTTGCATGGATATCGTTCTGCAGGGAATCCTTGCCCTTCTCCAGTATCTCCTCACCAAACGCCTCCCGACGCAGCTCCATCAAGCTGTGAGAATAGGGTTTGGTGAATTCCGGGTGCGCCTGCATGGTGAGCATATGCTCCCCCACCTGCAACATTGCATAGGGGCAGAAATCGCTGGACGCAATCACCTTCGTTCCCGGCGGCAGCGCAGTGACCTGGTCCTGATGACTCACCAACAGATTGAACTGCTCCTGTGGCTCCACCATCCACACCGGGGTCTCCTGCACTTCATAACTGTGCACTCCGATACCCCAGCCTTTCTCCGACTTGCGCGCTTCACCACCCAGTGCATGTGCGATCAACTGATGGCCAAAACAGATGCCCAGCGTCGGTTTCTCCCGCCGGTGCAGCTCCCGCACAAACTCCATCAGTGGCGCGATCCAGGGCTTGTCGTCATACACCCCGGTCTTGCTGCCGGTAATCAGATAGGCATCCACCTCGTCGATATCCGCCGGGTACTGACCGTGCTGTACCTCATAGGTTACAAACTGGAGCGACGGCTCCTCCCGCTGCAACAGCGCGGCGAACATCTCGGGATATTCGCCAAACTCCCCCACCAGTTGGGGGCGTACATCGTCGGTCTTGAGAACACCAATTTTCATCTTTTCACCCAGATCGCGGACACCATTGAAAGAGGAACAACGCATGCATTTGTGATCACATTATTGCGCCGGCGCCGTCAGGCCTCAACCCGCCCGGACTGACGCGGGAGAAAACGCAAAAATATTGCGTATTCGTGGTCCCGACTAGAATCAAAGTGTTGCGCCATACCGGCCACAAGTTCAAGGAGCGAACCTATGAAAGCTGCCAAGAAAGCTATCCGCGTGATCGCCGCCGCGCTGATCGCCAGCTTCGGCGCCGGCCAGTGCCTGGCGGATTACGAGCAGGGTGACTTCGTCCTGCGTATCGGTTGGGGCTATGTGGACCCCGATGACGACTCTGACTGGCTGGATATTGACGGGGTGGGCCAGCTGCCGGACACCCGCGTGTATGTAGATAACGGGGACAGCGCCACCTTCACCGCCACCTGGCTATTCGCCGACCACTTCGGCCTCGGCCTGCTGGCAGCACTGCCCTTTGAGCACGACCTGGAAGTGGCCGGCCTGCCCGATCCCCTCAACCCGGGGGGGAGACTCGGCAAGGTGGACCTCGGCAGCCTGGAGCACCTGCCACCGACACTGACCATCCAGTGGTTCCCGGTATGCAAGGAATCCTGGGTACAGCCGTATGTGGGTTTCGGTGTCAACTTCACCACATTTATGGACGAAGACATCAGTAACGTCGCCCAGGAATACTTCGAAGATGTGCTCGGGGCGGTCAGCAACGCGGATCTGAAGCTGGACGACTCCTGGGGCCTTGCCGGCGAGCTGGGTATCGACATCATGTTCGGGCGCGACAGCAATTGGCTGTTCAACGCCGCCGTCTGGTACCTGGACATCGACACCGATGCCAAAATCTATTTCCGCAATGACCAGGGTTACAACACCCGCATCTCCACCGATGTGGACGTAGACCCCTGGGTATATTCCGTCGGTCTCGGCTACAAGTTCTGAGGAATTCTCGCGGGCGCACCGCGCCCGCGCTCCTCTGTCATATCGCGACGCCCGCCGCTCCGCGGCAGGCTTCCAACTGCTGACATCACCAGATCACATATTGCGCACTCCACGACGCTTTCACCGCCAAGGGACTGGCGTCCAGCTCATTCCAAATCTAACAATTGAATCGATCGTTGCTGAAAATTCACGAATTCCAAGAATAAACAGCGGTTCTCCGCCAGCCAAAGGCATCACTGCCATTTTTTGTGTATGATGGCGCGCCAATTGACTATTTTTTGGCCTGCGGGCGACGCACAGGAGAAATAATGACAACATCCGCTTCCCCCGGTGA